>NZ_CAKKMF010000077.1 GCF_918697925.1 Arthrobacter sp. Bi26
GCCGGATACCGTCCGCTCACCGCGGTCCGGAGACCGCTTCCGGGGATCCTTGGGAAGCTCATGATGGCGCACCGTTCCGGAGCCGGCCTGCTGCCCGCAAAGACAATGAAGAACTCGCGGCTGTCGCTCCCGGGGCGCGACTATTTCCTGTTCGCCGCCGCCCCGCGGGACTTCACGGACGTCTCGTGGATTCAGGACGCCCCCTGGAACCGCGACCCGTACTGGCCGCAATCCCCGAACCTGCTCTGGCCCGAGGACAGGGCCTGGGTCATGGTCACGGAGATCGATTTCGACTCCACCATCGTCGCCGGCAGCCCCGGCCTCGTCGCAGAGCTCATCGCCGACCCGAGCATCGAAGCGTTCCAGATCGACGAGGGTGCCGACCTGACCAGTACCGCCGACGGCATAAACCGGCCGGAGCTGTAGTGCCCCTCAGCGACCCGTCGCGCTAGCACTCGGTTCGATGGCGTTGGGCCGGGCGGTCAGCCAGCCGAGCTGCTGGCCAATGCCGAGGCCTTTCATGGGGATTTCGACGGGCCACCGGCTGTTGTGCACTGCTCAGGAAGGTTTTAGAAGAAAAATCGTCCGGGGAGCAGCCGGGCGGATGCCGCACACATGGTGCATATGAAAATCACCGCCTACATGAACCTGCAGCCCAAGCACGTCCACCTCGACCTCACCACTGGACGCCATCACCGCCCGGCGGAAACTGACGAGGACGCGCGCATTACATCTGAGAGCTTCCACCCGATAATGACTTATGGGCAGCCGTTGCCCGCCGAAGGAGCGCAATGACCCGCAGGACCCTGACCACGATCGCCGCAGCCGGACTCATCGCCCTTGGCGGGGTGGCCATCGGCGCCGGCCCGGCCAGTGCGGCGGCATCCTGCCCGTCCGGGCAACACTGGAACGCCATGGGCGCCGGGGCCGGCTTCTGCTCCCCCAATGCCAGCGGCGGCGGGACCGGCGGCAGCATCACCGTCAACCTGGGTGGCAAGACCCCGCCCGCACCGAAGGCGCCGGCCACCCCTCGCACGGGCCCCACTAAGTCGACGACGACGATCCTGACCAAGCCACCTGTCTATGCTCCGGCCCCGGTCCCGGTCACGGCGAAGGCGAAGGTCGGCTCCGTTCTGAAGGCCGGCAAGCAGTCCTGGCCGAAGGGCATGAAGTTGACGTACCGGTGGCTGCGCAACGGCGCACCAATCAGCGGGGCCACGTCCGCCACGTACAAGGTCCGGAGCGCCGACAAGGGCAAGAACGTCAACGTCCGGATAACTGCCACCCGGCCGGGTTTCAGAGGTTACGTGCTCGTGCCGGCCTACCGCATCCGCTGATCTGCCGGGGAGGGCCCGGGGTTTCGCCGCACACATGAGGTCTGCAGGCGGCCCCCGCCGACTCAGGACCAGCCCGGAGGAACATCATGCAGACCATCAACCTTGACGCCGTCATCAAGGTCAACGACGCGACCCACACCTACGAGGACGGCCAGCCGAACTCGGGCGCCCAAGACTTGCCCCGGACGTTCGGCACTGACAGGCCTCCCGCCGAATGGAGAGCACGCCGACGTTCGTCCGGCCCGCAATCCCTGCAGACCATGGCACTTCCTTACTGGATAGCTGCGATGACTTCGACACTCCGAATATGTCTGTCCGCCTGTCCGGCGCTTTTAGGACCCGACACTAGGCTCAGGTCATGACAGAGAAAATCGCCGTCGGCGGCGTGATCACCGACCACGAGCACGCACCGACTCTCGCCCGCGAATACCTGACCCAGTACGGAAACTGGTCCTACCCTGCCTATGACGGTTATCCGGGCAAATGTGCGATGTCGTCTGCACAACCTTGAGAATTGGATAGAGCCCGGTTGGGGACTCCTTAGCGGCCATCGTGCTGGGTGCAGAGTTCATTGTCACGGTGCGTCGGACTCCGCTGCTGCTCCCGACTGGAAGGTTCCGATAGTCAGCGGGCTGTTGCGGAGGGACTTTACGGGCTCGACCTATGCGCCGGGCACTTTTGAGCGTACAACGATGTCATGGGCGACCTGGCTGCTTGGTGGAGGACGCGTTTTAGTCCGTTCTGTGCCGCAGTTTTCTCCGCGGCTTTGGTCATTGCCGGGAGCGGTTGCTCAGGGGCCCCTTCAGGGCCGGCTCCGTCAAGCACCGCCGCGACCCGAGCAGTGACCCAGGAAGCGATCCAGTCCGCGACGGAGACCCTGGAACGCCGGGTCCAGCACTTCATGGACGGCGGGTCGACGTCCTTTGTGGTGCAGGTGAGATGGCCGGGCAGCGAATGGTCCAAGGCCTACGGAGTGCGAAACCTGGACACCAAGGACCCGGCTCAGCCCGAGGACCGGGTATCCATTGCCAGCATTACGAAGTCGATGGTCGCTGTTTCTGTCTTGAAACTCGTCGACCAGGGGCTGATCGGGCTCGATGACCCGGTGAATGGTGTCCTTGAGAGCTTTCGGACCACGCTGCGGCCGCCCGGACCGGTCACCGTCCGCCAGTTACTGAACCATAACTCCGGCATGCCTGATTACGCAGACGCAGAAAATACGGATCCGCTCAAGCAGATTGTGAACACACGGCTCAGCATGCAGAGAGGACTCGAACTGGCCGCCACGCTCCCCTGGGAGTCCAAGAATATGGATCGCTTTGCTTACTCGAACTCCAATTACCTGGCTCTCGGCCAGCTGATTGAGAAGCTGCGCGGACGGCCCGTCGCCGATGTGCTCAAGGAAGAAATCTTCGGATCTCTGGGACTTCAGCACACGTCGCTGGCCGAACCGGACCGCGGGGCTCCGGACAACATCCATGCCTACATCACTGATGGCGGCGAACGGGTCGATGTCACCCAGCCCGAGGTTTTCGTCGGCTCCCCCGCAGCAGGCGTCATCTCCTCCACTCAGGACGTCAACAACTTCTTCCGGGCCCTCCTCCGCGGCCAGCTCCTTTCCCCCGCCATGCTGGAGGAAATGAAGAAGAAGGCCGGCTTCGCGGACTATGGACTCGGTGTCTGGCGGTTTCCTGACGCATGTTCCGGCGACGTCCGCTACGGCCATTCGGGGACTGCATTCGGCTACATCAGTATTTCCATCACGAGCGCCGACGGCGGCAGCCAAATCACGATGGCCATGACAATGCCGCCGCGGCCCTGGCAGGACCCGGCGACTGCGCGCCGCGTCGACCTGCTCCAGACGCAGATGGAACAGGCTGCCCAGGAAACCCTCGACCGGCTCTGCCAGTGAACAGCTCGGCGGGCCCGAGCTCCTTCCGTTGTGAACGCAGCGACTTTAACTGCAGACCGCGTGGCGCGCGGGCTTATCCCATCCCGGCAACGCCAGCCCAGGCGCCACTCGCGCCGGTCCCTCCACCGCCACGGTCGTCGTCCTTGCCGCAACGCGTGCAGCGCTTGTAGCGGCCGCCATCCTCGGTGAATTCCAGGTGCCAATCGTGGCGCATGTTCAACTTGCACAACAGGGTCCTGAGCATGATGCTCTCCGATCTGAGGCACGATCCCGCAAACCGCGGCCCCTACCCAGCCAAGGCAAGTTTAATGCGCGCGCCCTGGTCATCGCCAGTGAATCCCCTGGCCCCGACGCCAGGTCTCTGACCGCCGAGACCTGATAAGAGACCTGAGTGTCCGGCACAAGATTGGTCGCTAGTTTCGTGAACTGCGGTTTTCTCAGTGTGTCGCTCAGGTGGTCACTGAGCGTTCGTAGGACGGTCCCTCATCGGAAAACCTTCCGAGTCACTCAGCGCGTCGAGGGCTACTTGGGTGCCCGGCTAGGTCGTCTCATCAGTGACGGATTATCGGCAACATCCCAGCGTTGGTGCACATGGGCTCGGCGGCTCACTGCAGCCTCTTCCCGAAGCCAGTGCAGCGGTACGCCCTGTCGAGTTCTCGTAGTGTTGGCGGATGGGGACTGGAAATTCACAGACGCGGACCGGTTGGGTGACGGTGCCGGATGCACAAATCTATTGGGAAGCCACCGGGGAGCCCTCGGGCATCCCGGTACTTTACCTTCATGGAGGACCAGGCGGCTCCCTTGGTCAGGGCGGCTACCGCCGCTGGCACGACCCTAGCCGCTTCTTGACTGTTGGCATGGACCAGCGCGGCTGCGGTAAAAGCGTCCCCACCGCCCAAGACGACTTGGGCCATCTCTCAGCTAACACGACGCAAGCGTTGATCGAGGACATTGAAGCCGTAAGGGTACATCTGGGCATCGAGCAATGGATCGTTACCGGCGTCTCCTGGGGCAGCACCCTCGCTCTTGCCTATGCTCTGGAGCATCCCGCCCGTGTTCTCGGTATTGCACTCGTTGCAGTGACAACAAGCAGCCGAGCAGAGATCCAGTGGATCACCGAAGATGTAGGGCGGATCTTTCCTGAAGCATGGACTGTCTTCGTGTCCGCGGCCGCCGCCGAACCGGGCGAACGTTTGGTCGAGGCGTACGCCCGCCATCTCGCAGGCCTGGACCGCGACGACGCACGACGTGCCGCCCTGGCATGGGACCAGTGGGAATCTACCCACATCTCGCTGGACCCCAACTGGCACCCAGGGCCACTGTTTGGAGATGAACGGGAGCGCATGACGTTCGCTCTTCTTGTGACGCATTACTGGGCCAACGACGGATTCCTAACCAATGGACGGCAAATCATCCCGCGGATTCATCAACTCAACGGCATTCAAGGTCATCTCATTCATGGTCGACGCGACATCAGCGGCCCGGTGGCCACGGCCTGGGCGCTACATCAGCAGTGGGAGTCGAGTCGACTCATCATCGTTGAACATGAAGGGCACGGCGGCGCATCATCCATGGTCGCGCTGACAAAGGCAGTCCAAGAAATAGCCGCGAATCTCTGAAACCCAAATCGAATCGATGACGGCCCAGCACCCTCCAGCAGGCCTCGTGCCGCTCGACAGACGTGCCCGCTAAAGGATCCGCTACCGGGCTTGTGCCTCCGCTCCCCACCACATGTGGCCGACAAGGCAGAAGCTGCCTGAACAATGTCCTTACTTCCTTTGCTTATCACTCTGCCGTAGATGACGATATGGAGATGGGGACTAGGGATGGCGCTGCAAATGGTATGAAAGCGCGCCTTGAAGGAGTAGCGGTAACGCCAGCAGTCGCGTCTGCGATTGGACAGGCGGTGTACTTAGGGTCAGGGCATAGAACTCAGTGGGTACCTAAGCCGATAGTCGGAGAAAGCGAAGTGGCATCGCTTGTTAGCAGGCTCGAGGCCGATCTTCAGCAGCGCACTGACTGGCAAACCAGGTCCGCCCTTGTGCTGATTCTCTGCACGAAGATCTTTGGCGAGATCGCCGGGAAAACGGTGTTCGCCGGTGGGTACCCTCAGGGTTCCGCGCCAGCTATCCCGACACAGGAATCGCGAGCTGCTGAGGAAGAACAGGCCTCTGCGCTTATGGAGGCAGGCTAGTGAGCGCATTGCAGATGTGCCCCAAATGCAGGGAGTTCCTCCCCTCGACTGCATTCGTCTCGGCCACCGGCAAGGTCAGGAGGAACTGCACCACCTGCCAGCCACTGCTGGACTTGCACAACAACCTCAGCAAGTACGGCCTCACCGTCCCCCAGTACGAGGCCATGGTCACGGAGCAGGAAGGCAAGTGCAAAATCTGCCGCAGGACCGTCGAGCAGTTGAGCGAACGGCTCCTCATCGACCACTGCCACAACACCGGGAAGGTCCGTGGCCTGATCTGCCGGGACTGCAACACCGGACTGGCCCGGTTCAAGGACCATCCCACAATCATCCGCAATGCGCAGTCGTACATAGCGCACGCGCTGTGGGATGTGCCCTATGAACCCGACGATGTCGCTTGGCAGTAGCGCGTCGTCCGGGGAAGTTGCGGGGGCTAACGGCTTCACAGTTGAGCTTGACCAGAAGGAGCAGGATCGTGTCCACATGTGCGCAGTGACCTCGTGCTGGACGCACTGACAGGGGTGCACACCGGGCTGAGGGACTACCGGCTCAGGATCATGCGCCAACATCGCCATCGCAATGGAAAAGCGGTAGCGCCATGGTCACCAGAGAGCAGGCCCAGACCGTACACTGCCCCGTCTGCCAAGCCCGGCCCGGACACCCATGCACCCATTCGACGGTGCCTTGCGCTACTTCGATGAAGTGGACTGAATTTTTCCGGTGACAGATTGATGGTGCCGGCCACCTTGATCCGTGGCGACGGCCACGAATATCGCACCGGGCATACTCAGCGATGGGACGGAAGAGAGGGCCGGTTGAGAATAATGCCACGCACCGAAGGTTGACACGGCAGTGACGAAGATGGCTGCCACCAGTTGCGCCTTCTCGTTCGTCTTCACCATCCCAGAAGTCTATGAGCATGCACCTGAAGCCTGGTCCTGTTGCGTTGGGTACACCCCAAACTGACGTCAGGCTGTGGTCAGAGCTTGTCAGATTTGGCCCGGTTTCGTTCTTTTCTGACACAGCAAAGAACTCCGAGGTCCAAACCTGACACCGGACGCGGCTCTTCCACCCGCACCCTCAATAAAGCGGATATAAGTGTGGACAATGTCCACACCCTCTTTGGCTGGACAAACACAGGTACAGGGCTTCTCGGACGGTTCCCCCGAACCCATATCTGGAAGCCATACGTCGACATCGCTGTGGTCATGTCGTCCCCGCTCCCCCGGCCCATGAATAGGTGTAGGCCACCCCGGGCCCACCCAACGAGAACCGAAACGAGGAAACGCCAGAACCCACTTCTCAGCAGGCGGAATGCCCACCAGCCAGGGACTTGAACCCGCCACCCCACACACCTGAACAGGCCACCGCGGCGGCCAGGCCACAGCCCGCGAACCAGCCGTCAGAGCGACGCCACCACAAGCTTTGTCAACACGTCAAAGCAAAATCGCCTCTGACGAGGGAAAACGTCGTGCCCGAGGTGGGACTCGAACCCACACACCTTTCGATACCGCATTTTGAGTGCGGCGCGTCTGCCAATTCCGCCACTCGGGCGCGGAGTACACCGGTGTAACAATCACTCAACCACAGTGCTGTGAGCAACGCGATCGCTTCCAGTGCGCGAAATTACTCTACATGCAGATAGGCTGAATTCCAGAATCGCGCCAGTGACGCCGCATCGAACCAAACCGGTCCAAGTACATCGGCGGACGAAACCTATGATGGTGTAGTTCCCGCCGTACCTTTCCAAGGAGTTCCCGTGTCAGAACAGACGGAGTCATCCCCCACTTCCCAGCCGGCTCGCCGCGTTGTTGTCGCCGAGGATGAGACTCTCATTCGCCTGGACATCATCGAGATCCTGCGCGGCGAAGGCTACGACGTCGTCGGCGAGGCGGACAACGGCGAGAAGGCCGTGCAGCTCGCCGAGGAACTCAAGCCCGACCTGGTCCTGATGGACGTCAAGATGCCCGTCATGGACGGCATCTCGGCCGCAGAGAAGATCGTCAAGGCCCGGATCGCCCCCGTGGTCCTCCTGACGGCCTTCAGCCAGAAAGAACTCGTGGAGCGCGCCCGCGACGCCGGCGCCATGGCGTACGTGGTCAAGCCGTTCACCCCGGCGGACCTCATCCCGGCTCTGGAGATCGCGCTCTCCCGCCACGAGGAAATCAAGGCCCTCGAGAGCGAGGTCACCGACCTGCAGGAGCAGTTCGCCACCCGCAAGCTCGTGGAGCGCGCCAAGAGCCTCCTGACCACCAAGATGGGCCTGACGGAGCCGGAAGCCTTCCGCTGGATCCAGAAGACCTCGATGGACCGCCGCCTCAGCATGCGCGAGGTCGCCGAAACCATCATCAACCAGGTCAACTAGCACCGGGCTCGAAGCGACTCAGCACCAAGCAACACAGCCACAAAGCACCAAAAAGGGAGGATCCCCGCCAACCGGCGGGGATCCTCCCTTTTGCCATCAAGCTTTCAGAACTAGGCCTGGACCCGGTTCTTCTTCTTCTTTTCCGGCCACGGGCCGAGCTTGTCCTTGGCCACGGCGGCTTCGCCCTGGCCGCCGATGTCGGCGAGGTCGCCCACCTTGTGGACCTTCAGCAGGTTCGTCGAACCGGCCTTTCCGGGAGGCGAACCGGCGGCGATGACCACCAGGTCACCGTCCTCGACGACGTCCAGCTCCAGCAGGCTGCGGTCAACCTGGGCCGTCATCTCGTCGGTGTGGCCAACCATCGGGACCAGGACCGGCTGGATGCCCCACGTCAGTGCGAGCTGGTTCCAGACGTGCTCCACCGGGGTGAAAGCGAAGACCGGCTTGATGGGGCGCAGACGCGAGAGGCGGCGTGCCGAGTCACCGGACTGGGTGAAGGTACAGATGTACTTCGCTTCCAGCTGGTCGGCGATCTCGACGGCGGCGCGGGTGATGGCACCGCCGCGGGTCTTGGGCTTGGTGCCCAGCGGGGGAACGCGCTCCAGGCCGTGCTCTTCGGTGGATTCGATGATCCGGGCCATGACCTTGACCGTCTCGATCGGGTACTTGCCCACACTGGTCTCGCCGGAGAGCATCACTGCGTCGGCGCCGTCGAGCACGGCGTTGGCGCAGTCGGAGGCCTCGGCGCGGGTCGGGCGCGGGTTCTCGATCATGGACTCCAGGACCTGGGTGGCCACGATGACCGGCTTGGCCCAGCGGCGTGCCAGTTCGATGGCACGCTTCTGCACGATCGGCACTTCCTCGAGGGGAAGCTCCACACCGAGGTCGCCACGGGCCACCATGATGGCGTCGAAGGCGTCGATGATCTCGTGCAGCTGCTCGACGGCCTGCGGCTTCTCGATCTTGGCGATCACCGGCACGCGGCGGCCTTCCTCGTCCATGATCTCGTGCACGCGGACGATGTCAGAAGCATCCCGCACGAAGGACAGGGCAACCATGTCCACGCCGCGGCGCATGGCCCAGCGCAGATCGTCCTCGTCCTTTTCGCTCAGCGCCGGCACGTTGACAGCAACGCCGGGCAGGTTGATGCCCTTGTTGTTGGAGACCCAGCCGCCAACAATCACCTGGGCAACCACCTTGACGTCGTCGACGTCGATCGCGCGGAGGGCGACCTTGCCGTCGTCGATCAGCAGGGCATCGCCCGGGTTGACGTCCTCGGTGAGGCTCTTGAGCGTCGTGGAGCAGATGTCCTTGGTGCCGGGAACGTCCTCGGTGGTGATCGTGAACGTGTCACCGACCTCCAAAAGGTGCGGTCCGTCGACGAAGCGTCCCAGGCGGATCTTCGGGCCCTGCAGGTCGGCCATGATGGCCACGGCCTTGCCGAGCTGACCCGCAGCCTTACGGACGTTCTCGTAGGTGTTGTCGTGCACGGAGTAATCGCCGTGGCTCATGTTCATGCGTGCCACGTCGACGCCGGCTTCCAGCACGGCAAGCGTGTTGTCAAAGCTTGCGATTGCCGGTCCGAACGTGGCCACGATTTTAGCGCGTCTCATATACCTACCCTAGTGGTCTGTTGCATGGATGAAGTTGAAGCGAGTGTGAATCCCAGAGGGCCTGTTGGATCAGTGACCTGTTGGACTACAGAACGGCCATCGCACGGTCGGTCGGCGCCACGGGTGCCGGCAGGATGGTGCTGCCCATCAGGAACTTGTCCACCGCGGCCGCGCAGGCGCGCCCTTCGGCGATGGCCCAGACGATCAGGGACTGGCCGCGACCGGCGTCGCCGGCGACGAAGATACCCTCAGTGTTGGTCATGTAGTAGCCGTCCCGGGCCACGTTGCCGCGGCCGTCGAAGTCGGCCTGGACCTGGTCCGTGATCCCGGCAGGCTCGGGGCCGGTGAAGCCCAGGGACAGGAACACGAGGTCCGCGGGGATGATCCGCTCGGTGCCGGCCTTCGGGAGGCGTTTGCCGTCGACGAATTCCGTCTCCGCCACCTTGACGCCCGTGAGTTTGCCGTTTTCCCCCACGAACTCAACGGTGGAGGCGAGGTAAGTGCGTTCGCCGCCTTCCTCGTGCGCGCTGGCGACCTCAAACAGGGTGGGGAACGTCGGCCACGGCTGGTGGCCGGCACGCTCGACGGGTGGCTGCTTGCCGATCGCGAGGGTGGTCACGGACGCGGCCTGGTGCCGGTGCGCGGTACCGAGGCAGTCGGCTCCGGTGTCGCCGCCGCCGAGGATGACGACGTGCTTGCCCGCGGCGTTGATCTGGTTCTCCACGGTCTCCCCCGCCACCACCCGGTTGGCCGGCACAAGGTAGTCCATGGCGAAGTGGACGCCCTCGAACTCGCGGCCCGGGATCGGCAGGTCACGCGGGACGGTGGCACCAGTGGCGATCACGACGGCGTCGTACCGGCGGCGCAGCTGCTCCCAGGTCACGTCGGTGCCGACGGCCACGCCGGTGCGGAACCGGGTGCCTTCGGCCTTCATCTGCTCCAGCCGGCGGTCCACCTGCTCTTTTTCCATCTTGAAGTCGGGGATCCCGTAGCGCAGGAGTCCGCCGATCTTGTCGTCGCGCTCGTAAACGGCCACGGTGTGGCCCACCCGGGTCAGCTGCTGGGCGACGGCGAGCCCGGCGGGGCCGGAACCGACGACGGCGACCGTCTTGCCGGTCAGTCGCGCCGGCGGCAGGGGGTTGACCCAGCCGTTCTCGAAGGCCTGGTCCACGATGGATACCTCGACCTGCTTGATGGTCACCGCGGGCTGGTTGATGCCCAGCACGCAGGACGCCTCGCAGGGGGCCGGGCACAGCCGGCCCGTGAACTCGGGGAAGTTGTTGGTGGCGTGCAGCCGTTCCATCGCTTCCTCGCCCTTGTCCCGCCAGATGAGGTCGTTCCATTCCGGAATGAGGTTGCCCAGCGGGCAGCCCTGGTGGCAGAAGGGGACACCGCAGTCCATGCAGCGGCCGGCCTGGCTCTTGAGGACACCCTTTTCCTGGGCCTCGTAGACCTCTTTCCAGTCCATGATGCGGACCGGAACGGGACGGCGGGGCTGGGTTTCGCGCTGACGTACTTTCAGAAATCCGCGTGGATCAGCCACCGGTCACCTCCAGGATTCGAGACCAAACTTCTTCGCCGTCGGGGTCCAGGCCCTCTTCGATGGCGTCAAGACGGGTTTGCAGGACTGCCGCGTAGTCGCGCGGCAGCACCTTGGTTATGCGGGCTGCAGTGTCATCGAAGTTCTCGAGGAGCCGGGCCGCGTGGAGCGATTCGGTTTCCTCGACGTGCTTGACGAGCAGCCCGTGGACGATGTCGCGGTCCTCGGCGTCGAGCTCGAGCAGCTGCAGCTCGCCGGACTCGAGGGCCTGCTTGTTGACGCGTTCGGTCTGCAGGTCCAGCACATAGGCCGTGCCACCGGACATGCCGGCACCGAAGTTGCGGCCGGTGCGGCCGATGATGAGCGTCTGGCCACCGGTCATGTACTCGCAGCCGTGGTCGCCGATGCCTTCGGCCACCGCGGTGGCGCCTGAGTTGCGGACCAGGAAGCGTTCGCCCACCTGGCCACGCAGGAACATTTCACCGCTCGTGGCGCCGTAGCCGATCACGTTGCCCGCGATCACGTTCCGCTCGGCCGGGAAAACGTTGGTGCGGTCCGGCCGGACGATGATGCGGCCGCCGGACAGTCCCTTGCCGACGTAGTCGTTGGAGTCGCCGAACATGCGCAGCGTGATGCCGGCCGGCAGGAACGCCCCGAGCGACTGGCCGGCGGTGCCATTGAGCGTGATGTCAATGGTGTCCGTGGCCAGGACGTCGGTGCTGAAGGTCTTCGTGACCACGTGGCCGAGCATTGTGCCGACCGAGCGGTCCGTGTTGATGACGTTCACGGAGATCTTCACCGGCGTGCGGTCACTGAGGGCTTCGGCCGCCATGGCGATCAGGCGCTGGTCGAAGTGCTTGTCGAGTTCGTGGTTCTGGCCGGTGAGATTGCGCAGCGGCGCGTCGTCGTCGAACTCGAGGCCGTGCAGGATCGGATCCAGGTCCAGCCCTTCGGCCTTCCAGTGGTTGATCGCGTCGCGGGAGTCGAGCATCTCGGCATGGCCGATCGCCTCCTCGATGCTGCGGAAACCCAGTTCCGCGAGGATTTCGCGGACTTCCTCGGCAAGGAATTCGAAGAAGTTCACCACGAACTCGGGCTTGCCGTTGAACCTGGAGCGCAGCTCGGGGTTCTGCGTCGCGACGCCGACCGGGCAGGTGTCCAGGTGGCAGACACGCATCATGATGCAGCCGGAGACCACCAGCGGAGCGGTGGCGAAACCGAACTCCTCGCCGCCGAGCAGCGCGGCGATCACGACGTCGCGGCCGGTCTTGAGCTGGCCATCCACCTGCACCACCACACGGTCGCGCAGGCCATTGAGCATGAGCGTCTGCTGGGTCTCAGCGAGGCCGAGTTCCCACGGGACACCGGCGTGCTTGAGCGAGTTCAGCGGCGAGGCGCCGGTACCGCCGTCGTGTCCGGAAACCAGCACGACGTCGGCCTTCGCCTTGGTGACGCCGGCCGCCACGGTGCCGATCCCGACCTCGGAGACGAGCTTGACGTGCACCCGCGCCGACGGGTTGGCGCGCTTGGCGTCGTAGATCAGCTGCGCGAGGTCCTCGATCGAGTAGATGTCGTGGTGCGGGGGCGGCGAAATGAGGCCGACGCCGGGTGTGGAGTGCCGCGTGCGGGCCACCCAGGGGTAGACCTTCTGCGCCATCAGCTGGCCGCCTTCGCCGGGCTTGGCACCCTGCGCCATCTTGATCTGGATGTCGTCCGCGTTGGACAGGTACAGGCTGGTGACGCCAAAGCGGCCGGAGGCGATCTGCTTGACCGCGGAACGGCGTGCGGGATCGAGCAGGCGGTCCACGTCCTCGCCGCCTTCACCGGTGTTGGACTTGCCGCCCAGCCGGTTCATGGCGATCGCGAGGGTCTCGTGGGCTTCCTTGGAGATGGAACCGTAGCTCATGGCACCGGTGGAGAACCGCTTGACGATGCTCGAAACCGCTTCCACTTCCTCAAGCGGCACCGCGGGACGAAGACCGGCCTTGAACTTCAGCAGTCCGCGCAGGGTCATGAGGTTCTCGGACTGGTCGTCCACGCCGCGGGTGTAGGCCTTGAAGATGTCGTAGCGGCGTTCACGCGTCGCGTGCTGCAGCCGGAAGACGGTCTCCGGGTTGAACAGGTGGGGTTCGCCGTCGCGGCGCCACTGGTATTCGCCGCCGCCGAGCAGGGGCTGGTGCGGCAGTTCGATGCCGTTCTCGGGGTAGGCCATGCGGTGCCGTGCCAGGACTTCGGCAGCAATGACATCGAGGCCGACGCCGCCGAGCTGGGAATGCGTGCCGGAGTAGTACTCGTCCACCAGGTCCTGGCCGAGGCCGAGGGCTTCGAAGGTCTGGGCACCGGTGTAGGAGGCCACGGTGGAGATGCCCATCTTGGACATGATCTTCAGGACGCCCTTGCCGAGGCCCTTGATCAGGTTGTAGACGCCGTCCTGCGGGGTGACCCCCACGACGTCGCCGGAGGCGATGAGCTGTTCCACGGATTCCATGGCCAGGTACGGGTTCACGGCGGAGGCGCCGTAGCCGATGAGGACGGCGACGTGGTGCGTCTCGCGGACGTCGCCGGCCTCCACCACGAGGGCGGTCTTGGTGCGGTTGGCGCTGCGCAGCAGGTGGTGGTGAACGGCGCTGACGAGCAGCAGGGACGGGATGGGCGCCCACTGGGCGTTCGAGTCGCGGTCCGAGAGCACCACATACTGGACGCCACGGTTGATGGCGCCGGAGACCTGCTCGCAGATTTCGGTGAGCCGGGCGCGGAGGGCGTTCTCGCCACCTTCCGGGCGGTACAGTCCGCGGACTTTCATGGCGACCTTGCCGCCGTCGGCACTCTCGATGTTCGCGATCTTGGCGAGCTGGTCGTTGTTGATCACGGGGAACGGCAGCGAGACCTGCGGCTGGCGGACCTGCTTGGTGTCCAGCAGGTTGCCGTTCGGGCCGATCGCGCACGTCAGGGACGTGACGAGTTCTTCACGGATGGCGTCCAGCGGCGGGTTGGTGACCTGTGCGAAGGACTGCACGAAGTAGTCAAAGAGCAGCCGCGGGCGCTTGGACAGCACGGCCACCGGAGTGTCGGAGCCCATTGCGCCGAGAGGTTCTGCGCCCGTGCGGGCCATCGGGCCCAGCAGGATTTTCAGTTCCTCGGTGGTGTAGCCGAAGGTCCGCTGGCGGATGTTGACCGAGGCGGCGGTGTGCACGACGTGCTCGCGCTCGGGCAGGTGGTTGAGGTCGATCAGGTTGTCCTTGACCCATTCGGCCCAGGGGTTCGCGGCGGCGACCTCGGCCTTGACCTCGGCGTCGTCGATGATCCGGCCGGCCCCGGTGTCCACCAGGAACATCTTGCCCGGTGAGACGCGGCCCTTCTTGACCACCTTGGAGGGTTCGACGTCGATCACGCCGACCTCGGAGGCGAAGATGATGAGGCCGTCCTCGGTGATCCAGTACCGGCCCGGGCGCAGCCCGTTGCGGTCCAGCGTGGCGCCGACCAGGTTGCCGTCCGTGAAGGAGACGGCCGCCGGGCCGTCCCACGGCTCCATGAGCATCGAATGGTACTCGTAGAAGGCGCGGCGGGCCGGATCCATGGTGGCGTGGTTTTCCCACGCCTCCGGGATCATCATCATGATCGAGTGCGTGATGGGCCGGCCGGAGAGCCAGAGCAGTTCCGCCACCTCATCGAACGAAGCCGAGTCCGAGGCGCCCGGGGTGCAGATCGGGTACAGCTCTTCGGGTGAGTCCCCCAGCAGCGGGCTGGACAGTTGCGACTGCCGTGCCCGCATCCAGTTGCGGTTGCCCTTGACCGTGTTGATCTCGCCGTTGTGCGCGATGGTGCGGAACGGCTGGGCCAGGGGCCAGGACGGGAACGTGTTGGTGGAGAAGCGCGAGTGGACGATCGCGAGCTTGGTCTTGAAGCGCTTATCCGAAAGGTCCGGGTAGAACGGTTCCAGCTGCGCGGTGGTGAGCATGCCCTTGTAGACGATGGTCCGGGAGGACAGCGACGGGAAGTACACGCCGAACTTGTTCTGGGCGCGCTTGCGGATCCGCCAGGCGCGGGAATCGAGCTCGTTGCGCTCGAGGGTTTCCCCGGTGCTGGAAGCGAAGAAGGGCTGCGAGAAGTGCGGCATGCAGGCCCGGGCCATGGCCCCGACTAGGTCGGCCACGATCGGGACTTCGCGCCAGCCCAGGACGGTCAGGCCCTCGTCCGCGGCGAGGCCTTCGATGCCGGACCGGGCGGCGTCCGATTCGCGCTGCTCGGCCGGCAGAAAGGCGGTTCCCACGACGTACTGTCCGGGGGCCGGAAGTTCGAAGTCCGTGACCGCGCGGAAGAATTCGTCCGGCACCTGCATGAGGAGGCCGGCGCCGTCGCCGGTACCTTCATCGGCGCCCACGGCACCGCGGTGCTCGAGGTTGCGCAGGGCGGTCAGGGCGGCGTCGACGATGTCATAGCCAGGCTCGCCGCGGAGCGTGGCGATGATGGCCAGGCCGCAGGCGTCCTTTTCGTTCTCCGGGTTGTAGAGTCCGGCGGCTGCCGGAATCGCCGCGAACCGGCTGAAGGGTGACGCGGCAGCCGGGGTCGGGTCCGGATCGGACCAGCTGGGGCTGTGAAGAGTTTGGGTCATTGGAGACGTCCTTCCTCCTGATCGTGCGTATGGGAGGGACAACATTGGCCCCACTCGGAACGCCGGTGTGTGACGGGCGCAACAGAGTGTTTTCTAACTGGAATTGTAGGCCAGCCCGGCCTCCTGTACTAACAGTTACGCAGGTGCTGGCCCGGGCTTGCACGGACAGCGTCTATCTGCTGTCCGCAGCAAGCCCTCTTGCCACGACGCTGTGGAGCCGGGTCTTGCGAGCGGTGGCTCCGCAACCCGAGCTGCCGGTGCTGAGCTACTTGGTGCCCTCAGCCTCCGGCGCGGTTCCAGTTCCCTGGCGGCCGGATACTACTCCGGCTGCCGGAGCTCCGTTGGCGGGCGCGGTGCCGCCGGTGGAGTCCTTGTCCGCATCCTCGGATGCGCGAACTGGTCCGCTTTGATTATTCCGGAGATTAGCACGGGATTCACTATCTGAGACAGCAGAGTCCGCATGGCGGACAACTGTTGCCTCCGCGGGAACGGTGGTGCGGTCCCCCTCGGCGGCGTCATTGGCCCGGGCGTTGGCCCCGGCGACGGCGGCCGGTCCGGCAGCGCCCGCCGCGCCGGTGGTGCGGTCGGCGTCGGTGGTGCGGTCGGCGTCGGCCGCTTCAGTGTCCGTCTTTGACTCTGCCGACTTAGACTCCAACGGCTTGCTCTCCGCCGGTTCGCGGCCCGGGAGGAACGGGGTGTCCGGCTCGGAGGGCTTGCGCAGGCCCAGGATGATGAAGGCGAGCAGGGCTCCGGCAAAGACAATGATGCTGGTCCAGACGTTGAGCCTGGTGGTGAGCCCGAAGAGGGTGATCTGCTCGGCGTCGTCGATCCGCATGGCCTCGATCCAGACGCGGCCAAGGGTGTAGTACATGGCGTAGACGCAGAAGAGCCGGCCACGGCGGAAGTTGAATTTCCGGTCCAGGGCCAGCAGGATCAGCACGCCGGCCAGGTTCCACAACGACTCGTAGAGGAACGTCGGGTGGAAAAGCGTCTCTGCCGGCATGCCAGCCGGGAAGTTCGGGTTGTTGGGATCGATCTGCAGCCCCCACGGAAGCGTGGTGGGGCCGCCGAAGAGCTCCTGGTTGAAGTAGTTGCCCCACCGGCCAATCGCCTGGGCCAGCAATAGCCCGGGGGCCGCCGCGTCCATGAAGGCGCTCAGCTTCACCCCGGCACGCCGGCACCCGATCCAGGCGCCCACGGCACCCAGCAGGACGGCGCCCCAAATGCCCAGGCCGCCGCGCTGGATCTGCGGAATCAAGGACAGATCGCCCGTGCCATCGAATCCGGGACCAAAGTAGGCATCCGGCGAGGAGAACACGTGGTAAAGCCGTCCGCCGATGATGCCGAACGGGATGGCCCAGATGGCGATGTCCCAGACGCTGCCCTCGGGTGCGCCGCGGCGCGCCCAGCGGACGGAGGTGAGCCACAGGCCGGCAATGATGCCGGCGAGGATGCACAGGGCGTAGGCGTGGATGCGCAGGGCCCCCCACGGCAGCGGGATGTCGAATCCGGACCAGCTGGGGCTCGGAATGCTCGCGGGAATCATCGCCGCCGCGTGGAGGACTGACTGCATTGCTTACGCTTCTTCCCTGGTAAGGCCGGTGCTGAGGTCTTTCGTCAAGGACGCTACCGCATCCACGCCGCCGTCCCGGATGGCCGCGACGAGGGCGGTGCCCACAATCACGCCGTCCGCATACTCGGCGATCTCGCGAACGTGGCCTGCGTTGGAGACGCCGAGGCCCACGCAGACGCGTTCGGCGCCCGCGGCGTGCGCGGCGGCGACTACGTTCCTGGCCGCCGAGCTGACCGAGGTCCGGGCGCCGGTGACGCCCATGATGGAGACGGCGTACACGAAGCCGCGGCTCGCATCGACAGTGCGTTTCATGCGTTCCGGGGAAGACGAGGGAGCCACGAGGAACACCCGGTCCAGTCCGTACTTGTCGGAGGCGGCCATCCATTCGGCGGCCTCGTCCGGGATGAGGTCGGGGGTGATCAGCCCGGCTCCCCCGGCCTCGGCCAGGCGGCGGGAGAACTCGTCCACGCCCATCCGGACTACGGGGTTCCAGTAGGTCATGACCAGCACGGCGGCGTCGGTCTTGCTCGTGATGCCGCGGACGACGTCGAAGACCTCCCGGACGTGGAAGCCCTTCGCGAGGGCCTCAGTCGTGGCCGCCTGGATGACCTGGCCGTCCATGACCGGGTCGGAGTACGGGATGCCGATCTCGATGAGGTCGGCGCCGTTCTCGGCCAGGGCGATGCCGGCGGCGATGGTGTCTTCAACGCTCGGGTAGCCGGCCGGCAGGTAGCCGATCAGGGCCGCCCTTCCCTGGGCGCGGGCGCGGTCAATGGCCGCCGCCGACTTGCTGGCGTGCTGCGCGGCGTTCTGGTTGCCGTCCTGGCTGGTGCTCACAGCTGTTCCCCCTCTTTGGCGATTACTGCTTCAGGTGAGTCCTTGTCCAGCAGGTCGAACCATTCCGCGGCGGTGGCCACGTCCTTGTCGCCGCGGCCGGAGAGGTTCACGATCACAATCTTGTCGGCCGCGCCTGTTGCGTTGCCTGTGGCCGCGTCCGCGGCGAGCCGCTGCCCCACTTTGATGGCGCCGGCGAGGGCGTGGGCGGACTCGATGGCGGGGATGATGCCCTCGGTGCGGCACAGGAGCCGGAAGGCCTCCATGGCTTCGCTGTCCGTGATGGGCTCGTAGCTGACCCGGCCGATGTCGGCGAGGTAGGAGTGCTCGGGGCCGACCCCGGGGTAGTCCAGGCCCGCCGAGATGGAGTGCGACTCGATGGTCTGGCCGTCGTCGTCCTGCATCAGGTAGGAACGCGCGCCGTGCAGCACACCGGGTTTGCCGAGCGTAATGGTTGCCGCGTGGCGTCCGGTTTCGACGCCTTCGCCGCCGGCCTCGAAGCCGTAGATCTTGACCGACGGGTCATCGAGGAAGCCGTGGAAGATGCCGATCGCGTTGGAGCCGCCGCCGATGCAGGCACAGACGGCGTCCGGAAGCCGGCCCGTCTGATCCAGGATCTGGGCCCGGGCTTCCTCGCCGATCACTTCGTGGAAGTAGCGGACCATGGCCGGGAACGGGTGTGCGCCGGCGGCAGTGCCCAGCAGGTAATGCGTGTTGCCCACGTTCGCAACCCAGTCGCGCAGGGCCTCGTTGATGGCGTCCTTGAGCGTCTGGGATCCGTTGGTCACCGGGATGACCGTGGCGCCGAGGAGCTCCATCCGGGCCACGTTGAGGGACTGCCTGCGGCAATCCTCGGCACCCATGTAGACCACGCATTCCAGGCCCAGCAGGGCTGCCGCCGTGGCGCTGGCAACACCGTGCTGGCCGGCACCGGTTTCGGCGATGACGCGGGTCTTGCCCATCCGCTTGGCGAGCAGCGCCTGGCCCAGGACGTTGTTGATCTTGTGCGAGCCGGTGTGGTTGAGGTCTTCGCGCTTCAGGAAGATCCGAACCCCGCCGGCGTGCTCGGCGAAGCGCTTGGCCTCGGTCAGCAGGGACGGGCGGCCCGAGTAGTTCTTGTTCAGGTCGGCGATCTGGGCTGTGAACTCCGGATCGGCCTTGGCCTTCTCGAAGGTGTCCTCGAGCTCGTCCAGGGCCGCGATGAGCGACTCGGGCATCCAGCGGCCGCCGTAGTTCCCGAAGTATGGCCCCGGGGCGTGCCGCAGGGACGGTTCGCCCTGCGCGGGATGCTCCTGGGGGCGTTCGCCCTGCAGGAACGCGTCCACGGCACTTTCGTCAGAGCCGGCTGCTGGCGCATCGACCATCAGTCTCACCATCCTGTTCCACTGCTAGCTTTGCGGATCTGCAGACGAGATCCGCTCATTGTCCGGGCAAATGGCGGGCCCGGTACCGCTTACGGTCCGGACGGAGGCGCCAGGACCGGCCGGCCTCAGGCGCGGGCGGCGATTGCCGTTGCGCCGGCAGCCATGAACTCGGCGATCCGCTTGCGGGGCGTCGCGTCACTGACCAGCGCCTCGCCGACCAGGACCGCGTTGGCGCCGCGGGCCGCGTAGTGTTTGACGTCCTCAACGTTGCGCACACCGGATTCGGCGACCACGAGGGCGCCGGCGGGAATGCTGCCGGCCAGCTCCGCGAAGACGGAACGGTCGACGTCGAGCGTCTTGAGGTTGCGCACGTTGACGCCGATGATCCGGGCCTCCGCGGCCACCGCACGCTCGATTTCCCCGGCGGTATGCGTCTCCACCAGCACGTTCATGCCGAGCTCGCGGCTGAGGGCCGTAAATTCGCGCAACTGGGCGTCCGAGAGCGAAGCCACGATCAGCAGGATCAGGTCGGCACCGTGGGCACGGGCCTCCCAGATCTGGTACTCGTCAACCATGAAGTCCTTGCGCAGCAGCGGAATGTCCACTGCGGCCCGTACGGCGTCGAGGTCGGCGAGGGAGCCGCCGAAGCGGCGCTCCTCGGTCAGGACGCTGATCACGGCGGCCCCGCCGTCGGCGTACTGCGCGGCGAGGGACGCGGGATCGGCGATGTCCGCCAGCCGGCCCTTGGACGGGCTGCGGCGCTTAACTTCGGCGATGACCTTGAGCTGGTCCCGGGTGCTGGAGGTGCCGCCCAGGGCGGCCCAGGCGTCACGGGCGGGCGCCGCCGCGGCGGCGCGCTCCTTCAGTTCCGCGAGCGTGACCAGACGCTGGCGCGCCTGCATATCCTCCCTGACACCGGCATTGATGTCGTCGAGAACGCTCACGCTCAGTGGCCGGAGTTCTTCAGCTTGCTGCCGCCGACGCCGTAGCCGGCCTTGCGCATGGCCCAGCCGGCGAGCAGCCCGATCACCATGATCGCCGCACCCGCGACAAAGATCGGCGTGTTGGCGATGACGAAGGCGATGGACGCAATGAGGGCGCCGACCAGCATCACGATCACGCAAGTCCACGCGGCCGGGCTGTTGCCGTGACCCGGTGCTTCGCTGTGGTCGACGTCGTCGTAGACGCCCTTCGGCGCAGCGGACGTGGATGCGGAAACAGTGGCTTTGCTCATTGAAATCTCCTCAGGATGAATACTGCTTACATTCTGCCATTTTTTGGCTGTGTGTTTTGGCCGCGTTGCTAGTCGCGTCGCTGGCCGCGCCCGCGGCATCGGCTCAGGTGGGGTCGTCGCCGCGGGACAACCGGTCCCAGCTGTCGATCTCGTCCGCGGGGGCGGCCGCGGCAGTACCACCAACTGCAGTCCCGCCGGCGGCGGGCCCGGCGGCTGCCGCGTCATATTTGGTGCGGCTCTTCCAGTAACGGCCGGCCGGCACGATCGCCAAGGCGCTGAGTCCCAACAGGGCCCCGGCGACGACGGCGAGAACGGGGAACACTGTTACGTCCACCTGCACACTGCTGCCACTGATCCCGGTGGCGGCCGCGATTGATCCCTGCGCCGCGGACAGAGGGTCCGCCAGCACGACCGCTGCCGCGGCGACGATACCCGCGGCCGCGAGGAGGATGATCGCCGTGATGACCCAGCGGGCCACGCGGCCAGCGATGGAGGCCGCCAGGCCGCCGGCCAGGGCAACAAGCGCCAGGGCCGTCACAGTGGTCGCGGCCTTGCTGCCCTGGACCTGCAGGCCGTCCTGGCTGGCCACGGCCGCGCCGAGCTGCGTGGGGTCAAGGTGCACTGTGAGCCAGGTCTGGGTGGTGGTCCCGAACACAGCCAGCGCCAGGGCAGCGATCACCAGGACCAGGGTGGACTTGCGGGCCCAGCCGGGAACGGCGGGCAGCGTGGTGGTTTTCACGGTGTTCTTGGCGGTGTCCTTGGCAGAGGCGTGCGGCTGCTCCATCAGTTGTCCGCCCCGGCGTCGGGCACCGTGTCGGCGGTGATGTTGTGCAGCGAAGTGGCGGTGTGCACGGCGCGGAGCGGGGCGGCGGCCTTGTTCACGGTTTCCTGGGCCTCGGTGGGGTTGACGGAATCGGCCACGATCCCGCCGCCGGCCTGGACGTAGGCGCGTCCTTCCCGGAGCAGGGCCGAGCGGATCGCGATCGCCATGTCCATGTCCCCGGCGAAGTCCAGGTAACCCACCACGCCGCCGTAGATACCGCGCCGGTGCGGTTCAAGTTCGTCCAGGAGGCGCAGGGCCCGCGGCTTAGGGGCACCGGAGAGGGTGCCGGCCGGGAACGTGGCCTTGAGAACGTCATAGGCCTTGGCGGCCGGGGCCAGCTCGCCCACCACCGTGGACACCAGGTGCATGATGTGGCTGAAGCGTTCCACTTCCATGAATTGCGTGACGTCGACAGATCCTGCGACGCAGACCTTGGAGAGGTCGTTGCGGGACAGATCGACCAGCATCAGATGCTCGGCGCGTTCCTTCTCGTCTGCCAGCAGTTCCTCGGCCAGGGCCTTGTCCGCCTCCACCGTCTTGCCGCGCGGCCGTGAGCCGGCGATGGGGTGGGTGATGACCTCATCCCCCGTCACGGTGACCAGGGCCTCCGGCGAGGAGCCGACGATCGTGTACTCGCGGCCAGCGGCGTCCTCGAAGCTGAAGAGGTACATGTAGGGGCTGGGGTTGGTGTTCCGCAGGACCCGGTAGACGTCGAGGGGGTCGGCGCCGCACTCCATTTCGAAGCGGCGGGAGATCACCACCTGGAAGACCTCGCCGTCCACGATCGCCTCCTTGCCGCGGTCCAGGGCGGCCAGGTACTCGGATTCGTCCCAGCGTTCCTGCACGCTCGACGCGAAATCCAGGGCGGCTGCTTCGAGTACGGAGACAGGCTGCTCCACGGGACGGCTGATCTTTTCCAGCAGGGCTTTGACGCGGGCGACGGCGTCGTACCAGGCGTCGTCGACGCGTTCGGTGCTGTTGTCGAAGTTGATGGCGTTGGCGATCAGCAGGACGGTGCCGTCCATGTTGTCGTGGACCGCCATGTCCGTGACGAGGTTGAGGGCCATTTCCGGCAGCTGGAGGTCGTCCTCCGGCGGGCTGGTCAGTTTCTCCCAGTGCCGGACGGTTTCCCAGCCCAGGAATCCGACCAGGCCGGACGTGAACGGCGGGAGGCCGTCGAAGCGCTCGGTGCGCAGCGCTGCGACGGTGTCGCGGATGGCGTCCACCGGGTTGCCGTCCAGCGGCACACCGACCGGGGGCTCGCCCAGCCAGTGCGCGTTGCCGTCCTTGGTGGTCAGGGTGGCCCGGGAGCGGGAGCCGATGAAGGAATAGCGGGACCAGGCGCCGCCGACCGCCGCCGATTCCATCAGGAACGTCCCGGGCTGGCCCTGGGCGAGCTTGCGGTAGAGCCCGATCGGGGTTTCGGCGTCAGCCAGCACCTTGAGCCGGACAGGGATGACGCGGCTGTGGCCTGCGAGTTCGCGGAACTCTTCGAGGCCGGGGCTGATGATTCCAAGGTCCTGCATGGCTGTGCTTTCCGCCTGTTCTTTAGGTGGACCTGTCACAGGATCCGGTGATGGGATCCAGTGTGGGGTCCGGTTCGTGAAGCTGTGGAAGCGCCGGGGCGCTCTGCCGGTGTTCCTTTGCCTGTGGCGTTTGCCGGGGTCCTTCGCCGGGGGCGTTTAGCCTCCGTGGCCGACGACGGCGTCGAGCTCGCGCCCGTCGAAGCAGGTCCGGGTTCCGGTGTGGCAGGCCGCGCCGACCTGGTCGACCCGGACCAGCAGGGCATCGCCGTCGCAGTCCATGGCGAGCGACTTGACCCATTGCACGTGGCCGGAGGTGTCGCCCTTGCGCCAGTACTCCTGGCGGGACCGCGAAAAGAAGGTCACGCGTCCGCTCGTCATGGTGCGGTGCAGCGCCTCGTCGTCCATCCAGCCCAGCATCAGTACCTCGTGGGTATCGAACTGCTGGACGATCGCGGCCACCAGGCCGGTACTGTCCCGTTTGAGGGCGTCCGCCAGCCCGGCCGGAAGGGGGCTGCCGTTGGTGGGGCTGCCATCGACGGCGCTGCCGTTGACGGGGCTGGGGG
>NZ_CAKKMF010000078.1 GCF_918697925.1 Arthrobacter sp. Bi26
GAGGACTCACGTCCACGCCCTGGCCCCCGTGGCGCCCCCGGTCCACCAGCCCGCCGCGGTGAACGTGCACCCCCCAGCCGCCTACAGCAAACCCTACTTTTCCGAAAGTTGGATACATGCAACCCCAAAGAACGCATTTTTTACCACTTTAGCGACAACTATTGCCTTGATCGTATCCAAACGCCTAGGGTTGTGGTGCGGAACACTACATCATTGCTTAGGGCTGCGACTATCCCTCTCATCGAGGAGACGGCGATTGGGCACCCCGGCTCGGCAGAGAGTAGGACTCGCATCGTGCGCGGCCAAAGAAGGCCGCGCACCGCTATTAATGTGCGCGGGTTTCCCGCCCCAAAACGGGCCTCAGTTTCACCTGACGGTTTCGTACTCCCCTAACACCAGCTTGATTTCTTGAAAGAGGCCGACCGATGTCTAGTTCTTCGCCACCTCGCGTTGCTCAGCAGCGGACGTATGGAGGAATTCCCAGCTACTCGCTGTACGCACTCGTATTTCTCTGGCTCATCTATGCACTCAACGCCAGCACCCGCCAGCTTCTATTCTTCGTTCTTCCCTCAATAGTCACGGAGTATCAGCTCACGCCTGAAATGACGGGTATCGTGTCGGCGATCGTGACCGTGTCCGCGTCCCTGTTGGCACTCCCGCTCGGCCCCTGGTTCGACAAAGGCGGACATGGGTGGGCCCGCAAGTACCGAAATGCCGTCATGGCGGTCGGATACTTTATCTTTACGATCTTGGGCGGAATCGCCGCGTTGACGTCTTCGATCTGGTCCTTCGTCACCTTGCAGAGCGTCAAGAATGCCTTCGGAGGAGCGGGAGAGGCCATCGAAGTCTCCACCATGGCAGAATCTGCCCCCGTCGAAAAGCGCGGCCTGTTCCTTGGGCTGCAGCACACCGCATACCCGTGGGGAACGCTCATCACCTCACTCCTCGTAGGTGGCATCCTCACTTTGGCAGGCACCGAGAACTGGCGCGATACGTTCTTGATAGTTCCGCTCTCTATGGTCCCGATCTGGATCAGCTACTGGCTGTTTGCCACGAAGAAGCGATACACCCGGTTCGAGGAACAAACTATAGCGGCCGGTTACACCGCTCCCCTGCGCGATGGCGACGAACCGCACGAGCCCGCGGCACCGGGCGCCTTGGGACGTGCGCTGCGCAATCCAAACATCGTTGTCCCTTCGATTGCGGCCCTTCTCGGCATCGCCGTCTACACCGGCATCAGCTTCTGGCTGCCGCAGTACATTGCGTTCGTCGGCAACTACAGCTTCGCTGAGGCGGCTGCTTATGCCGCAGTGTTCACGATCACCGGGGGTGTGGGACAGATTCTGTGGGGACATGTCTCGGACACTCTGGGGCGCAAGTTCACCTCGATCATAACGTTCGTGTGGCTCGGGATCGGCATCTTCATGCTGCAGCTCTCGTCCCAAGGCCTCATCTGGCTTGTCGGGCTCCAACTGTTCCTCGGAATGGCCACCAACGGGATCTTTCCGGTGCTCTACAGCTTCGTCGCGGATGCCGCTGAGAGGGGTGGCCTGGGTACTGCCAACTCTGTTCTGCTGACGACCATGTACCTTGGAGGAGCTTCTCCACTTGCCTTGGGCTTCCTGATCTCAGCGGGCGGCGGATACACGGCCGCCGCCGGCTACAACTGGAGCCTTTACATCATGGGCGGAGCCTGTATCCTCGCCGCCTTGCTTCTGGTCCTTTTCACACGTGAGACCGTCGGCAAATTCAAGTCCAGAGACCGCGCCCTCGTCTCCCCCCAAAGCTGCGGCCAGGCCCCGGTAGACACTTTCGCCTAATCGCCCACCTTCCGTAGTTGGCGGCAGATTCGCCCTCGCTGCGCCAAGCTCATCCTCCCGTCTCACTCGAAACAACATAGGAGTTGTATAGACATGCCCAGGACCCAAGAAGTTGTGAAGGTGCGCGACACGCACCTCTTCGTTGATGACACCGGCGAAGCGGATTTGCCCGTCATCCTCTGCCTGCACTCGCTGTTCCTCGATTCCCGCATGTTCGACGGTCTGGTCGAGGCTGCCGCAGGGAAATTCCGCGTCATTCGTCCCGAGTTCCGAGGTCAAGGAAGAAGCGACCTTCAGGATGTGGACGTCATCACTATGGATGAGAACGCCGAGGACATTCTGGCCCTGATCGACTCAATGGTTCTGAAAGATATCAATCTCCTCGTCCAGTCAATGGGCGGTGATGTTGGCGTGCGAGTGGCCGCGCGCAGACCCGAGCTGTTCCACAAGATGGTGATGGCCGGCTCCTCTGCCCGCGGTGAAACGCATAAGGAATACGTCGACTGGACCGAGCGCGCCAGTGTCCACGGGTTTGTGGGCGATGTGTTGGAAGAGACGATGGAAATCATGTTCGGGGCGACCTGCCTTGCAGACCCGGAGCGCGCAGACATGGTGTCGCTTTGGCGGGACCGAATCAATGCGGTGCCCCGGCGCCTCCGCCCGGCGATGATGGGCGTGATGACCAGGGAGAGTGCATTGGACCTTCTTCCGAAGATCGACTTCCCGGTTCTGATATTTTCAGGGACCGAGGATAGTGCGCGACCGCCGGCCTGGGCTCAAGAAGTGGCTGACGGACTTCCCAACAGCGAACTAGTCATCTTCGACGGCGTCGGGCACAGCCCAACCCTCGAAATTCCTGAAGTTGTCTACCCGCGGCTTTTGGGCTTCTTCCACTCCTAGATAGCTCATTTCCTCTTGGCTCTGGCTGGGTTCGGTCCTTCTTCTGGCGCCGAACCCAGTGGGAGCCAACGAACGTCACGCCACATGGCTGCCGGTGAACCATGGCGACTCTCCGCCGCTAACAATCCAGACATCATCCCAACGGAAAAGGGGAACCTGTGGAAACCACCCGCATGGCCGGGAGGACAGGCCGGAACATAGCCGAACAGCTACGCGCCGACATTCTCCAAGGCCTCCTCACCCCAGGGGAGCGAATCGGGCAGGAGGTGCTGGCCGAACGCTTCGACGCCAGCAGGATCCCGGTCAGGGAGGGTCTTAAGATCCTCGAAGCCGAAGGGCTGGTTACCATTGTCCCCAACAGCGGCGCGTGGGTTTCCAGTCTGGACGCCTTCGAGTTCGACCAGATTTACAAGCTGCGTGAACAGGTTGAAAGTCTGGTGCTCCGCGAAAGTATTGACAGGCTGACACCATCGCAAACTGACCGGCTCCAAAGGCTCGCCGACAAAATCACCGAAGCGTCCGATGCCGAGACATTCATGCGCCTCGATCAGGAATTCCACCTGTCGACATATGCGGGAGCCTCTTTTCCCCTCCTGCACGACATCGTCCATCGGTGCTGGAATTCCACAGTGCATTATCGCCGCGTTTTCGCGCAGGAACTCCAGCTCGAGCAGCAGTGGGCGACAGATGCAGAACACCACCTCATCGTGGACAGCATTGTCAGAAAAGACCACGAAACGGCGGGAAATCTCATCCGCGCCCACATCCGGAGAACACGTCTGACGCTGGCAGCGCGGCCAGACATCTTTCAAAAAAGCTCAGCGCCCGCAAACTGACCAAACCCCGGGGAAGGCGTTGTTCACTCATCCGGACAACATCCCGTCACGGTTGCCCTCGGCGAACCAGCAGTCCAATACAGAAGGAAGAAACAATGAAGTTACCGGCCACCATTCCTCCAACACGGCCCGGTGCGCCCCAATCCAGCCCACGGCCTGCAGCAGCGGCCGCGATCAAGTCGGCAGGGCATGTCATCGTTGACTCACTTGTGGCCCACGGTGTCCAGCGCGCCCACGTAGTCCCCGGGGAAAGCTTCCTCGACGTCCTGGACGGGCTGCACGACTCCACTATTGAAACCATTGTGTGCCGCCACGAGGGCGGGGCCGCCTACATGGCCGAAGCCGACGGGAAGATGAACCAGCTTCCCGGCGTCGCAATGGTGACGAGAGGCCCAGGGGCAGCCAACGCCCATGTCGGCCTGCATACCGCTTGGCAGGACTCCACGCCGATGGTGCTATTCGTCGGTCTCATCCCCTTCGCTCACCGGGACCGCGAGGCATTCCAGGAATTCGACATCAAAGCCTGGTTCGACACCGGGGCCAAGCGGGTGATGGTTCTGGATCACGCGGAGCGCGCCTCCGAAATTGTGGCCGAAGCTTTTTTTGCGGCAATGAGCGGCCGGCCCGGCCCCGTGGTCGTCGGCCTTCCCGAGGACGTCATTCGCCAGGACATTGACTCAACACTGCACCCGCCCATCCCCGTTGCAACCGGAGGAATGACCACCGCGGATTCCGGTGCCCTCGCCACCGCCTTGGCAGCATCCACTAAACCGCTGTTTGTAACCGGCGGGAACGACTGGACGCAGGAAGGCGCGGACCTGCTGACTCGATGGTTGGAGAAGCACCATATTCCTGCGGCAGCCGAGTGGCGCACTGAGGGCACCGTCCCGTTCCACTCCCCGTCGTATGTCGGACCGATCGGCTATGGGCGCCCGCGGCCCACCTACGACCTGCTGGAGGAGACCGACCTGCTTGTCTTTGTTGGCACGGTCCCCGGTGATGTCATCACCGACGGGTTCCTCTGCAGGCAGGACTGGAACAAGAAGAACTTCCTGGTCACCATCGACCCCTCCCTCCGCGGCCGCTCCGGCCCGGTGTCATATCAGATCGTCGCCAAACCCGACGTGTTCATCCGGGATCTCGTCAAAATCGACCTACCGGTCAAGAGCGAGTGGAAGGCCTGGACCTCGCGGATGCGTACCGAGCAGGAATCTTTCGCCGCCCTCCCTCCGGCCTCGCCGGTCGACGGCCAGGCCCGGATGGACACGCTAATGGCCAACCTCGTTCCGACGCTGCCCGCTGATGCGATGGTCACCCTCGGTGCCGGCGAGCACACGAACTGGGCGCACCGGTATTTCCCCACCCAGCGCTACGCGTCCATGATCAGCGCCCGCAACGGTTCCATGGGCTACTCCGTCCCCTCCGCCATCGCCGCCTCCCTGGCCTACCCCGGCAGGCGTATCGTCACCATCGCCGGCGACGGCGAATTCCTCATGAACGGCCAGGAACTCGCAACCGCCGCTCAGTACGGCGCCACTCCCCTGGTGATCGTGATGGACAACCAGGAATACGGCACCATCCGCACCCATCAGGAACGCCACTACCCTCACAGGGTTTCAGGCACCCAGCTCAAAAACCCGGAATTCGCGCTCATGGCCCAAGCTTTCGGCGGCTTCGGCATCAAAGTCGAACACGACCGGGACATCCCCAGCGCCGTTGAGGCGGCACTGGCGGCCATCCATGAGGACCGCGTGTTCGCGCTCATCCACTTGGTCGTCGAGCAACGGGTCAAAGCCTACTAAGGCCTCTATGCAAACACGGCGCGACGGCAGCCGCTGCCTGACCCCGACGGCCGGTGTCCCCCCGCACTGCCGCTGAATACTTAACGCCTCATTGAATGGAAGAAAAGAATGTCTGTTCCCGCCATTAAAGAACTCGAACTACTGGACTCGGTCCCGACGGGCCTGCTGATCAACGGTGAGTGGCGTCCGGCCGCGTCCGGGAAGACGTTCGACGTCGAGGACCCGGCGACGGGCAAGGTGCTGTTGAGCATCGCCGATGCCGGTCCTGAGGACGGCATGGCGGCCCTGGACGCGGCTGCCGCGGCGCAGGAGTCCTGGGCGAAGGTCCCGGCCCGGGAGCGCGGGGAGATCCTGCGCCGCGCCTTCGAGCTGGTCACGGCCCGTGCCGAGGACTTCGCGTTGCTGATGACCCTGGAGATGGGCAAGCCTTTGGCCGAGGCCCGCGGAGAGGTCACCTACGGCGCCTGGTTCCTGCGCTGGTTCTCCGAGGAGGCCGTCCGTGCGTTCGGCCGCTACTCGGTCTCCCCGGACGGGAAGTCCCGGCTGCTGGTGACCAAGAAGCCGGTGGGTGCCTGTCTTTTGATCACGCCGTGGAACTTCCCGCTGGCGATGGCCACCCGGAAGATCGCCCCGGCCGTCGCGGCCGGCTGCACGATGGTGCTCAAGTCCGCGAACCTGACCCCGCTGACCTCCCAGCTGTTCGCGGCCGTGATGGTGGAGGCCGGGCTGCCCGCCGGTGTCCTGAACGTCATCCCGACCTCCACCGCCGGGGCCACGACCGGCCCGCTGGTCAAGGACCAGCGCCTGCGCAAGCTCTCCTTCACCGGCTCCACCGAGGTTGGCCGCCGGCTGCTGGCCGACGCCTCCGAAACGGTGCTGCGGACCTCGATGGAGCTGGGCGGGAACGCCCCGTTCGTGGTGTTCGGGGACGCCGACGTCGACGCCGCCGTCGCCGGGGCGATGCTGGCGAAGCTGCGGAACATGGGCGAGGCCTGCACCGCGGCGAACCGGTTCATCGTGCACGAGTCCGTCGCGGACGAGTTCGCGGCGAAGTTCGCCGCGAAGATGAAGGAGATGACCACGGCCCGGGGCACCGAGGCCGAATCCAAGGTCGGCCCGCTGATCGATGCGAAGAGCCGGGACAAGGTCCACGAGCTCGTCACCGACGCCGTCGCCGCCGGCGCGGTCGCGGTGACCGGCGGCGCGGCCGTGGAGGGCCCGGGCTACTTCTACCAGCCCACCATCCTCACCGGCGTGACCGAGGGCACCCGGATCCTGTCCGAGGAAATCTTTGGCCCCGTCGCCCCGATCATCACCTTCGACACCGAGGACGAGGCCATCCGGCTCGCGAACAACACCGAATACGGCCTCGTCGCGTACGTCTTCACCCGGGACCTGAACCGGGGCATCCGGATGGGCGAACGCCTCGAGACCGGCATGCTGGGCCTGAACGCCGGCGTCGTGTCCAACGCCGCCGCCCCGTTCGGCGGCGTCAAGCAGTCCGGCCTGGGCCGCGAAGGCGGCCTGGAAGGCATCGAGGAATACCTCTACACCCAGTACATCGGCATCGCCGACCCCTACGCCAGCCAGCGGAAGGTGGCTAGCGCCCTCCACAGCCCGTGAAACGTTCGGCGCGCTACAGCACCGGACTTCGCCCCAAAGCAGCCAGGGCCCCACAACTCCTCGCAACGTGGGGCCGTGGCCACACAAGACCTGACGATCCTCCCCGCACTGCGACATCCCAACGTCCATACTGGGTTGACAAGCTACAGATTCAAATGTGGAAGAGGGCGTATGAAGGACGAGAAGACTGCCGGGGCAACCGGCAGGCGGATAGCACAGGAACTCCGCCAGGACGTCCTCGAAGGGAAACTGCGGCCAGGGGAACGAATCGGGCAGGAGGAACTCGCCGAACGTTTTGACGCAAGCCGCATCCCTGTCAGAGAAGGGTTGAAGCTTCTTGAGGCTGAGGGTCTGGTCACGATTGTTCCGAATGCCGGGGCATGGGTAGCCAAATTGGATGCCTTCGAGTTCGACCAGACCTACAAGCTCCGCGAGCAGGTTGAATCCCTGGCCGTCAGGGAAAGCATCGACAACCTAACCGAAAGCCAAATCCAAAGACTGCGTGAGCTGGCAGAGGAGATCGCGGCAGCCACCGACGTCGAGACGTTTCTGCGCGTCGACCGCGAATTCCATCTGCTGACCTACGCCGGCGCCGAGTTCGGCCTCCTGCACGATCTGGTGCAGCGGTTCTGGAACACGACGCAGCACTACCGGCGGGCCTTTGCACAGGGTCTGGACTTGGAGCAGCAGTGGGCCACGGATGCGGAGCACCGGCTCATTGTCGACAGCATCGCCAGGAGGGACCACGATGCAGCAGCCGGCTTGGTCCGCGGGCACATCCGCCGCACCCGGCTCAATCTCGCCTCGCGGCCAGAGATCTTCAATTAGGCTGATTGTATCCAAAAAAGACTTGTCGAACCTAGGCGCGAGCGTTCCGGCGGCGGGGGCGCCAAGGATCGGCGCTAGGTACTTGTCGGATCGGCCGCCCATAAACCCCCCTATTTCCATGGGATACCAACGCGTTTCCCGCGAGTCCCGCCCCAGCACTCCTTGACGCCGAGCGGTTGTGTCGGTTAACTTTATTTTGGAAATTGTATCCAATCAGGAAAGTGTGACGACGATGTCAAAACGATGGGTTCCCGATCTTGCTCTGCCGACAGAGTTCTTGGCACCAGCCGCCGTTCTCGGAGGACGCGGCTCCACCAAGCAGATCGTAAAGGTGCTCCGCGACCAGTTCGGCCTTGCGGGAGGAACGGTCCTCGTTGCAGCCGACGACGCTGTTGTAAATTTCGGACTGGCGGAAAATCTGCTCCTTGCCCTTGAGGACGGGGGCTTCCGCGTAGTGCTTCGGACAGGCTTCGGAAGCGAGCCCACGGCGGAGATTGTCGACGCGGCCGCCGAAGAGGCGCGTGCGGCCAGGGCTGGTGCCATCATCGGAATCGGCGGAGGTTCCGTTCTGGACTCTTCAAAGATCATCTCTTTGTTGATGCTCAACGACGGCACTTCAGCTGACTGGCTGGGGGTTGTGGATCCGCCGCACGGCGTAGCGCCGCTGGTGCTGATCCCGACAACCTGCGGGACCGGCGCGGAGGCCACACGCATTGCCATGGTCACCGTTGATGGTGCAAAGCGCGTCTCCTCCTGTACGCGATACGTTCCACAGGCGGCCATCATTGACCCCGACCTGGTTGCCTCCCTGCCCCGGGGTGTCGTGGCGTCCACGGGAATGGATGCACTGGCACATGCCATTGAATCGCTCATGGCCACCAGCGCGTCGCCCCTGTCCGCCCACCATGCAATCGGCGCCATAGAGATGCTGATGCCTAGCCTGGACAAGGCCGCCGAGGGGGACCAGGACGCCCTCGCGCGCTGCCTCTGGGGTTCGCACCTGGCCGGCCAGGCCCTGAACGCAGGCGTAGTGATGGGCCATTCGCTGGCGTACTGCCTGTCCTATGAAAACCCCATGCCGCACGGCACTTCCTGCGCCCTCGCGCTGCCCTACTGCATCGCCTACAACCAGAACCTTGATCCCATGCTGGCGTCAGCGCTGGCGCGCGCCATCACCGGAGGAACGAGCGAAGACCTGCACACCGCCGCCCAGGAAATCCTTGATCTGTCCAGGCGGCTGGGACTGCCGACCACTCTGGACGAAGCGAACATCCCGGAGCACGCCGAAGCATCCATAGCCCAGCGCTGCGTCCGGGAATACCCCAGGCCGACCAACCCCGAACCACTGGAAGAAGAATCCCTGGAGCGCCTCGTATCCGCAATGCGCACAGGCGACCTGGCCGCCGCCTTCGAAGCTACGGCCCAAGCAGCCACGGTGAACCGATGACCACGGCCACACACTACAACAGCACAAAGCGCACAGGAGCAGACAAGATGACGATCGGACTAGTTAAGAACCTGGTCAACGGCGAATTCGTCCACGCCAGCCTGGGAACAACCCTGGATGTCACGGACCCGGCCACGAACGGCGACATCATCGGCCAGGTCCCAGCCATGGGCCCGAACGATCTGGACGAGGTCTTCAACGCCGCTGCCGAGGGCGCGAAGACATGGAAGAAGACCGGCCACCTGGAGCGAGGGCGGATTCTCCTGAACACAGCCTCCCTGATCCGGGAGCACTCGGAGGACCTGGTTGCCACCATCGTCACCGAGATGGGCAAGACCCGGGCAGAAGCCACGGGCGAAGTCGGGAAGTCGGCCGAATTCTTTGAATACTACGGCGGCCTCGCCCGGCTTCCGTTCGGAGAGTACCTGCCCGACGCCCGCCCGGGCACATTCGCCAGCCAGATCCGCGAACCAATCGGCGTCGTCCTCCTCATCACACCGTGGAACGACCCCCTGCTGACACCGGCGAGGAAGCTCGCCCCCGCGCTGCTAGCCGGCAACGCCGTAGTACTCAAGCCGGCCAGCGAAACACCGATCATCGCGCTCAAGCTCGCCGAACTTCTTCACAAGGCGGGCCTTCCTGCCGGCGTGCTCGGCACCGTCACAGGCCGCGGAGCGGACATTGGGCAGAAGCTCACATCACATCAAGGGCTGCGTGCAGTCTCGTTTACAGGATCGACTGAGATCGGAGTACAGCTGCAGAAGGAACTCGCCGGGACAGGCATTCGGGTGCAAACCGAAATGGGCGGAAAAAACGCGGCAGTCGTCCTCGAAGACGCCGACCTGGACGCAGCCGTCCCCACAATAATCGCCGGCGCCTTCGCCCAGGCCGGGCAGCGGTGCACCGCCACCAGCCGCCTCATCGTGCAGCGGAGCATCGAAACCCAGATCCGCAGCAAACTGGTGGCCGCCGTAGCGGAACTCAAAGTTGCCAGCGGGAACACCCCGGACGCAAGCCTCGGTCCCGTCGTCAGCAAAAAAGCGCAGCAGCAGATCCAAGCCCACATCTCAACGGCGATCCGCCAGGGCGCCGAAGTCATTGCCACCGCTCCCCTCGGAGAGGAACAACGCCAGACCGGCGCCTTTGTGGAACCAACACTTTTAGGTATCTCAACCGACCTGGATATCTGGAGGGACGAGGTCTTCGGGCCGGTGCTGGCTATGACCGTCGTGGACACTGTAGAAGAAGCCATCGACGCGGTGAACGACTCGGCCTACGGACTCTCCAGCGCCGTCTTCACCAAAGACCTTGGCCACGCATTTGCCTTCATCAACAGCGTCGACACCGGACAGGTCTCGGTAAACCAGCCCACCACCGGCTGGGACATCCACCACCCCTTTGGCGGTTTCAAGGACTCCGGTTCCCCCTTCAAGGAGCAGGGCCTTGAAGCGCTGAGCTTCTACACCCGCATCAAAACTGCCGCGATCCGGACGCAGTAATGAGCGAAGGAAACCAATTCTCCCTTGAAGGGAAGCGCGCACTTGTCACAGGCGCCGGCCGCGGCCTGGGATATGCCATCGCCAACGGACTCGCACAAGCCGGCGCTCAAGTGGCGCTGGTGTCCCGCAGCGAAGACGAACTCCACAGCGCGGCAAGAGCAATCGGACCAGCAGCCACTGCGTTCCCTACAGACGTATCGGTCCGGGGTGCCGCAGCGCCGCTACTCGACCAAGTCGAAAATGGGCTGGGCGGCGGAATCGACGTCGTCGTCCATGCCGCCGGGGTGCAGCACCGCGAACCGGCAGAGTCTTTTGACCCTGATGAGTGGGACCGCGTCATCAGCATCAACCTGACCGCCCCGTTCCTGCTCAGCCAGGAACTCGGAAGACGCCAACTTGAAAAAGGCCGCCGCGGGAGCCACATCTTCATAGGGTCGCTCTCAAGCCAGCTCTCCCTGCCCTCCGTTGTCGCCTACACGGCCAGTAAGTCCGGGATATACGGAGTTCTCCGAAACCTCAGCCTCGAGTGGGCCGGACGGGGCATCCGGGTCAACGGTCTGGGGCCCGGCTACATCCGGACCAAGCTCACAGAAGCCGTGTTCAACGACACTGAGCGGAAAGAGCGAATGCTCCAGCGGATACCGATGAACAGATTCGGCGAACCGGAAGAACTCGCCGGCGCCGCGGTGTTCCTGGCTTCCGACGCATCCAGCTACATTACCGGCCAGCTACTGATGGTCGACGGCGGCTGGACGGCCAGCTGACCTGTGCATTAACACACAAATTTAAACGCATCCCCGCAGGGGAGCCAGACAAGAAACAGAGACAACGATGACCGAACAGATTGGCATCATCGGCGGAGGCATCGTGGGCATCGCAATCGCCCGCGCCCTCACCCAGCGAGGAATGGGCGAGGTAACGGTAGTGGAAAAAGAGCACCGCGTCGCCATGCACCAGACAGGACACAACTCCGGCGTGGTCCATGCCGGGCTATACTACGCCCCGGGGTCGCTCAAAGCGACCCTGTGCGCCCGCGGCAGGCACCTCACCCGCGACTACTGCCTGGAAAAGAACCTCCCCTACCGGGAAGTCGGCAAACTCGTCGTAGCTTTGACAGCAGAAGAGCTGCCCGCACTGGAGAATATCGAAAAACGGTCGGTCGCCAACAACGTGCCCGGCCTGCGCCGCCTCAACGCCGAACAAATCAAGGAAATTGAGCCACACGCTGCCGGCGTCGCCGCCCTGCACTCCCCGCACACCGCCGTCGTCGACTACGCCGCAATTACTGAAGCCATGGCCGAGGACATCCGCCAAGCCGGCGGCCGGATACTCCTCGGACACGAAGTCACCCGGATCGCGCATGCCAACGGCAAGGTCCAGGTAACCACCAGCGCAGCAGAACTAGTTTTCGACCGCCTCATTGTCTGCGCCGGACTGCAATCCGATCTGGTTGCCCAGTTCGTAGGCGCCTCCCCCTCACCCAAAATCCTGCCCTTCCGTGGTGAATACTGGGCTCTGTCAGCGGCGAAGCAGCACCTCGTCAAAGGCATGATCTACCCCGTACCTGATCCCAGCTTCCCCTTCCTCGGCGTTCACTTCACCCGGGGCGTCTATGACGACATCCACGTTGGTCCCAACGCTGTCCCAGCCTTGGCCCGCGAAGGCTACGGTTGGCGGACCATCTCACTCAAGGACACCTGGGCGTCGGCGACCTGGCCAGGGGCGCCCACCTTGGCGAAGCAGCACTGGCGGATGGGAGCCAAGGAAATCGCCGCGTCCCTCATCAAACCGCTTTACTTCAAGGAAGCGAGCCGGTTTATTCCTGAGCTCGAGATGGCCGACCTGACCGCTAAAACCGCCGCTGGTGTCCGGGCCCAGGCATGGGCCAGTGATGGCTCGCTCCTGGATGATTTCGCCATCGACCAGGTCGGACCCGTCACGCTACTGCGCAATGCTCCGTCACCGGCGGCAACCTCGGCCATGTCGATCGCCGACCATCTCATTGACCACCATGTACTCGCCCGCCCCTGAAGCTGAGGCGGGCCGGGCTTCAGCGTCCCGAGGGATGCTGGCCGAAGACCAGAGCATTTGCGCCGGCGTGGGGACGCTGACTGCTTTTACTGCTCCGGACCCGAGACGGACCGATGGGAGTGCGGCCCGCGGCCACGGACTATCTTCGACCGTCGGTTCCTGGGCGAACGGTCGTCCCGCCGCGTTCAGGACCGGACGCGGAGCCGGGCCGCGTGCCGCGCTCAACGAGGAAGCCCCTCACCACAATGCAGGCTTTTGCGTACCGCGTGGCATCAACCGCGTGCAAGGGCTTCCTCTCATTGCAGAACCAGTGAGGACTGCTCTCGGCTTCCGGTGAGAGCCCTAGGGACGAGAACCGCGTCTTGGCTGTAACCCGGCACATGCAGGTATGTATTGGTGACTCTGCCAACCGATCACATGCGCACTCGGTGGTCTTGATGCCAGTGGGCGGTAAGGAAATGCTGACGGCACCGACTCTTTTGGCGTTGTCGCCGTCAGGCCTATGCGGATTCGGTCAGCGGTCCCCGGGCAGGCCTGCTTCGGCAACCCTTGCGGTGTCGACGAATTGTTCGAAGCGTACGATAAGTCCGCCGCGGACGATGAAGTGGTGGGCCACCCGGACGGTCAAGGGTTTCCCGGTTGCCCGGTGCCTGGCGGTGTACCGGGCGAGGACCACTACGTTTTCACCTTCGACGATGTAGGTGTCGTCGTGGGCCGCCCGCCCCTCCCAGTCTCTACCGAGAATTTCCATGACGTTGGAGGTCACTTCGTTGGGCGTGCGGTAGGTCCCTGCAAGGGGAAGCCGGCCATCTCCGTCCATTCGACATCAGGGACCATCGTGGCGCGGAGCGCTTCGAGGTCACCTGCTGCTGAGGCCAGATACTGACGGCGGATGACGTCCCGAGGCGAGCTTGAGCGGGCAGGTTCAGCGGCGTCATTCAGCCCCATGTCATTTCCCCCTTGGCGACCTTGGTTCCGATTTGCGGTGCGATGAGCATTCCGGAGTTTGGGTAGCTTTCGATCAGGGCGGCCGTGCCGGCGGCGGCATCGGCTGAGCGGGCAAGTATCCCTTCGAATTCCCGGAGGTAGGACCGCGTGTAATCGATGGCCGTGGCATCGTTGGCGGTTCCGGGCAGCCGGTGGCCCGCTATGACGAGTTGTGGGTTCAGGGCCTGCATCTGGTCAAGGAGTTCGATCCATGCCGAGCGCTGTTCGGGGGTGGGGGTGTCTGCGGTCCAGACGTGTTCTTCCTGGAAGACCAGGACCCCGCCGACCACTGCTTTCTGATCAGCGTTGAAGAGGTAGTGCCTGTCAGGAAGCAGGTCAGAGCCGCCGCGAAGGTCAAAGCGGTACCCGTCGAGTTCAATTGCGCCTGCATTCAGGGGCGCGATCACGGCCAGGCGGGTCGGGAGGTTGGCGCCCAGTGCTGCCCAGGCCTTGAGTTTGCCCTCGAATGTCGCCTGGATGTGCTCGATGACTATCGGGGTCGCCAGGATTGTGGCATCCGGGAACGCATCGGCGAAGACTTCCAGGCCGAAGTAGAAGTCCGGGTCGGCGTGGCTGATGAAGACGGTTTCCAGCTCTTTGCCGGAGTCCAAGATGGCCGCAACGAGACGGTGGCCGTCGGCCCGGGTGAAGCCTGCGTCCACAAGCATTGCCTTGGACGGGCCGATAACCAACGTTGCCGACTTGTTTGGTGAACCTGCGGGGAAGTCGAGATCGAAGACCTCAAAATTCAGTGACATTACTGGTTAACCTCTCTCGGATGCCCTCGAGAACGCCCCGAAGCGAGTCACGCAATGCACGCTCACTCAGATCCAACAATAGCTGACTAGTCAGCTATTGTTGGGAGTTATGCCCAATCGTTCACGGCATGATCGGCAATTCCTGCGCAGCATTCTTGCTGATCCTTTTGACGGCCTCCGAGAACACCTCGGCCTCTGCGGGTGAGAGTAGGTCGAGCAGGTACCGTTCGATACTCTGCACGTGGCGGCTACCGGCTCTGAGGAGCAAGTCTTCGCCGTGCGCCGAGAGGCGGATCAACTGGACACGGGCGTCGGAAACGGAGCTCTCCCGTTCAATAAGGCCCAGCGCTGAGGCGCGCTGCACCAACCGCGTGGCTCCGCCTGACGTCAACACCCTCGCTTGGGCGATGTCACGCACCGGGATTCCCTGGTCGCCCGCCCGTCCTGCGAGGAGAAGCAGTTCAAAAAGGGAATGGCTGATGCCGAACTCCTGCTCCAGGTCGCGGCCAAGAAGAAACTCCAGCCGGTTCGCCGCACCCAGAAGGCGCCCGAAGACCAGGACGCGATGATCGTTGGCAGCCTCTTGGCCGGAGCCGAATTCCTTCATACTGTTCACCGTCCAACATTATGCTTATCTCCCCGCAACAATCTCCTTCCCTGCCCGGGACCCGGGTTGCCCGCCGGCCCCTTACACCCAGCGGTGATTCCTCCACCAGAGCGACCCGCAACAGCAGACGGCCATACAAAACAATCGCCGCCGCAACTCCACAGGAAATCAGTCGCAAGCCATGGCGGGCGTCCTCCGACGCTGATCCGGACTCCACCCTCCGGAACGCAACAGAAGACCCTACGAAAGGCCGAGTTCTACGAAGCCTGGACCGTCGAGGACCGCACGGGTTTCGACTAAATGGTGCCACCCGGAGAAGGTTCGACGACGGCTAGGCCCTGGTCGGTTCCACGTTCATGTGCGAGTTCGTTCAGGTGGCGGCGCAAGCTCTTTGCAACCTTTCCAACGGCTTCGAGGTCTTCAGGCGTGAGGGCTTCGATGAAGAACCGGCGGACGAGCCGAAGATGCGGCGCTGAGGAAGCGCGGAAAGTCCGTGCTCCGTCGTCGGTAAGTTCCACCTCTGCGCCACGGCTGTCGTTACCCGACTTACGCCGTCGAATGAGCCCCCGGGATTCCATGCGACCCAGGTGGTGCGAAAGTCGGCTGCGCTCCCATCCGACACCCGCGGCGAGCGTGGAGGATCGCAAACGGTGTCCTTCGGACTCGCTCAGGGCCAGGAGCACCGCGTAGTCGCCCGGGGAAACGCCGGAGGTGGCCTGCAGTCCCGTCGCCAAAGCCTGTCTTATCGCCTCTGCCGTCTCGACATACTCGCGCCATACGGCCAGTTCATCCGGAGTAAGACTCCGCCGGGCACTCTTACCGCTTTGTTCCATAACCACCTCGTCTTCGTTTGACATGTCAACCATACGGGGTGATGATTGACGCGTCAATTAAGTAATTGACATATCAACTAGAGGAGACCCATGAGCGAAGTGATCTTTGGCCTGGACACCTTCGGCGACGTCCCTGTTGACGACCAGGGCGCACCAGTCAGCCATGCCCGTGCGATCCGGCAGTTGGTCGACGAGGCCGTGCTGGCCGACCAGTTGGGTGTGGATGCCTTTACTGTCGGTGAGCACCACCGCCCGGAATATTCAGTCTCGGCCCCCGAGACTGTCCTGGCCGGCATGGCCACGCGCACCTCACGCATCCGCCTTGGATCCGGCGTGACGGTGCTCAGCTCCGATGACCCCGTGCGCGTCTTCCAGCGATTTGCGACAGTGGATGCGCTGTCCAACGGCCGCGCCGAGGTCATTCTGGGGCGGGGTTCCTTCACCGAGTCGTTCCCCCTCTTCGGCTACGACCTCAAAGACTACGACGTGCTCTTTGAGGAGAAGATTGAACTGTTCGCACGACTCCTTGACGAGAAACCCGTGACCTGGAAAGGCACCATGCGTGCACCGCTGGTTGATGCCGATGTCTACCCCAAGACTGAGGGCGGTCTGCGGACGTGGGTAGGCGTCGGCGGCACGCCCCAGTCAGTGGTCCGCACGGCGAAATACGGGTTCCCCATGATGCTCGCCATTATCGGCGGACAGCCCGAACGGTTCACGCCCTTCATCGACCTCTACAAACGGGCTGCCGCGGACTTCAACACGACGGCGTGGCCGGTAGGAATGCACTCCCCCGGGTTCATTGCGGATTCCGACGACGAAGCCAAAGAGATCTTCTGGCCCCACTACAAGGTGGTCAGGGACCGCATCGGAGCCCTCCGCGGCTGGCCGCCCGTCCGCCGCGAAGATTTCGAGGCCGAAACCCGGAACGGCTCGATGTACATCGGCTCACCGGAGACCGTCGCCAGGAGAATCGCCCGTGCCGTGGCCTCACTGGACGTTGGCCGCTTCGACCTCATCTTCACTTCCGGAGCCCAGCCAATCAGCGCACGCCTCAAAGCCGTCGAACTCTACGGGAGCAAAGTCGTGCCGATGGTCCGCGAAATACTCGCCGACCACCGGAACGCGATGGAAGTCGCATGACGGCCCCAGCCACGAACAACCCTGTGACTCACGAAAGAAGAACATCATGAACGTCGCCCTCTGGATCATCACCGCCGTACTCGCCCTTCTCTTCCTTGCCGCAGGAACCATGAAAATTGCCCAACCCAAGGCGAAGCTCGCGGCCGCCGGCCAAGGCTGGGTGGAAGACTTCTCCGACGGCGCCGTCAAGCGCATCGGCGCACTCGAAATCCTCGCCGCCCTCGGCCTCATCCTGCCGGCACTACTGGGAATAGCCACGGTGCTGGTGCCCACAGCCGCGGCCGGGCTCTTCTTCCTCATGGCAGGCGCTGCCATCACTCACGGCCGCCGCCACGAAACGCCCAACGTCATCATCAACCTCGTCTTGGGCATCCTTGCCGCTGGTGTCGCAGTTGCCCGTTTTGGCCCGTACGGCCTCTGAGCGGAGGGAGTGATTCCTCAATAAGGTTTGCGGCAGCCGACACCGGAGTGCTGGTGAAAGTCACCGACCAGCCGAGCACGATGACCTTCAGCAACACCGAGGCGGCAGCACCCCAGGTCATCTCCGGACCGCTCGCCGCTATCACCCAACCCGGTGGGCCCCCGGCCGCGGCGGCAACGGCGGCGTCACCGGAACAGAACGGCGCAGTCATCGGCCAGGCACCGGAAGCAACCAACTGGATCTGAATCCGGCAGTGGCCAACCTGAGCGTCAGACCACCCCGAAAAGACCCCGGCGACTTATCAATGCCGGGACAACTTAGAAGATCAAGCGATGATCACACAGACCCCTCAGCTTCCGAAAAAAGGGACGTCCCCGCTGAGCCTGCTAGCCCCTTATTGCTCCCGAGCCGCCAGCGTGTTCGGCGTCCGCGCCAGGAACCAAGTGACGCCTCCATGCCCCGCCGGGTCGGATCCTCTCCCCCGAACTTAACGTTGCTTACCACCGGTCCCCGCTCTACGCTCCTAGCAGACGGACATGCCAGCGAGCGAGGTCATCGTCCGGGTGCCCACATCGACGTGGCTCCAAGACCCCTACCTACGGCACGGCATACCGCCAAGCAAGCGGCTGCTGCTGCCGAAAACGCCCTGACGGCCTTGCCCATTCATTGCGGCAATCAAAAGTCAGGAACCGGGTCATGCCCGGCTATACAAAGGAGTTCGAATGCCCACTGAAATTACCAAAGTTGCTGTCGTCGGCGGCGGATACATGGGTGGAGGGATTGCGCAGACCCTGGCCCTGGCAGGCCTGCCATGCGCCCTGGCGGATGTCACGGCCGAGGCCGCCCAAAACTCAGTGCGCCGCCTGGTTGAAGAGGGCAAGGACTATGAGTCGAGGGGACTGTTCCCTGAGGGCGCCCATGACCTGCTGGTGGCCAATCTGCGAGCCGCCGAGAGCATCGAAAGCGCCGTCGAAGGAGCCGACTACGTCAGCGAGGCAGTTCCGGAGATCCTTGACCTCAAGCAAGCCACCTTGGCACGCATCAGCAACGCAGCCGGCCCGCACACCGTTATTGGCAGCAACACTTCGGCCATTCCCATTGGCACCCTGGCAGAGTCCGTCACCCGGCCCCAAAACTTCCTCGGCGTGCACTGGATGAACCCGTCATTCTTCGTTCCTTCCGTGGAAATCATCCCCACGGAAAACACGTCACCGGAAGCAATCGGCGCCGTGGAGGAGCTGCTGAAGAAGGCTTGCAAAGTCGCCACGCGCGTCGCCGACTCGGCCGGATTCGTCGCCAACCGGCTCCAGTACGCTCTGTTCAAGGAAGCCTCATCCATGGTCGAAGAGGGCCTGGCCACGCCGGAGGTAGTCGACGAGGTCGTCAGCAATGCCTTCGGCTTCCGTCTGGCCTTCTTCGGACCCTTTGCAATTGCTGACATCGCCGGCCTGGACGTCTATGAAAACTCCTTCCGCAGCATTGAAAGTGCTTACGGCAGCCGCCTCGCAGCGCCCGAAGTCCTCAAGGGCAAAGTCGCCGAAGGGCATCTTGGCCTCAAGACCGGGCAGGGGTTCCTCACCATGGATCCGGCCGCAGCGCAAGAGATCGCCAATTACAGGGACCGGGCCTACTCTGAACTCAAGGCCCTCAAGGAACGGCTCGGCCCGCCGCCGTTCCTCTCCAAAAACGCATAGATCTCTTGTCCAGGTCCATACCCTGACCAAGAATTCATCCAGGCCCCGGCACGACAAATGCGCCTTTGTGCGCTTGCCAGACGGCGGTAGCGGTCGCTGCAACAGCGCCGGCGAACCCCGTCCCATCGTTCAGGCTGCCACCGGGCCACGGAGACGCCTTAGACATTCCTTAACGTTTCGGAGGTTCAGGGCCAATGGCTCCCATCTACCCCTTCGCCGGCACCAAGCCGGATATCCACCAATCCGCCTTCGTGGCACCGACTGCCGCCATCATCGGCAGGGCCACACTCGGTAAGGAAGCGAGTGCCTTTTACGGGGTCTCCGTCCGGGCGGACACTGCAGCGATCGCCGTGGGCGTGGGCACAAACCTGCAGGACAACGTGGTGCTCCACGCCGACCCCGGCTATCCCTGCACGCTGGGCGACCGCATCAGCGTCGGGCACTCCGCAGTCCTCCACGGTTGCACCGTAGAGGACGACTGCCTCATCGGAATGAACGCCACAATCCTCAACGGAGCCGTCATCGGCACAGGTTCACTGGTAGCCGCAGGCGCCGTGGTACTGGAAGGCGCCGTAGTTCCGCCGCGTTCACTCGTCGCCGGGATCCCGGCCAAAGTACGACGTGAACTGACCGACGAGGAATACGCGGGGTCCAAGCCAACGCCACCCGCTACGTGGAACTGGCCCAGGCCCACCGGCAGCTCCACGAACCAACTCCGACCTAAGCCACAACGAGGCCACGGCCGCCTCAGGTCCGCTCCCCCGTTACACGCCCATGAAGCGCGCCCTAAGACAACGCCGTCGGGCAACACATCTCCGGCCCGACCGCATGACAGTGCGAAACCCTTCGGCCCGCTGGATAAGCGCCGCCGGAGCCCCGTCTGCCGTCACCGCGAGTCCAGCGCGCCACCTCCTCAGACCGGTTTCATGCCGTAGAACTAACGAAGCTTCATTACATTTTACTTAACGTTGCTTAACACCATCTCGCCCGGCTGTAATGGACATCACAAAGACTTCCAGCTGGGAATCCCCTTACGACGTTGAAAGGAAACACGATGGTCGGTGCTACAGCAGCCGTGACGCCCGTGCAGAATTCACAGCGTCCCGCGAAGATCTCTGCTGCTGCTGTTGCCCGTGCAGCAGGCGTTTCACCGGCCACGGTCAGCTATGTGATGAATGGCCGCCAAGGCGTATCGGCTGATACACGCCGGCAGATTCTGAAGATCGCCAACGAACTCGGCTACCGGCCATCCGGCCACGGCCGCCTGCCCGACCCGTTGCTCACGCGCGTCGTCGGTTTCATCCTTCCCAACATCACCAACCCGATGCACACAGGATGGGCGCAGCACATCATCACCGCTTCGGCGGCCGAGGGGTTCGACGTCTTCGTCGCCACAACATTCGATGACCCTGAATCCCTCGCCCAGATCGCCTCAACGCTGGCGGCACGAAACGTCGACGGGGTCATCATCGCCGGCGCTCTCCGGGAAGACTCCCGTGCACTACGCACGCTGAGGCAACGGCGCATTCCCTATGTCTACCTCTCCCGGCGTGCGGACCACGTCCCTGGCGACTTCGTGGGAATCGACGATGACACGGCGGCGTCCCAGCTCATGCAGCACATCCTGGACCATGGCTACACCGAGATCGCGACCGTGATCGGTCCGCGATTCTCAACAGCCTCCATGGCCCGTGAAATCGCCTTCGTCCGTACAGCGGCGGCGGCCGGCGCCGACATCAGTGGCCCGCGCAAAATCAGCACGCGCCTGAGCGCCGACGGAGGGCTGGTCGCCGCGCAGCAGCTGCTGGACTCATCTGCCCCACCTCGGGCGATTGTCTGCGGATCGGATGAAATCGCCATGGGGGTCATGGAACACGCCTTGGCCCGTGGGCTTCGAATCCCGGAAGACGTAGCTGTCGTTGGCAGCGACGGACTGACGCACAGCCGCTCACGACTGATCGGCATGACCACCATCGTCCAACCCGTCAAGCAGATGGCGGACCGGGCATTCGAGCTGCTGCTGGACCAGATCGCGTCCCCCCGAACCACGTACACCCAGACGATATGCGCGCACCGGCTGCATATCGGCACGTCCTGCGGATGCCCAGCAGGAGCAGCTCCAGCATCCCCTTGAAGCCTCCGGCATCCGCGTAACAGCAGCACACTCCCCGGCCATTTCCGGGCAACCCATTAACAAGAGAAGGCACACCCATGTCCACTGACACCGTCGGGACGGCAATGAGGCCGCCCAAAACCATTAACAAGGTCATATACCGGCGCCTGATGCCCCTGCTGATCGCCGCCTACGTCATGGCTTTCCTCGACCGTACCAACATCGGTATGGCCAAGGACCGCCTGGAAATTGACCTCGGCATTTCCGCAACCGCCTATGGCATCGGCGCCGGCATATTCTTCCTGACCTACGCGCTGTCCGAGATCCCCTCCAACCTCATCATGCACAAGGTCGGAGCCCGCTTCTGGATCACGCGCATCATGATCACCTGGGGCCTGCTCTCAGCGGGCATGATGTTTGTTCAGGGCGAAACGTCCTTCTACATCATGCGCATGCTGCTAGGCATTGCCGAGGCCGGCCTGTTCCCCGGAGTCCTGTACCTGATCACCCAGTGGTTCACGCTCGAGCACCGGGCCAAGGCCAACGGCATGTTCCTGCTCGGCGGATCCATTGCCAACATCATCGGCGCCCCGCTCGGCGGTTTGCTGCTGACCCTGGACGGCCTCGTAGGGTTGCATGGATGGCAGTGGATGTTCCTCCTCGAAGGCCTTCCCGCGTGTGCCCTGGCTGTCATCATCTGGAAGACGCTGCCGAACAAGCCCACCGACGCCAAGTTCCTCACCCGGGATGAGGCCGAAGACCTTGAGGCGCGGATCGCCGCCGAAGAGCAGGCCGGCGCGAAGGCCGCCGGTAACTCAAAACTGCGCCACATCGTGAAGGACAAGCAGATCCTGCTCGTGGTTGCGATCTACTTCACTCACCAGATTGCCTTCTACACCCTTGCCTTCTTCCTGCCCTCCGTCATCGGCACCTACGGAAAGCTCAGTCCCATCCAGATTGGCCTGCTGACCGCCATCCCGTGGGTCTTCTCCGCTGTAGGCGCCTTGACGATACCAAAGCTGGCCACCACCGGTTCGCGCTCCAAGCTGATAACCACCACGACGATGATCGGGATTGCGGCCGGCTTCACGCTCGGTGCCATCGGCGGCCCCGTCCTGGGACTGATCGGTTTCAGCCTCGCGGCCTTTAACGTCTACGCACTGCTGCCGGTCCTCTACACCTACCCCACGACCCGGCTCTCCGGGTCCTCCCTGGCTGCCGGCCTGGCGTTCGTCAACACCGTGGGCCTGTTCGGCGGCTTTACCGGACCATACGTCATGGGATTCGTAGAGGACGCCACCGGGTCGAAGATGGCCGGCCTCTGGTTCGTTGCCGGCATGTGCATCCTCGGCGCGCTCCTCACACTTGGACTCAAACGCGGTTCCAAAAAGGCAGATCCGAAGGCTGTAGCCGTTCACTAGCGGACCCACGGACAGCGGACTCCCCGCACCCCCGCACCGCGTCCATCAGAACGTCACGAAGACACCGCCGACATGGCACGCCTCTTCTTCCTCACCAACACGACTGCAGGCACCGAGACGTTCAACTCGGTGCCTGCAGGAAAACATTCTCCCCGAAAGAAGCATCATCATGTCCCGCAAACGCAAGGTCATCATCACCTCCGCCGTCACAGGCGCCATCCACACCCCATCGATGTCCCCTTACCTGCCCGTCAGCGCCGAGGAGATCGCCGACGCCGCCATCGGCGCAGCCGAAGCCGGCGCGGCAATCGTCCACATGCACGCCAGGGACCCCAAAGACGGCCGCCCGTCCCAGGAC
>NZ_CAKKMF010000079.1 GCF_918697925.1 Arthrobacter sp. Bi26
GGGCGGAAAACCCGCGCGGCGAATGCATCGCTACGCCAGCAGGCCCGAAAGGGAGATGACGAGGGCCCCGACCTGAGCTTGCGAAGGTTGGGAGTCATCGATCGCACTCCCGGGGCGGCAGAAAACCGAACGGCTTCGCTGCTTGCACACCTTCTCTATCGCGTTACTAGACTTGAGAGAGTCGAAAGAGGTTTGAAAATGTTTGAGTCCGTACAGGGCCTGCTGGATGAGCACGACTCCATCCAGGCCCAGCTGGGGGATCCTGCTGTCTACGCCGACCAGCGGCTGGCCCGCAAGTTGGGGCGGCGTTCTGCCCAGCTGAACGGCATTGTGGAGGCTTACCACCGCTGGGAAGCCATCAGCGACGACCTGGCGGCTGCCAAGGAAATGGCGGACGAGGACCCCGAGTTCGCGGCCGAGGTACCCGAGCTGGAGGCTGCGCTGGAGACGGCGGCGGCCAGGCTGCGCCGGCTGCTGATCCCGCGCGACCCTGACGATGCCCGCAACGTGATCCTCGAGGTCAAGGGCGGCGAAGGCGGCGACGAGGCTGCGCTGTTCGCCGCGGACCTCCTGCGGATGTACAGCCGTTATGCGGAATCCCGCGGCTGGAAGACCGAGATCATCTCCGCCACCGAATCGGACCTTGGCGGCTACAAGGACGTCCAGATGGCCGTCAAGGGCAACTCGAACGATCCGGCCGAGGGCGTGTACGCCCGCCTCAAGTTCGAGGGCGGCGTGCACCGGGTGCAGCGTGTCCCCGTCACCGAATCCCAGGGCCGCATCCACACTTCGGCCGCCGGTGTGCTGGTGCTGCCCGAAGTGGACGAGCCCGAGGAACTAGAGATCAACCAGAACGATCTCAAGATCGACGTCTACCGCTCCTCAGGTCCCGGCGGGCAGTCGGTCAACACCACCGACTCCGCTGTGCGCATCACCCACCTTCCCACCGGAATCGTCGTCGCCATGCAGAACGAGAAGTCGCAGCTGCAGAACCGTGAGGCCGGCATGCGCGTGCTGCGTGCCCGCATCCTGGCACACCAGCAGGAGCTGATCGACGCCGAAAACTCGGCGCAGCGCAAGTCGCAGATCCGCACCATGGACCGCTCCGAGCGCATCCGCACCTACAACTACCCGGAAAACCGGATCGCGGACCACCGCACCGGTTACAAGGCCTACAACCTGGACCAGGTCATGAACGGCGACCTGGAACCGGTGATCCAGTCGGCCATCGAACTGGACGAGCAGTCCCGGCTCGACGCAATCGGCGAATAGGCGCGGGTCACTCGTGATGACAGCAGGCGATGGTCCGAGCCTCGCGGAGGCCGTCAGCGAGGCGACGGCGGTTCTCGCGGCGGCCGGCGTGCCCAGCCCGCGCGTGGATGCCGAGCTCCTGGCCGAGCACCTGCTCGGCGTCGGGCTCGGCCGGCTGCGCGCGTTGATGCTCGGCGACTCGCCGGCGCCGGAGGGCTATGCCGACCTCGTGGCCGAGCGGGCGCAGCGGATCCCGCTGCAGCACATCACCGGCGTGGCGCACTTCCGCTACCTCGAACTCGCCGTCGGCCCCGGCGTGTTCATCCCGCGGCCGGAAACCGAATCCGTGGTGCAGCTGGTGCTGGACTGGCTCAAGGACAGGGACGGGTTGGCGCACCCGAAAGTGGTGGACCTGGGCACTGGATCCGGCGCGATCGCAGGATCGATCGCATACGAGGTTCCCGGCGCGGAAGTGCACGCGGTGGAGTACAGCGAATTCGCACACGCCTGGGCGGCGAAAAACCTGGCTTCCCTGGGCGTCCACCTCATCCGCGGCGATCTGCGCGACGCACTGGGCGAACATAATGGCACCTTCGACGTCGTCGTCTCCAACCCGCCCTACATTCCGGCCGAAGCGATCCCGAACGAACCCGAAGTGGCGCTGCACGACCCGCCCGAGGCGCTCTACGGCGGGGGAGCGGACGGGATGGAACTTCCGACGGCGGCGGCCGCCTCGGCTGCCCGGCTGCTTGTCCCCGGCGGCTACTTCGTGATGGAGCACGCCGAAGTCCAGTCGGAATGGATCGCCGCGATGCTCAACCGCACCGGGGTGTTCTCCGAGGTGAGCACGCACCGCGACCTCAACGGCAAGGACCGTGCCACCAGCGCCGTCCTGACACCGTCAGAACTGACATAGTCAAAGCAGACGCGTCAGAGCAGACACTGCCAGACCTGACGCCTCAAAAATTTCGTGTCACAAGTGATGAAAGAATAGGCCAGTGACGACTAGCTACGATTGCACGGCAGCTGAGCAGCGCGCCGCGGGACTTGAACACGCCCAACGGGCCATCCGGGAGAACAAGTGCGTGGTTTTCCCCACGGACACGGTCTACGGCATTGCCGCCGACGCCTTTTCACCCCTTGCCGTGACCCTGCTGCTCGCGTCCAAGGGCCGGAGCCGGAAGATGCCGCCGCCCGTGCTGATCCCCAGGCTGAACGCCCTCGATGGCCTCGCCACGGACGTTCCGGCCGAGGCGCGTCAGCTGGCCGAGACGTTCTGGCCCGGTGGCCTGACCCTGATCCTGCACGCCCAGCCGTCACTGGACTGGGACCTTGGCGAGACCAAGGGGACTGTCGCCCTGCGGATCCCGGCCGACGAGATCGCCCAGGACCTGCTGACGCTCACCGGGCCCCTTGCTGTGTCCTCCGCGAACCGCACCGGGCACGCAGCGGCGCAGACCGCCGCGGACGCCGAGGCCCAGCTGGCGGAATCCGTGGAGGTCTACCTTGAGGGCGGACCCCGGCCCGCCGAGGGTGCCGAGGCCCTCTCCTCGACCATTGTGGACGCGACGGCCCTGCCGTTGCGCGTAGTTCGACAGGGTGCAATCAGCCTCGAACGCCTCCGCGGTGTGGTTCCCGGGCTGCTCGACGTCGACGGCAACGCCCCCGATGCCGTGGACGCTGCTGACGTTGCTCCGGATAACGACGCTGCGCCCGAGGGCGACGCCGCGCCCAAGGGTGATGCTGTGCCCGGGTCCGCTGCGCCGGAGCCCGCCGCGCCTGAGCCCGGTTCCGCATGACGCTTCAGCGCCAGCACGTCCCGTTCCTCGACGTCGAAGCGACCCCCGTGACGGTGTCCGAGCTGACCGCGGTCCTCAGCACCTTCGTGGCCGACGGCCGCACCCGGATCGTGGTGGGGCACAACCTGCACAGCGTGACGCTGCTGCACTCCGATCCGGCGTTCCGGTCTTTCTACGACCGCAGCGACGTGGTGCTGATCGATGGCGCGCCGGTGCTCTGGCTCTGGGCCAAGACCGGCGAAGAGCACGACGGCAGGGAACCGGTGATGGATTACCGGCTGGGGTCGACCGATTGGATTCCGGCGCTGGGAAATGTCGCGGGCTTGGAGCGCATCGCGGTCATCGGCGCAGGCGCCGTGGCCAACGCCGGCGCCGTGGCAAAGCTGCGCGAGATCGTCCCCGGGGCCAGAGTCGACGGCATGCCCGGCGAAGGCTGGAACAGGGATGTTGAGGAAACAGCGGTCGAATGGCTTAACGGGCTGCGCCCGCAGCTTGTGCTCCTGGGCCTTGGGATGCCGCTGCAGGAACAGGTCCTGGCCCGCCGGCTTGCCGCGCTCCCGCCGGCCATCTACTGCGCCGTCGGCGGCGCAATCGAGCAGATTGCCGGGGTGCAGAAGCTGGCACCGCGCTGGATCGGCCGGCTCGGGCTTGAGTGGGCCTGGCGGCTTATGCTCCACCCGCAGCGGGTGGCCTACCGGGTGTTCGGCGAGCCCTGGGTGCTGCTGGGGCTGCTGCTGCGCCGACGCCTGCGCCGGCAGCCCTAGGGGCAGCACCCCTAGCGCCTGCGGCGCGGCGGGCTAGAACTTCTGGTCCTCCAGCGGACCGAAGCCCTTCCCGCGGAGCCCGGCGGAAAAGGCGCGGAACCAGTCCGCGAGCCCGCGGAAGTCGCCGCTGCGCAGGAAGTAGCCGAGGTAGCCGCCCACATCCGCGATGAATGACTTGACCCGGAAGTGCCGGCGGATCATGTAGCCGCGGTTCCGGTAGTAGAAGTAGCGCTTGAAGGCCGAATCCGGAACGATCACATGCCACCGCGCACCGAAGACGTGCTTGGTTTCGGCGAACGCGTGCGGGTGCGTGATGGCGGCAGTGGTGACGGTGCCGAAACGGATCCCGGCCTTCCTGAGCCTCAGCGTGAAGTCCACCTCGTCGCCGCGGATGAACAGGCGCATGTCCGGCAGGCCGACTTTGAAGAAGACATCGGAACGGATCAGGGCGCCGTTAAAGAAGTGTCCGTCGTCGGGCAGGAACCCGACCTTTTCCACCTCCGCACGCTCATGCGTGACCTTGCCATTGAGCCGGAAGAAAAAGGACAGCTGGTCGGGGTGGCCGGGGGCCACCACGAGCGGGACCACGGCGTCCAGGCCGCGTTCCTGCGCCTCGCGCAGCAGCGTGGCAAGGCATTCGGGGTCTGCCGGCTCGGCGTCGTCGTCCATCATCCAGATCCAGTCAGCCCCGCTGGCCACGGCCTTGAGGATGGCCAGCGAGAACCCGCCGGCACCGCCAAGGTTCGCCTCGGACCGGACATAGTCCACGTTGGCGTGCCGCTCGGCAACTTCCTTCGAAGGCACGGTGCCGCTGTCGACGAGGCAAATGGACCGCACCGGAGCGGTCTGGTTGTTGATGGCGTCCATCAGGACCGCCAGCTCCCTGGGACGGTCAAACGTCACGGCAGCGACTGCAACCGAGGGGGTCATCGCGGGGTCCTTTCATCACGACCGTCAGTGGTTTTCCCGCCGGCGGAGGGCCGTGTGACGCGAAGACAGGTGGCCGTTGGCATTAGTATCTTGACTAGAGTCCACTGTAATACAGCCCTGTCAGGCACTACGCACTGCCTGCCCTGCGCACGGCGACGGAGAAGTTTCATTTTTCGAAAGACAGTTCCACGGCAATTGAATCCACCCCATTTCCGCAACTCACTGGTGTGTCCGCTGCTGCGGAACGTGCCGGCGTGGGTTGCCTGCGCTGACGGTACTGACGGTACCGGGTTGGTGGTCTTCCCGTGATCATGTACCTGCTCATGATGCTGACGGCAGCGATCGTGAGCTACACGGCGACTTGGGGTGCCCGTCTGGTGGGCAACAAGCTCGAGTTGTATTCCCCGATCCGCAGCCGCGACATGCATTCCACCCCGATCTCCCGGCTCGGCGGCCTGGGCATCTTCGCGGGGGTCCTGGTGGCCTTGGTCATGGCGAGCAATTCGTTCTTCGTCAAGGACATCTTCCGGAACAACACGGCACCGTGGGGAATCCTGGCTGGGGCCGCCGTGATCGTGCTGGTTGGCATGGCGGACGACCTGCTGGATCTTCGGTGGTGGGTCAAACTGATTGGCCAAAGCGCCGCCGCGCTGGTCGTGGCCATCTGGGGAGTCCGGATGACGGTCATCCCGTTCATCCCGGAGCCGTTCGTGATTGAGAACGAAGCCGTGAGCATCGTGCTGACCGCCGGGCTGATCGTGACCACGATGAACGCTTTCAACTTCATCGATGGCCTGGACGGCCTCGCCGCAGGCGTGGCGATTATCGGGGGAGCGGCGTTCTTCCTCACGGCCTACTGGGTCCACCGCACGGCCGTCTTGCTCGACCGCTCGGACCTGGCCACACTCCTGACCGCCGTGGTGGTCGGCAGCTGCGTCGGCTTCCTGCCGCACAACTGGTTTCCCTCGAAGATCTTCATGGGCGATTCCGGGGCCATGCTGATCGGCCTGCTGATGGCCTCGGCCGGCGTCGTCTCCACCGGCCAGATCAGCTCCGGCCTCTACGACCGGGCCAACGGTATCCCCACCGTCATCCCCATCCTGTTGCCGTTCGCAGTACTGTTCCTGCCGCTGCTGGACCTGGGCCTGGCGGTTGTGCGGCGAACCGCACTGGGCCGTTCGCCGTGGTCTGCGGACCGCGGACACCTGCACCACAAACTCCTGGACATCGGATACTCGCACCGCGGCGCCGTCGTGCTGATGTACTTGTGGACCTGCATCCTTGCCTTCGGCGGGCTCGCCTTCGCGATTTTCCCCTGGCACATAGTCCTCGCCGTCGATCTGGCCGCCGCGGCGATCATGGCCGTGGTGACTGCCTGGCCGTACCTGCGCCAGCGGGGACCGCGGCAGATGGCCCGCACTCCCGAGTAGCCCGGCATGCAGGAGGATCCTGCTCTGACGCGCTTTACCGAATAATTTCTATCTAATGTAGAATTCAGTGGCGGTGCTTCGCCGCCCACCTTGACCAGCCTCACGCCAGCGACGATTGGGATCTCATGACCTCCAACGCCGAACCGGGACCCGCTTCCGGCAACGGACCCGTTGGCGTCTCTGGCCCCACAAAATCCCTGTGGCTCAGACTGCTGGCCATGAGCTCCGCAGTCTCCGCCGCCGCCCTGGTGCTGACCGGCATCGCCGCATTCATCTTCAACGGCGCCCTGGGGTTCTGGTCCGCCCTCTTCGGGGGAGCGCTGGTGATGGCGTTCTTCGCCATCAGCCTGGCGGTGGGCCACTTTGTCGGCCGCAACAACCCCTCCGGAGCGATCGGACTGTTCGTCGCGACGTACTTCGTCAAGGTTGTCGGCTTTGCCGTGGTCCTCTTCGTCATCGGGGCTCCGGCCTGGCTGCACGGCCGCTGGTTCCTGATCGGCGCCGTCGTGACCGTGGTGCTTTGGCAGGCTGCCGAAATTTACGGTTTCAGCAAGGCGAGGCTCCAGATTTACAACGACCCCGAAACCCGAAAAGACGGCACCGATGTTTAGCCGCAAAGCCGGACGCATACCAAATAACAAGTCAGTCAAAACACCTAAAACTACAGCCGGTGCCCCCGGTGTATCGACGGATGGCAGCGACGGCGGATACAACGCCGGGATCGCCGTCTTCAGCTACATTGTTGGCGGAATCATCGTCTGGAGTTTGATAGGGTGGGGACTGGATAATCTGTGGGGAACCCGCTGGATTGTGCTCGCAGGCGCTCTGCTTGGAGCTGCGGGAGGGTTCTATCTTTCTCATATGCACGGCCTCACCAGTAACAGAACTTCAGCTGGTGACGGCAATGCTGCACGTGGCCCGTCCCAGGACGAGGAACAGTAATGCCAAATAATTTTACAGGGGGAGAGGCGGGCACCAATGTCGCCGGTCCCCGCCCAACGCCCAATGATGGACACTGCAGAGAGGAAACGCGTTGATCGCGCTTGCGCTCCCGGCCCAAGATTCAGGAACCTTCACGCCTCCTGGAATTGAAGAACTTCACCTGCCGGCTATCATCCCCTGGGGTGCGGCCGAAGGATTTTCCAAGCAGATGCTGCTGGTAATCCTGTCGGTTGTCATTATCGCTACATTCTTTGTGATCGCTGCGCGGAAGCAGCAGCTCGTTCCCGGCAAGCTGCAGTTCGCAGGCGAGGCCGCCTATAGCTTCGTCCGCAACGGCATCGCCAAGGACATTATCGGCGGCCGGGACTTCATGAAGTATGTCCCGCTGCTGTTCAGCCTGTTCTTCTTCATCCTCGTGAACAACATCTACGGTGCAATCCCGCTGATCCAGCTTCCGACCTTCTCGCACGTCGGCGGAGCCTACGTGATGGCAGCGATCGTGTATGTCACCTGGATCGGCATCGGCATCAAGCGGAACGGCCTGAAGTACTTCAAGCTCGCGACGGTTCCTTCCGGTGTGCCGTTCTACATCCTCCCGATCGTCGTCCCGATCGAGATCATCTCCAACTTCCTGGTCCGCCCGGTCACGCACAGCCTCCGTCTGTTCGCCACCATGCTGGCCGGCCACTTGATCGTGATGATCTCCGGTGCGGGCATCGAATTCCTCGTGATGCAGGAAAGCGTTCTCCTCAAGGGCGCGTCCGTACTCGTCCTTGGCGGCGCCATCGCCATGTACATGCTCGAAGCACTGATCATGGTGCTGCAGGCCTACGTGTTCACGCTGCTGACCGCGATTTACATCGAGGGCGCGCTCCACGCCGACAGCCACTAGGCACAACGCCAAAAGGCGCTGCGCCAGGGGCACAACGCCAAAGGCACAACATAGTCTTCCCCTCTAGGGGATGAAGCAAACCAAACAACCTGCCACATGGGTGGCATCTTGAAAGGAACAAAAAATGGAAGGCTCCATCAACGGCTCCCTCAACCTCGTCGGCTACGGCCTCTCCGCCATCGGCGGTGGTATCGGTGTGGGTCTCGTGTTCGCTGCCTACATCAACGGCGTGGCACGTCAGCCGGAAGCCCAGCGCGTCCTGCAGCCGATCGCATTCCTCGGCCTTGCGCTGACTGAAGCCCTCGCCATCCTTGGCCTGGTCTTCGCGTTCGTTCTCAAGTAAACAGAACAACCGAAAATCCAGAACCGAGTAGATAAGGACGGGTGAAATATGAATCAAGCGATCATCTCAGCCGCCACCGAAGGCGGTACTAACCCCCTCGTTCCCAATCCTTGGGAGATGCTTGTCGTCTTCGCCGGCTTTGCTCTCCTCATGTTCATCGTGGTCAAGTACGTTGTCCCGATGTTCGAGAAGACCTTTGCAGAGCGGGCCGAGGCCATTGAGGGCGGCATCGCCAAGGCCGAAAAGGCCCAGGCCGAAGCCTCCGCAGCACTCGAAGAGTACAAGCAGCAGCTCACGGAAGCCCGCACCGAAGCCAACCGCATCCGCGAGGAAGCACGCGCCGAAGGCGCCCAGATCCTTGCAGAGCTGAAGGAGAAGGCGGCTGCCGAGTCTGCCCGCATCACCGCGCAGGCCCACACGCAGATCGAATCCGAGCGCCAGGCGGCCGTTGTGTCGCTCCGCGCGGAGGTCGGCACGCTGGCCACGACGCTGGCGAGCCGCATTGTCGGCGAGGCTCTGAGCGACGATGCACGGTCGGCCCGAGTGGTGGACCGCTTCCTGGCAGATCTGGAGAACCAGAACGCGGGTGTAGCTAAGTAATGGCAGGTGTATCGAGCGAATCGCTGGCCGCTGCGCTGGCGGCACTGGAGGCCAAGCTTCCCACCGCGTCGCTGCAGTTGGCAAAGGAACTCTTCGGAATCCTGGGAACGGTGGACAGCTCGGCAGGCTTGCGCCGCGCCCTGACTGACCCGTCCCGCAGCGGTGACGAAAAGTCGGCGCTGGTCAAGCAGCTCTTCAGCGGGAAAGTATCCGCTGACGCTGTTGAAATCGCGGCCGGACTGGCCAGCTCCCGCTGGGCATCGGCACGGGATATCGGCGATGCACTCGAGACTCTTGCCGCTTCGGTGGTCATCGCTGTTGCCGAGAACAAGTCGGCCGTCTCTGCCTCCGGGCTCACCGGACTTGAATCGCTGGAGAACGATCTGTTCTCCTTCAACCAGGCCGTTGAGTCCAGCCACGAGGTCCAGCGTGCTCTGTCCGAGCCGCAGGCCAGCCCGGCCGCCAAGGTGACCCTCGCCGAGAAGCTCGTACCTGGTGCGAGCGAGGAAGCGAAAGTCCTGATCGGACAGGCCGTCACGGCTCCGCGCGGGCTCAAGGTCACCAGGCTGGTTCGCCGTTTCGCCGAGCTTGCCGCCAAGCGCCAGCAGCGCTGGATTGCAACGGTCAACGTCACCCGTCCGCTGTCGGAGACACAGACCAGCCGTCTGCAGACCGGGCTGAACGCCCTTTACGGGCGCGAGCTCAAGATCAACATGAACGTTGACCCGGCACTGATCGGTGGCATCCGGATCCAGGTAGGTGACGAAGTGGTTGACGCTTCGGTCGCCGGCCGCCTGGGCCAGCTCCAGCGTCAGCTTGCTTAGCTAAGCCGGACAAGCACAAACCTAACGACAAGAAACCCCGGTCATCGTGAGCAACGATGATCACGAAAACAGGAGAGCAGGGACTGCAGATGGCCGAATTGACCATCAACGCCGACGACGTCCGTAATGCGTTGAACGAGTTCGCGGCGTCCTACGAACCCGGAAACGCAGAGCGCGTAGAGGTCGGCCGTGTAACAACCGCAGGTGACGGCATCTGTCGTGTTGAGGGCCTTCCCTCGGTCATGGCGAACGAGCTGCTTCGCTTCGAAGACGGCACCCTGGGCCTGGCCCAGAACCTCGACGTCCGCGAGATCGGCGTCATCATCCTCGGTGACTTCACCGGAATCGAAGAAGGCCAGGAAGTCCACCGCACCGGACAGGTTCTGTCCGTGCCGGTTGGCGACGCCTTCCTCGGCCGCGTGGTTGACCCGCTGGGCCAGCCCATCGATGACCTCGGCGAGATCAAGGCCGAGACCACCCGTGCCCTGGAACTTCAGGCACCCGGCGTGACCCAGCGTAAGTCGGTTCACGAGCCGATGCAGACCGGACTCAAGGCTATCGACGCCATGATCCCGATCGGCCGCGGCCAGCGTCAGCTGATCATCGGTGACCGCCAGACCGGCAAGTCCGCCATTGCCATCGACACGATCATCAACCAGAAGGCCAACTGGGCTTCCGGCGATGTCACCAAGCAGGTGCGCTGCATCTATGTAGCCATCGGCCAGAAGGCATCCACGATCGCGGCTGTCCGCCAGACCCTGGAAGACAACGGCGCACTGGAATACACCACGATCGTGGCTTCCCCCGCGTCTGACCCCGCAGGCTTCAAGTACCTGGCACCGTACGCCGGCTCGGCTATCGGCCAGCACTGGATGTACGGCGGCAAGCACGTCCTTATCGTGTTCGATGACCTGTCGAAGCAGGCCGAGGCCTACCGTGCAGTGTCACTGCTGCTCCGCCGCCCGCCGGGACGCGAAGCCTACCCGGGCGACGTCTTCTACTTGCACTCCCGCCTGCTGGAGCGTTGTGCCAAGCTCTCCGATGAGCTCGGTGCAGGCTCGATGACCGGCCTGCCGCTGATCGAGACCAAGGCGAACGACGTGTCCGCCTACATCCCGACCAACGTCATCTCCATCACCGATGGCCAGATCTTCCTGCAGTCGGACCTCTTCAACGCCAACCAGCGCCCCGCTGTGGACGTCGGTGTGTCCGTCTCCCGTGTTGGTGGCGCCGCCCAGGTCAAGTCCATGAAGAAGGTCTCCGGTACCTTGAAGCTGGAACTGGCCCAGTACCGCGACATGCAGGCCTTCGCCATGTTTGCCTCGGACCTCGACGCCGCATCGCGCCAGCAGCTGACCCGTGGTGCACGCCTGATGGAACTGCTCAAGCAGGGCCAGTACTCGCCGTTCCCGATCGAGAACCAGGTTGTCTCCATCTGGGCCGGCACCAACGGCCACCTCGACGAGGTTCCGGTTGAAGACATCAACCGCTTCGAGACCGAGTTCCTGGAGCACCTCAAGCACAAGTCCTCCATCCTGACGACGCTGGCCCAGACCAACGTCATGGACGATGACACCGCTGAAGCGCTGAAGACCGCAATCGTGGACTTCAAGAAGGGCTTCTTCGGCGAGGGAGACAACCTCCTGGTCGGTGCGGGGCACGAGGAGCACGCCCCCATCGGCGAGGATCAGGTCGACCAGGAAAAAATCGTCAAGCAGAAGCGCTAGTTTCGCTGGCAGGGACTGCCGGGACCCGCACGGGTTTCGGCAGTCCCGGCCATCGGGATCTTAGGAAAGGATAAGTATGGGAGCCCAGATCCGGGTCTACCGCCAGAAGATCAGCTCGACGACGTCGATGCGCAAGATCTTCAAGGCGATGGAACTGATCGCTACCTCGCGCATCGGCAAGGCCCGCGCACGCGTAGCAGCTTCACTGCCTTACGCGAACGCGATCACGCGTGCCGTTTCTGCTGTCGCAAGCCAGAGCGAAATCGACCACCCCCTGGTCACCGAGCCGGCGCAGATCCGCCGGGCCGCCGTCCTGGTTATCACCTCGGACCGTGGCCTCGCGGGGTCTTACTCGGCGAGCATCCTCAAGCAGGCCGAAGGCCTCAATGAGCTGCTCCACGCGGAAGGCAAGGAAGTCAAGACGTTCCTGGTCGGCCGCAAGGCGCAGGCGTACTTCGACTTCCGGAACCGTGAATACGCTCGCGTATGGACCGGCAACACGGATGCACCGGAGTTTGCGACCGCGCGGGAAGTCAGCGAAGCATTGCTGGCTGATTTCGCTACCGCCTACGAAGAGGGCGGCGTCGACGAAATCCACGTCGTTTACACCCGCTTCAAGTCGATGGTGACCCAGGAGCCGACGGTCGTTCGTCTGCTGCCGCTCGAGGTCGTCGAAGAGAAAGCCGCGTCCGAATCGGACCTGCTTCCCCTCTACGAATTCGAGCCGGAAACGGAGCAGGTCCTCGATGCCCTGCTGCCGCGCTACATCGAATCACGTATCTTCGCCGCCATGTTGCAGGCAGCAGCTTCCGAGCTCGCAGCCCGCCAGCGCGCGATGAAGTCCGCCGGCGACAACGCGACGGATCTCATCAAGAAGTACACGCGTCTGCGCAACACTGCCCGCCAGGCTGAAATTACGCAGGAGCTTTCCGAAATCGTTGCCGGTGCCGACGCGTTGTCCGCGTCCTAGCCAGCACGAGCCCGGATCCAGCTGTACCTGCACCAAAGAATAAACTTAACCCCACGCCATCTACTGAGTGAAGTGAGAGAGATGACTGCCACTGCTACCGATCACGTAGCCGCAACGTCCGGTGCTACCGGTCGTATTGCACGTGTTATTGGCCCGGTTGTCGACGTCGAATTCCCGGCTGACGCAATCCCCTCGATTTACAACGCACTCACCACCGAGATCACTCTCAACGGTGAGACCCGAACCGTCACGTTCGAGGTTGCCCTGCACCTGGGCGACAACCTCATCCGTGCTATCTCCCTCCAGGCCACCGACGGACTTGTCCGCGGTACCAACGTTGTAGACACCGGCGGCCCGATCACCGTGCCCGTGGGCGACGGCGTCAAGGGTCACATCTTCAACGTGCTGGGCAAGCCGCTGGACGTCGACGAGTCCGAGATCCAGGCTTCCGACTACTGGCCGATCCACCGCAAGGCTCCCGCCTTCGCGACCCTGGAAGGCTCCACCGAGATGCTGGAGACCGGCATCAAGGTGATCGACCTCCTCACCCCGTACATCAAGGGTGGCAAGATCGGTCTGTTCGGTGGTGCCGGCGTCGGCAAGACCGTGCTGATCCAGGAAATGATCACCCGTGTTGCCCGCAACTTCGGTGGCACCTCGGTGTTCGCCGGTGTCGGCGAGCGTACCCGTGAAGGTAACGACCTCTGGGTCGAAATGGAAGAGGCCGGCGTCCTGAAGGACACCGCCCTTGTATTCGGCCAGATGGATGAGCCGCCGGGAACGCGTCTGCGCGTGGCACTGTCCGCCCTGACCATGGCGGAGTACTTCCGCGATGTGCAGAACCAGGACGTGCTGCTCTTCATCGACAACATCTTCCGCTTCACCCAGGCAGGCTCCGAGGTTTCCACCCTCCTCGGCCGCATGCCGTCGGCTGTGGGCTACCAGCCCAACCTGGCCGACGAGATGGGTCTCCTCCAGGAGCGCATCACGTCCACCAAGGGCCACTCCATCACCTCGATGCAGGCCATCTACGTTCCCGCAGATGACTACACCGACCCGGCTCCGGCCACGACCTTCGCACACCTCGACGCGACCACGGAACTTTCCCGTGAAATCGCCTCCCGTGGTCTGTACCCGGCCGTTGACCCGCTGACGTCGACCTCCCGGATCCTGGATCCGCAGTACATCGGACAGGCCCACTACAACACGGCCGTTCGCGTCAAGCAGATCCTGCAGAAGAACAAGGAACTTCAGGACATCATCGCCATCCTCGGCGTTGACGAACTCTCTGAAGAAGACAAGATCGTCGTGTCGCGTGCACGCCGCATCCAGCAGTTCCTCTCGCAGAACACCTACACCGCCAAGCAGTTCACCGGCGTCGAGGGCTCCACAGTATCCATCAAGGACACTGTTGAAGGCTTCACCGCGATCTGCGACGGCGAACTTGACCACGTTGCAGAGCAGGCGTTCTTCAACGTCGGCGGCCTGGACGACGTCGAGCGCCAGTGGGCCAAGATCCAGGAACAGACCAAGTAATATGGCTGAGCTTGAGGTTGAGATTGTCGCAGCGGATCACTTCGTGTGGTCCGGAGCGGCCAAGATGGTCAAGGCCCGCACCAGCGATGGTGAAATCGGAATCCTGCCCGGCCACTCGCCCCTGCTGGCGATTCTGGCCGAAGGTGAGCTGGCAATCGAGCCGGTGTCCGGTGACCGCATCTCTGTAGCCGTCGACGGGGGATTCTTCTCCGTTGACAACAACAGGGTGGTCATTGTTGCTGACAACGCCCAAATGGGCGAAGCGGCTACTGCGGGGATCCGCTAGCACGACCTTGATGAACAGTATTGGTTTGCCGTTCATCGTCCTGGCAACTGCGTTTGCGTTGCTGGTATTTGCACTGTGCCTCATGGGGGTGCGCCGCTTCAATCTGCGGCGCGCCCTCGGCACGGTGGACGCCTCCATCTGCACGGCTGGAAAAAGCTGGCAGATGGGGGTTTGTCGTTATCAGGACAACGACCTCGAGTGGTTCCGCCTGGTCTCACTCAGCGTCCGTCCCAAGCACACCTTCCGGCGCAGCTCGCTGGAGCTCCTTGGCCGGCGCAAGCCCACCGAATCCGAGCTCCTCAAGGTCCAGCCCGACGCCGTGATCGTGGAGCTCCGCTACGAGGGGCGGCAGGTTCTTCTCGCGATGCGCTTCGATGCCTACACAGGGTTGTCATCCTGGCTTGAGGCCGGACCGGTCATCGGCGTCGGCACCTGGCGCTAGCCCCGGTGGACTACCTTGACAGCCTCCGCCTGGTCGACGGCCCGGTGGTGTGGCTTGCGTGGGCCGCCGGTGCGGCAGGCCTGGCCTACCTCCTCTGGCACGCCGCCTTCCGGTATCCGGGTTTCCGGCACACCGCTTCTGGGCACATCAGGCGTCGCCTGCCCGGTGCGGCCGTCGTCGTCGCTGCCGTGACCCTGCTCGCCGCATTGCTCGTCGCGGCCGTGCACTGGTTCCTGATCTACGCCATCACGGTCTTCCCCGCCGAACTGCCTGGGGAGACCCTCGTCTGGTCCCAAGTTGGCGTCGGCGCCCTGCTCCTGTGGATCATGTGCCTGTTCGGTCTCCGGGTCCGCGGACGCAGCCGCACCAAACCTTGGCGTTCAGGCGCCGCAGCCACGGCCGCCTTTCTGGCCGTCCTCGCGCTTGCCGCTGTACAGATCAACATCTACTTCGGCCTGAACCACACCGTCGGCGATCTCACCGGAACGGCAGTAGCCCGGATCAAGCCGCTCGAGGCCGGCCTGACGCGCGCGGCCGGCGGCCCGGCCTCCACCGGGCTCGCCCACTGGCAGGCACCTGCCCACCTTCCCGACGGCGTCATCCGCAAGGCGGTCATCCCCGGCAGGATCTCCGGCTTCCAGAGCCGGGACGCCTACGTCTATCTCCCGCCGGCCTACCAGAGTTCCCCCCGGCCCGCGTTGCCGGTGCTGGTCCTTTTTTCCGGCCAGCCGGGCAGCCCCGCCGACTGGCTGACCGGCGGCGCGCTCCGGATCCGGCTGGACCGGTTCGCTGCGCAGCACGGCGGGGTGGCGCCCGTGGCGGTGGTGGTCGATCCCAACGGCTCGCCGACGGCAAACACACTGTGCCTCGACAGCCGGATTGCCCAGGCGGACACCTTCCTGGCGCGGGATGTGCCGGACTGGATCAACCGCACGCTCGACGTCGACCCGAACCCCCGGCAGTGGGCCGCGGGCGGCTTCTCGTTCGGCGGCACCTGTGCCATGCAGATGGTGACGCGGCATCCCGACGTCTACGGCGCGGCGCTGGCCTTCTCCAGCGAGGACGAGCCGGCCCTCGCGAAGGAGCGCGCCAAGACCATCGAGGCCTCCTTCGGCGGCGACGCCGAGGCCTTCGACCGGCTGACCCCGCTCCGCGTCATGGCGGAAAACCGCTTCGACGGCCACGGCGTGTACTTCGCCGCAGGAGACCACGACCCGGAGTTCACCGGCTACATGGACGTGCTCTCCGACGCGGCACGCCGCGCCGGGTTCACGGTCGAAACACACCGGATCGCCAACGCGGGGCACTCCTGGGACACAGCATCCAACGGCCTGCCCGGCGGCCTGGACTTCCTGGCCCGGCGCTGGGGGATCTCGCCATGAGCCAGACCAAAAACGGCAGCACGCGGACCGCGGCGGGCCCGGGCCCGGAAGGCCCGCCGTTGCTGGACGTCTGGCGGCAGGGGATGCGCCAGACGCTGGCGCACTTCCGCGCCGTACCGTTCACCCTGGCGGTCCTCGCGACCTTCCTGGCCGTCGGTGCCGTCACGGGCAGCTTCCTGTCCGGGCCGCCGAACGCCCTGCTGCCCATCGCCTCCGTCAACGCTCCGGGGCTGAGGGCGGGTCACTGGTGGTCCCTGTTCACGTCACTGTTCTTCGCCACCAATCTGCTGGCCTACCTCGCCGCATCACTGATGATCCTCCTGCTTCTGGGCCTCGCTGAACGGCATCTGGGGACGCTGCGGACAGCCGTGTTCTTCTTTGCGGGCCAGTTCGCGGCTGTGACCGTGTTCCTGCTGATCACCCAGCTGGCCCGGTATATCGGCGACGGCTGGCTCGGCCTCATGGTCAATGCCCGGCTGATCGGCCCCTACGCCGCCGTCCTTGCCGTGGCCCTGGCCGCCAGCGGGCTGCTGCCCACTTTGTGGCAACGGCGGCTGCGGACCGCCGTCGTGTCCGCGTCGCTGCTGCTGGTGCTCTACGTCGGGCATCCGGAGACGGTGGTGGGGCTCGCCGGTGCCCTCGCCGGCCTGGCCGCTGGCTGGTGGATCCAGGGCGACCGGGGGACCCTGCACCGCCACCGTTCGACGGGCCGCGAAACGCGCAACCTGTTGGCGCTCACGGTCGCCATCTTCGCGGTGGGACCGATCCTCACGGCAGCTGTCAGCAGCCCCACCGGGCCCCTGGCCTTGTTGCGCGACGTCGTGCTGAACCCGCTGCCCACACTGAGCCAGCTGGAGGAAAACTGCGGCGGGACGGTTGATGTCAGCTGCCTGGAGGCCGGCCGGGCCGGATTCGCCGGTCCGCTGGGCCTCGCGCTGGCGGTGGTCCCGGTGGTCCTGCTGTTGATCTGCGCGGACGGCATGCGGCACGGCCGCCGCCTGGCCCTGCGGATCGCCATCATCGTCCAGCTCGGCGTTACAGCCCTGGCCGCCGTGTACCTCGCCCTGTTCGCCCGCATTCCGCACTATCCCAACCGGCCGCACACGGCCGTGATGGGCTCCGGCTTCGTCCACGTCCTTCCGCTCGTGGCCGTTCCGCTGCTGCTCGTTGTGCTGCTCTGGCTGAACCGCCGGCAGTTCCGGGTGGAGACGGCACCGCGGGCCCGGGGGATCCTGGGCATCGTGGTAGGCGGGACGTGGCTGGGGCTCGCCGGAGCCTACGCGGTCGCGTGGCTGGCGGCCGGCGGGATGGACCGCGACGGGGGAGTGCTGGGCCTCGCCGCGGAACTCGCCCGGCAGTACCTGCCGCTGCCCATTCCCGGCGCCTACAGCAGGCTCTTCCAGAACCGGTACGCCGTCGAGTCCTTTCTGTTCGCCTATGCCGGCATCATCTTCTGGGGAGTGGCCCTGGCCGCGGTCTGGCTGGTCCTGCGGCGGCGGCTGCACGGTACCGGGATGAACAGTACCGACGTCGGCTTCGGGGACCGGGACACGGCCCGTGACCTCATCCGCCAGGGCGGAGACTCGCTGTCCTGGATGGCGCTCTGGGAACCGAACAAATACTGGTTCACGCCGGACCGTCGCGGCGGGGTGGCCTACCAGCAACACGGCAACGTGGCCCTGACGCTGGCGGGCCCCTTCGGACCCGCTGCCCTCCATGAGGAGACCGCGGCGGGTTTCATGCGCTATTGCGCCGAGCACGCCCTGATCCCGTGTTTCTACTCCTGCACCGCCGACCTGTGGCCGATGCTCCGGGCCCGCGGGTTCCGCCGGGTGGCCGTGGCCCAGGAAACCAGGCTCGCCGTGCGGGAACTCGAGTTCAAGGGCAAGGAATGGCAGAACGTCCGCACCGCGCTGAACCGTGCCGCGAAGACCGGCGTCGAAGCCGTGTGGGGGCGCTACAGCGAATTCCCGGCCCCGCTGCGGGCCCAGCTGAGCGAGGTCTCCGAGGAATGGGCGGCGCAAAAGCACGTGCCGGAGATGGGCTTCACGCTCGGCGGCATCGACGAGCTCGACGACGACGAAGTGCTGTGCTGCCTGGCGGTGGACGCCGCCGGACACGTGCAGGGTGTCACGAGCTGGCTGCCGGTGTACCAGGACGGACAGCTGGTGAGCTGGACCCTGGACTTCATGCGCCGGCGCGGAGACGCGTTCCCTGGCGTCATGGAGTTCCTCATTGCCTCCGCCGTGCTGGAACTCAAGCGCACGGTCGAGGTCATCTCCCTTTCCGGCTCGCCGCTGGCGAAGGACCGTGCCGCAGACGACGCGGCCCGGCGCAGCGACGCCGGGGACGCTGCTGTGGATCCCGCTGGAGACACTGCCGAGAGTCCTGCCGGAGCCGCTGCCGGGGGCGGCGATGCCGGGCCTGAGGGGCTGGCCGGGATCCTGGACGTGGTGGGCCGGGCCCTGGAACCCATCTATGGCTTCCGCTCGCTGGCAACGTTCAAGTCGCGCTTCAAACCGGACTACCGCACGCTTTACCTCTATTACCAGGATCCGCTGCAATTGCCCGCGATGGGCCGGGCCCTGAGCCGCGCGTATCTTCCCGGGCTGTCCGTCCGGCAGAGTGCACGTCTGCTGCGCACCCTGGTGCGTTAGCCGGCCGGGTCCGGCGGTTATTGCCCGGCGCGCCTGGCGCGGATCCGGGCCCTGCCGTAAACGCATTCGCGCGGCCGTGCAATTCGGATGAACAATATCGCTTGACCAATAGAGGCGTGGCCAAAAGGCGAAGACCTGAAACGCCGCGGCCAACAATGCACAAAAAAATGATCCCCGGCACAAATGCCGGGGATCATTTTTGGTGCCGGAAATGCCCTAAAGCACTTCCTGACGGGAGACTAGACCAGCGTTACGCCGGTAGCCTGGGGGCCCTTGGCGCCCTGGCCGATCTCGAACTGAACACGCTGGTTCTCGTCGAGGGTCTTGAAGCCACCGGTCTGGATCTCGGAGTAGTGAACGAAGACATCGCCATCGGAGTCATCCGGGGTGATGAAGCCGAAGCCCTTTTCTGCGTTGAACCACTTGACGGTTCCCTGTGCCATTTGTTTCTCCTCATTGTGGATCTGAATAAGTCCGGCGCACTTCACACCGCACTTGGTCACTCTGCGAGAAGAACCTTTGGCAACGGACCGGATTCCCGAACCGTGGCTGCAGGAGCTTCACGCTCGCAACATGTCTTGCGAGCATGAATAACACCTACACAAAGACTTGTATAAGAATTTCATGACACTTGCGTCAGGTCAACGGGCGAGCGGGAGAAATGCATAAATTTTGTGCAAATAACCGCTTAACGCGAATCGCCGCCGCGGAAAGACTGCCGCAGGGCGCTTAGAAGAGCCTGGATTCGCTGTCGTCAACGCCGCGCATGGCGTCGTAGTCAAGGGTCACGCAGTCAATTCCGCGGTCCTTGGCGAGGACTTTGGCCTGCGGCTTGATCTGCTGGGCAGCGAAGATTCCCCGGACCGGAGCCAGCAGCGGGTCCCGATTCAGCAGTTCCAGGTACCGGGTGAGCTGCTCGACGCCGTCGATGTCGCCGCGCCGCTTGAGCTCAATGGCCACGGTGGCCCCATCCGCGTCCCGGGCCAGGATGTCCACGGGGCCGATCGCCGTGAAGTACTCGCGGCGGATCAGCGAGAACCCGGTGCCAAGCAATTCGATCTGGGCGGCCAGGAGCCGCTGGAGGTCCGCCTCGACGCCGTCCTTGATCAGGCCAGGGTCCTGGCCCAGTTCGTGGGACGTGTCGTGCAGCTGCTCATGAATATTGATAATGAGCCGGTCATCGGTCTTGGCCGACTGGACCGTCCACTGCTCGACGACGCCAACTTCGACGTCGACCTCATCCGGGGTGGAGACGCGCAAAGACGCAGGAGGGCTCATCCAGTTCAGGGGCTTGTAGGATCCGCCGTCGGAATGGACCAGGACCGAGCCATCGGCCTTGACCAGCAACAGCCTGGTGGCCAGCGGGAGGTGGGCTTTGAGGCGGCCGACGTAATCAACGGAGCAGCGGGCTATGACTAAACGCACCCGGTCCACTCTACCGTCTGCGCGGGGGTCCCCGGGCTGGGGCGGCGGGACGGCGGGGCTGCAGCTCAACCGGCGCCGCGGCGGTGACGCAAAGACTGGCAGCCGGTCTGGGGCAGAATGGAGGCATGCCCCGTTCCAACCGACCCCGCCGCGCCAGTTCTGCAAAGACAGGCTCCGGCAAGAGCGCAGCGCCGGGAAAGGGCAAAGCCCCCGGGGCCAAACACGGCCCGGCGCCGGAGCTCGATCTGGAGCGCGCCCGCTCAGGTTTCGCCCGGCGGGAAAGCGCGCCGGACGGTGAATGGATGGTCCGCCCCATCACCGCCAGCCGCGCCGAGAAGACCTACATCTGCCCGGGCTGCTCCACCGCCGTACTGCCGGGGATCGCCCACCTGGTGGTCTGGTCCGAGGACCACCTCTTTGGCGCCGCCGCGGGTCTCGCCGAGCGCCGCCACTGGCATACCAACTGCTGGACCTCACGGAGCTATCGGTATCGCTAAGCTGGTCAGCATGACTTTTGATCCCGCGTCGTACGTCTTCACCCAGCCGTCAGAGCCGACTGCCATCCGCGCGTCCACCGTCCTTCCGGCCCACCGCGAGAACGTCGAACTCCGTACCTCGGACGGACACCGGCTGGTGGGCGAGCTCGCCCTCCCGGAATCCGGCGAGATCAAGGCAACACTCATTACGCTGCACCCGCTGCCGACGCACGGCGGCTTCATGGATTCGCACGTCTACCGCAAGGCCTCCTACCGGCTGCCGGCCCTCGCCGGAATCGCCGTACTGCGCTTCAACACCCGTGGCACGTCTTCGCCGCGGGGGACCAGCGGAGGAGCCTTCGAGGAAGGCATCGGCGAGCGTCTGGACGTCGAGGCCGCCGTGCAGTTCGCCGTGGACCGGGGCCTGCCAAACCGGTGGCTCGTGGGCTGGTCCTTCGGCACTGAGCTTGCCCTCATGTACGGCGCCGCTGAGCCCGTCGCCTCGGAGATCGAGGGGGCTGTCCTGCTCTCGCCCCCGCTGCACCGGGCCACGGACGTGCACTTGAAGGAATGGGCCCGGACGGGCAAGCCGCTGAAGGTGCTGGTCCCCGAACACGACGACTACCTGCAGCCGGCTGATGCCGCCGCGAGGTTCGCGCTGGTACCGCAGGCGCAGGTGCTAGGGGTCGACGGCGCCAAGCACCTGTGGGTGGGGGAGAAGTACGCCGGGCGTGTGCTCAACGAGATCGTGGACCAGGTCATCCCCGGCAGCGCCGGAACAGTGCTTCCGCAGGAATGGGACGGACCGGTCGCCACGGCGCACTCCTGAGCCGCCAGCGCCTGCCCGAAAGGGGAGAACCGCGCCGAAAAGGGAATTCCGCGCCGAAAAAGGACAGCCGCACCGGGGATCCACGGTGCGGCTGTCCTTTTTCGGCGCGAAAACCGGCTGCCAGGGGGAACTGTCAGCGGCTGTCCTGGCGCGCGATGAGGATTTCTTTGACCAGCAGCATGATGGCCGCCGCGGTGGGAATGGCGATCAGGGCTCCGAGGACGCCCAGCAGACTGCCGCCGGCGATGACCGAGATGACGGCCACGGCGCCCGGCACCGCCACGGCTTTCTGCATGATCCGCGGCGAGATGAAGTAAGCCTCGAACTGGAGGTAGGCGAAATAGCAGATGGCGAAGACAAGCGCGGTCTGCCAGCCGGCGGTCAGGGCAACGAGCGTCACCAGGAACCCGGCAATCATGCCGCCCACCAGCGGGATGAACGCCAGCAGGGCCACGACGAACGCCAGTAGCGTGGCGAACGGTACGCCGATGATCGACATCACAATGAACGCGAACGTGGCGTTCAGCAGTGCGACGGCGGCCTGGCCGATCACGTAGTTGCCCACCGAACCGGTGATTTCCTCGGACAGGGCTTCAACCCGGGCCCGGCGCGAGCGCGGCGCGAGCCGGTAGCCCCATTTCTTCATCGCGGGAAGGGCGCCGAGGAAGTACAGGCTCAGGACCAGCACGATCAGTGCGCCGAACAGTCCGTTTGCCACGGTGGAGCCGAAGCCCACAACGCCGCCGAAGATGCCGCCCATGGCGTCCGGGTTGTTGACGAACTTCTCCAGCTCCTGGCTGATGCGGTCCCGGATGCCGAACTGGCTGTCAACGCTCCGGAAGAATTCCGAGTCAATGAAATCCTGGACCCACTTGGGCGCCTGCTGCACGATTTGCGTCACCTGCTGCACGATCGTGGGGATCAGGGTGGCAAAAAATGCGGCGACTCCAAGCGCCAGGGTGGATACGGACAGGAGGATGCCGGCGGCCCGGGGGACATTTCGGCGTTCGAGCCAGCGAACCACCGGGTCCAGCCCCAGGGTGATGAAGAGCGCCGTGATGATCCACAAGAGCAGCTGCGTCGTATTTGACCCGATCCAGTAGACCAGGAGGGCGAAGCCGACGCCGACCGTACCCATGAAGCCCATATACAGGGGGTGCTGGGCCGACATGCGCGGACCGGGACTGCCGAAGCGGGCCTCGGTCCCGGCCTCGGCCTCATGCTCCGGCGGCATCTCGAAGCGGATTCTCGGCTGGGCTCCCGGCAGGGGCTGGCGCAGGCGCCGGGCCGCGGACAAAAGGACAT
>NZ_CAKKMF010000080.1 GCF_918697925.1 Arthrobacter sp. Bi26
CCCTTTGCCGGCGCCCGAACCTCGCACACCGCGCCCACGCCCCGAACTCCGCAACCCTTGTCCGATCCGCGATCCGAACGGAAGATCCCCGTGTACATCCCCGCACACTTCGCTGCCAGCCCCGATTCAGTCCGGCAACTGCTCAGCCGCCCGGCCGCAGCCAACCTGATCACGTCAACGGCGAACGGCATCCTCGCCACGCTGATGCCTTTTGTCTTCGACCCGACGTCCGGTGAACATGGTGCCTTGCACGGGCACCTCGCCCGCAACAATCCCCAGTGGTCCGAACCTGCGGCCGGCGAATCGCTCGCCATCATCCAGGGTGCCGACGCCTACATTTCGCCGTCGTGGTACGCGTCCAAGGCAGTGCACGGACGAGTGGTGCCGACTTGGAACTATTCCACCGCGCACGTGTACGGCAACCTCGTCATCCACGACGACCCGGCCTGGCTCGCCAGCCATGTGCGGCGGCTCAGCGATCACAATGAAGCCGGTTCCGAGCGGCCGTGGACTGTCGACGATGCCCCCGAGCGCTACATTGCCGGGCAGCTGCGCGCGATCGTCGGCGTCGAACTCCTCATCACCCGGATCGAGGCCAAGCACAAGCTCAGCCAGAACCGGCCCGACGCCGACGTTGACGGTGTCGTGGCCGGACTGCGGGCCCGCGGGCAACTTCAAAGCGCCGCCGACGTCGAGCACGCGCGTGCACGGGCAGGATGCCCGCACTCCGACGCTCCGGCCGGGCCCGCTTCCTGAGCCGGGCGCGGGCTGGCCGCCGCACGGAACACACTCTCATTGCCCTGGGTTCCGCTGTTTTCGCTACGTTTTCGGACCGGCGACACGCAATAGATCCGGCGCTACGGGGATTACCGCAGCGCCGGACCTATTCCGCGTCACGCGTCCGTTTCCGTAGCGGACTCCGCTGAGGACGGCGCCCAGGCCCCTCCGCCGTCGTCGTCCTCGTGAGCGAATCGGCCACGGCGCCGCGGCTGCCGCCGGAACCCTGCCGCATGCATAACGGGTTCGAAGCGGTCTTTCGCTTCTCCGCGCGTTTCCTGCCTGTAGGCCCAGAGCTGCGCGGGGACGCCAATTCCAGCCTTGTGCATCCAGGCTGACGGGTCCTTACTGGTGGGAGGAGACCAGGCCGCCGGCCAAAAGGGCGCGATATCCCAAGGATCCAGCTCCCCGGTTCATCGGCTTGGCGGCAGGGACTCCAACCGTCGGACCTGGATCTAGGAGGACAGTCATGTTCGCTCGTGTCAGCACGTATCAGCCCGGCCCGGACAGCTCCGGGGCCCCCACCGATGACACCGTCAACCGGGTGCTCCAGCTGCCGGGATGCCTGGGCATCTATTACTTGCTTGGGAAAGACAACAAGTCACTGTCCATCACGCTGTGGGAGGACGCGGACGCCCTTGCCGGCAGCGAGCAGGCTGCCGGCAAAATCCGCGCCGAAACCAGCGCGGAACAGCACATGCAGATCCTGGGCGTCGAGGAATTCGAAGTGCTGACCCGGCAGCTCAAGGCTTAAGGGCCTGGAGGAGTGACGGGCAAGAATCAGTCGGCGCCAGGGACTGTCACCAGGGACGATCGGCGGAAGTCTGTGTGCCACACGTCAAGGTCGTGACCGTCACGGTCGGTGAGGACGTATTCGGGCCAGCGGTCGAACGCGGAGCAGGGATGGGATAGGCCGAAATCCACGGTATCGGTGACATCGAGTCCGGTGACTCCGGTAAGGACTGCGTGATGGTCGTAGAGATTTCGCACCCCTGCGGCTGCGCCTTTCTTTTCGATACCGTCGGCCGTCCGGGCCGAGAGGAAGGTTGGCAGTCCGGCGTCGTAGGGAAGATCCCGTTTGCCGGCACCGACAACAGCCATCCCCTCTTCGGGGGTGGACAGGACGACGGCGCGAACGGAAATCGCCGGGATGAGCCCCGGAACGGGGCTGACCGCGGCATAGGTGCCGTGATCGTGGGTGACGTAGCAACCTGAGCGCAGAATAATCCGTGTTCCGGGCACCTGGCCGCCGGCGGGAAGGAACTCAACGACGCGGTCCGGGAACGCGGACCCACCCATGGAATAGATGGGAGTGGCGGTCTCAAAGAACTTCGCCGCTTCCAGATACACGTCCCGCACCAGTCGGCAGTGTCGGTCAACGGCTGTGACCGTATCCTCAGCCCTGCTGTTGGGCACGACGCCTTCGTAACCGGCAACCCCTACCAGCCTCAGCCCCGGCGTGGCCCGGACCAGCTCAGCCAGCACCAGGCCCTCGTCCAGGCTGCGCACTCCCGTGCGCCCGCCGGGTGTGCCGACATCGATCAGCACCTCAAGGTCGACCGCGCCGCCGTCGAAGACTTCCGCCGCCGTCTTGACCCCGGCGGCCGAATCGACCAAACACCGGATTTCCCTGCCGGCGTCTTCCTCCAGCCACGTGCGGACACGCGCCAGTCCGAACCTGTCGACGATCTCATTGGCGACGAGAATGTGGTCATGTCCCCAAGCCAGGGCTGAGGCGACTTGATCCACGGTGGCGACGGTAACGCCGACCGCGCCAGCGGCCAGCTGCCGCTCGATGATCGGCGCCGACATCGTGGTCTTCACATGCGGGGCAAGTTCCACGCCCCGTTCCCGGCACCACTGCGCCATGACCCGGATATTGTTCTCGAGGGCATGGCTGTCGAGCCGCAGTTGCGGATACGCCGTCGCCAAATACTGTTCTTTCACTCTGACAATCTACTCGGCTGCGAATTGCGTTGTCGCCAACCTAGGCCTTGCCGGAGGTCCAAGCAGGCGCTACGGCTTCTCTTCCTCGGCGGCTGCGGTGAATAGAGCGCCCTGCGCAGCTCCTGAGCCTGAGCGCCCGCCGCCCGGGCCGCGCAGGATGAAGGCGATTCCGACTGCAGCCGCTGCGCCGACCAGTGGCCCGGCGACATACACCCAATAGTCGTTGAAGTTGCCACTCGCGAGATCAGGCCCGAACGTTCGTGCCGGATTCATCGACGTGCCGGAGATGGGACTGCCCCACAGGCCGGCCAACGCAATGTACCCGCCGACGCCAAACGCCCCGAGAATCCCGATATTCTGTGCTCCGGAGGCAGTCCCCAGGATGACGCTGACCAGCACCATCGTGAGCAGCGCCTCCATCCAAAACGCGGCGGTCGCCGGATAGCCTTGCGCCGGGTAGTTCGAACCGTAGGTCGCGGATACTCCGATCACGGCCTGCAGGAGCAGACAGGCCAGCGTCGCGCCGATGAGCTGAACGACGATGTAGCCAGGGACCCGGCGCCACGGGAAGTCGCCGCGGAGCGCGAACGCGATGCTGACAGCGGGGTTCAGATGCGCACCCGAGACCTTGCCCATGAACAGGATGATCGCCATCACCATCAGGCCGGGGGCCACCACGGCAGCGGTGCGGCTGATGACTCCGGGGAAGGCCTGGCTCATCATTCCGCCGCCGGCCGCGACAATCACGAGCAGGAATGTGCCGTACAGCTCCGAAAACAGGCGCCGCCATTCCTGGCGCGGATCATTGAAGTCCTCAATTCGCTGCAGGGCGTTCTGCTCCGCTGTGCCCAGCCTGCTGGGGATGAAGTGGCGATGCGCCTGGTCCTGGTGAGTATTGCCGCGTCCGGTCGCGCGCTTGCCCTGATCTTCCGCCATGGCTCTCAGCCTCCGCAGGTTCTGCCAAATTGGCCTGCCGTGGTCTGCCGTCCCAGCGCGGTCCGCCACCTCAGAACCCCAATGTACCGCTGCCCCACTCACTTGTCATCGCTGTTGTCCTTGCTGCGCGGGCTCTGGCTGGCGGCAGGCCTTGTTCCGTCGGCCGCCCGGGGCACCCTTGAAGAGGGTGAGTGGGCCGCAGAGGGCACAGGACTGGCGGCAATTACCTGAGGACATCCGGGGAACAAAGTCCTACGATTCAGCCATGACGCAACAGACATGGCAAAAGCATTCCGAATGGCCCCTGGTCGGCGCGGCCTTTGCTTTCCTGGCGGCCTACTCCATCCTGGTCATAGTGGACCCGCCCTCCCCCTACGCCGAAGTTCTGATGCTTGTCATCTGGTCGACGTGGGCCGCTTTTGGCGTCGACTATCTCATCAAATTGCTCCTGGCGCCCCAGCGGGGCCGGTGGTTCGTCCGCCATCCCATGGACCTGCTCATGGTGGTACTTCCGGTTGCGAGGCCGCTGCGGCTCCTGCGCCCATTCACGCTGCGCCAGGTCATGGAACGGGCCCCGGGCACTGCCATCAGAACGCGCGTCATGGCCTATGTCATTGCGTCCGCCCTCCTGCTCGTCTATACGGTGGCGCTGAGCGTTCTCAGTTTCGAAAAGGACGCCCCGAACGCAAATATCACCACGATGGGTGAATCCTTGTGGTGGGCCATTGTCACCATCACGACGGTCGGCTACGGGGACTATTTCCCCGTCACCGTTCTTGGCAGGTGGGCGGCGGCGGCTCTGATGGTCGGCGGGTTTGCAGTCCTGAGCATGGTCACTGCGTCAGTGTCGTCCTGGCTGATAGAGAGTGTGACCGCCGCAACCGCTGCGCGAAAGAAGGCGGCCGAACCCTCCAGGAGCGAGGAGTTTGCCCTCCTCACGGCCCAGATCAACAGGCTTCACGACCAACTGGCCCTGAGCCTTAACGAGACAGACAGAAACGAATCCGACAGTGGCCCTGCCGAAGGACAAGGACGCAAGGAACCACGTTAGGGGCAATCCAGCCGTCTAATCCCTGACGCCATGGCCGCATCCGGCCGGAGCGGGTACAACTGATTCATGACAACCTCCCCGTTGGTGCTCGGCCCTATGGTGCGGTACGTGGATGAGACGTCGGCGAGTGTCTGGGTGGAGACCCATTCTGCTGCCAGGGTTTCCATCCGTGCCGGCGGCAGGGACTGGGCCGCGCGTACGTTCGCAGTTCACGGTCACCACTACGCCCTGGTGGAATTAGACGGTCTGGAACCCGGTACGGTCACGCCTTACGCCCTCGATGTCAACGGAACACAGGTCTGGCCCGATCCCTCGTCCGGGTTCCCGCCGTCCATGATCGCCACGCTGACCACCGGCAAGCCGCTGCGGTTGGCCTACGGCTCCTGCAGGACCAGCGTGCCGCACGATGCCTCCGGCAACCGGACCCACGGCGTGGACTCACTGCGCGCCTACGCACTGAGGATGGCCTCCGGGGGTGACCTGCCGTGGCCGGATCTGGTGGCCTTCCTCGGAGACCAGGTGTACGCCGATTTGACCAGCGAGCAGATGCAGGAGTTCATCCGCGCCCGACGGGACATTAAGGCACCCCCCGGCGAAGAGCTCAAGGACTACGAGGAGTACGCCCACCTTTACTTTCTGGCCTGGTCCGACCCCGCGAACAGGTGGCTGCTGTCCACCCTGCCCAGCGCCATGATCTTCGATGACCACGACATCCGCGACGACTGGAATACCTCGCTGAGCTGGAAGAAGAAAATGGAAGCGACCTCATGGTGGCATGAGCGCATAGTCGCGGGGCTGGCCTCGTACTGGGTTTATCAGCATCTGGGGAACCTGTCGCCGCAGGAACGGGCGGACGATGCTGTCTGGCGGAGGATTGTCCGGCACGCAAGCGAGGATGAGATCGACGTTGGCGCAGAGCTTGACAGCTTCGCGGAGCGGGCTGATCGGGACCCGAAATCCTACCGGTGGAGTTACTGCCGCGATTTCGGGGACACCCGGCTGATCGTGGTTGACTCCCGCGCAGCCCGGGACCTGACGCCGGACGACCGGGCGCTGGTTGACTCGCCGGAAATGGCCTGGGTCGATGCCCGGATGCGTGGCGGTTTCCGCCACGTGCTCGTGGCGACGTCCCTGCCTTTCCTGTTGCCGATGGGCCTGCACTACGTCGAGTCGTGGAATGAGGCCGTCTCTGAAGGTGCGTGGGGAAAACGTGCTGCCCGGGCCGGCGAGAAGGTGCGCCAGGTGCTGGACCTTGAACACTGGGGCGCATTCCAAAACAGCTTCCGGGAAATGGCGGCCATGGCGAGCGAGGTGGCCGATGGCAAACGCGGCCCGGCACCGGAAACCATCACGTTCCTTTCCGGGGACGTCCACTACTCCTACGTTGCGGAAGTGGACCGTGCCTCGGGCAGCCGGATCCTGCAGGCGGTCTGCTCCCCCATCCGCAACCCGCTGCCCCGACTGATGAGGTCCTTCGCGGCCATCATGTCCTACGGTCTGGCCACGCCGGTGGGCGCCTTGGTTGCGCGCTCGGCAAAGGTACCGGACCCGCCGTTTCACTGGTCCGGCGTCAGGGGTCCGTGGTTCCAAAACAACCTGGCCCACTTGGAGGTGGTACCGGAAGGGCTGAAACTATGGTGGGAGACCGGCGTCGTGGACGGCGGCGATCACCAGCATCCCGGGCTGGAGCGTGTTGCTACCCTCACGGTGTCTGCGCGGAGCGCCCAGGACCCCGTTCAGGGGCAGCAGGGACAGCAGCGAAACGCATGACTGCAGCGGAAGCGGATCACGCGCGGCAGCGGGCGTCACCGCCGCAGTCCGGGACGCGTCGACTTTTGGCCGGCCAGCTACTTTTGCCCGGTCAGCAAGGTGCCTTGGATCGCCGCTATCGGCACTGCTCCGAAGTCCCTGGAATCTATTGACACGCCGCGGTTGTCCCCCAGGACGAAGACACTTCCGGCAGGTACCGTCTCGGGCCCGAAGTATGTGCCGTCTATTCGGCTGTGATCGATGAATGGCTCGACGACGGGAACTTCATCGACGAACAGTTCCGAATCCCGGATGGCTACCCTTTGCCCCTCTCCCGCAATCACGCGCTTGATCACCGTCCGGCCATCGACGGGGCTGGCAAAGGCGACGACGACGCCATTGCGGATCAGGCCCGCAGCTGCCGCCGGCTTGTACACGAACACGACGGCGCCCGGGGGAATCGTGGGGGCCATGCTGTCCGAGGAGACTGCCACGGGTTCCACCAGCCAGGTGCGGACAGCAAGGACAGCCAGGACGGGGATCAAAGCAGCTACCAGGAGCCTGCGCCGCGAGCGGCTGCCAAGGCCGGCCTGTTCCACCGCGTTCAATCCCGCTCATCGTCCCAGGCAGCCTTCGCCGCCGTCATGGGATCGTCCGCGTCCCAGTCGCTTTCCGTCAGGCCCACCCGGAACTGGAGGAACACCGGGTCCGTCTGCGAAGTCACCCCAAAGAGCATCCCTGGGACCCGGAAACCGCCCTGTTGCGGTACCTCTGGGACCGCGAACAGCACCTTGCCACTCCACCCGGGCTGCCAGGCGCCCACAGGTAATGGCCTCGCCGGAGCAGACCATTCAACGAAGGACGCGCTTAGGGGGCGCCCACGTTCTCGATGGCGACCGTTTCGATGATTCTGGTCGATGGCTCACCAACCAGCGCCGGAGCTGTCACACCAGTTTTCCACGTGTCGTTCTGCAGCCGGCCCAGGAAGTCCACTGCAGCCGCCTGCGTATCGAAATCCATCTCGAGCATCACATAGTCTTGCTGGTCAATCGGGCGCGAGATCCGGTATGACCGCACGCCCGACGCGGCGCGGTCCAGCGGATCACTGTCAAAAGCCCGCCGCCACATGGCAAAATCCCGGACCTGGTGTTCGATCTGCAGGGTAATCACTGAGGCGCTCCTGTCGACGGTTCTACACGCCCAACTGTAGGCCCGGAAGGCCTCACCAAGTAAGGCGCCCAGCCGAAGTGTTATACCGGAAAGCGTCCTACGCTGGCTGGGATCCGGTGTTCGTCGAACTGGTCGGGGCGTTGGCCTGATCGGCCTGGTTGCGCTGCCGGCGGCTCGCCAGCAGGAAGGGCACTGCGATCAACTCGATCGCGCCGCCGATCGCCAGCGAGGCCGGGTAGCCGTACACATCTGCCGCACGACCGAGCAGCGGCTGCACCACCACGCCACCGCTTGAGCCCATGAGCGAATCGAAGCTGAGCACTGTTGCCCGCTGCTTTGAGGCGATCATGTCGTTCAAGTACGCCTGCCGCACCGGGATGCCCGCCGACGCTACCAGCGCCCAGAGCGCCAACAGCACCAGGGCCACCCAGAACACCTGGGTGAACCCGAGCACCGCCAGGATCACAGCACCCAGGATGCTGCTCAGGATCAGCACGGTGGTGCGTCTGCGGACGAGGCGCCGGACGCGGGGCGCCATCCAGCCGCCAACCACCTGCGCTCCGGCCACGATGGCCGCCGCCAGGCCTGCGACGGAATACGCGTGAGGATCCCCGAACAGATTGAGCAAGTATGGCTGCAGGGCGTAAAACACATAGATCCCGACGCCGGCGCTGAACGGCGCGGCCAGCATCACGTACCGTACGGGCGGATTCTTCAGGCCGTTCTCGATCGAGGCGGCGAGCACAGCTCGGGTTGCCTGAAGAGGATGGGTCGAGCGTTCGGGGGTGAATCCGACGTCGTGCATGAGCGCAAAGGCCACCGCGAACATGGCCAGCAGCACGCCCACGCGCAGCAGAAACGGCACGCCCAGATTGGTGGCCTGCGCGATCACGCCGCCGGCCACAGAGCCGGCGAGCATCGCGACGCCGGACACCATCTGGCCCCGCCCGAGCACGGCCTCCATCCCGCCTTCATACCCCGAGAAGCGCAACGCATCGACGAGCCAGGCCTCGACCGCTCCAGAGAAGAAGGTGAAGCCCAGGCCGAGCAGGACCGAGACCACCGCCCACCACCAGAACGGGGCGGAAAACTGCCACAGCAGGTAGTAGAAGTAGGTCGAGACGGCCAGGGTCACGGTTCCGAGCAGGAACGATACGCGGCGCCCCCAACCGTCGGCAACCACCCCGGTGGGCACCTCGAACAGCACCATGCCGGCCGTGAAGAAGGCGTTCGCGGCAAAGGCCTCGAGGTTGCTGAGTCCGGCATCCAGCAGGAAGAGGGTGTTGATCCCCCAGATGAACGAGGCCGCAAGGGTATTGCCCAGCGTCAACGTCAGATAGATGCGCTGAATCTTTCGGGCGGCGGCGTTCATCACATCGCCGTCCCCGCCGGGGCGAGGAGGGAGCACGAGCCCATTCTCGTCTCCCCTGCCGGCACGCGCCAGAGCAAATCAGGCTGGGGGCATAACGCGAACGATCGAGCCGAAGCGGCCCGGCCTGCTCAGCTGCCCTGGTTCGTGTAGAACGACCGACGGCGGGCGTACTCATGGACCCGGTCCAGGGTCGCGATCTGTTCGCGTGCCTTCGTGGCCAGTCCGTCGAACCTGGCCCCGTCCAGTCCCAGATCGCCGGAGAGGTCGTGCAGCGTCTGCCACAGCCCCAGTTTTCCCATGACCGCCGACCGCATGAGCTCGGACTCCAGCACCAGCGTCGTCGGCGAGCGGCTCACTACGCGCCCGTTGAGCTTGAGTCGGCCGGCACGCTCGGCGACCCACGCCGCCGCCCGCCGCGGAGTTCGCCGCGGCAAGCCAAAATCCCCCACCAGTCCGCGTACATACTCCCGCTCTTCCCGGATCTGGGTGGCGAGCGCCGCAAGTTCGGTGTGGAAGGGAGTGTCCGTGAAGGCGCGCGCCATGCGCTCTATGCGGCCCTGCCCCGCTGTGGCCCCCGCGAGGTGGTCCGAAAGGTAGAGTCCGAACAATTTCTTATCGACTGCGCCGGAAATCTGGGGTGCCATGGAAGCTCCACTCTGATGGAAGAGTTGCTTGGGGATCACCACCCTACAGGAGCCTCCAACACGCCCAGAAGGTTATCGGGGCTCGGACTCGTCGCGGGCCGGTGACCGCAGTGACCCGGCGTCCGGGTCCATGGCCACGAGACCGGTATCGTCCACCACTTCCGTCAGCTCCTGCGCGACGTCCGGCTTCAGCCAGGACGCCACCACGCTGACCCCGCCGCCGTCGTCGCGGTCAATCACGACGTCGATCTCGGAGGCGGCAGCCCCCATGCGCAACAGCTGTTCGCGATAGGACGCCTCCAGGGCAATCAGGCTTTCCTCGGTCCACTCCCCCGGCCGCATCCTCGTTGAGATTTCGACCGGTTCAGGCTGATACAGCGTCATGAAAGTCCTTCCCTTGGGGTTCGATCAGGGGCGAGCACGACCCCATTCTCGCGTCCTGAGCCGGTGGGCGCCAGAGCAGGCGCGTCGGACCGCCAGGCTCCAGGGCGTTCCGGACTGCACGCCGCGGTGGCAGACTTTGTCCACCGGTGCAGTACCAATGAGGAGGATCCCTGTGGCCCACATGGCTGAGGCCCTTTTGCACGACGGCACGGCAATACCCATCCTGGTGAGCGGCGACGGCCGTGCGCTGCTCATCCCTGCGGATTTGAGGCCGCGTTCCGCGTCGGAAGCCCAGACAATGCTCGAGTGGGGCGCGGACCCTGAACTCGGGCCGAACCTTGTGTCGGCTCTCTCGCAGTCTTATCGGGTAATCGCGGCCGACTACGAGGGGCACCGGATGGCGCACCCTGCGCCGGATACCCTCACCCCGGAGAACGTCGCCGCCGATTTCCTGGCTATCGCTGATGCGGCACACGCCGAAACCTTCGGATACTACGGTTACTCCTGGCTGGCCCTGTGCGGTTTGCAGTTGGCGATCCGCACAAATCGACTCTGGGCGCTCATCATGGGCGGATTCCCACCGCTCGAAGGCCCTTACAAAAGCATGCTGGCGGTGACGCAGGCGGCCCACGCGGCGGCTGCCAGATCCTCGGAACATCCCCCGGCGGTGAACCTCCCAGTGGAACCCGGCGACTGGGATGCCGCCACAATACAGACCAACGAAGCACAAACCCGCCAGTTCCTCACGCTCTACGAAGCGCTCCAAGACTTCGACGATTCAACTGTTGGCGTGGCGCCGGATCTGCCGCGGCTTGCGTTCGCCGGCTCCGCCGATCAAATCGTTTACGGACCGCGCTGGGGAGACGTGACGGTGCGAATCGGCGAACCTCTTGCTGCCCACGAGCGCGAGCTCATCGAGGCCGGGTGGGACGTGCAAGTACTCCCCGCACTCGATCACCTGAGCGCGATGCACAGCGACGTCGTCGTTCCTCTCCTGCAGGCCTGGCTCGGAACAGTGGGCCGGGAGTAGAAGTGGGCAGCGGGCAATAGGAAGGCCCTCAACCCCGCGGCACCGTGGCGGCGCTGGTCCCTACTTGCTGAGCCGGAAGATATCGGCCTTGATCCCATGGCGTCCTGTCTTGCGCTTTCCGGCCGGCGACCCATACAACACCAACGCCGACCTGCCGTCGTCGAGAACGGCGATCCCCTCGGCATGGTCCTCGCCCTCACCGAACGGCACGTCAAATTCGCACTGCAAGTCGTCCTTCGGCAGGACAGCCTCGGCCTGCGACGTCAGCGCGTCCCGCCAGCGAAACACGGCCGCGCGCCCGTCGAGCTCCATGGTGGGTCCCGCCAACACGAGCAGGTCCTCCCCGTGACGGCACAGATCCCGCACGCCCAAGCCATGCAGGCGAAGGAAGTGCTTGCGGTAGCGACGATTCCCGGGACCGATCGGCTGCGGCTCCAGGCCGGCCCCGTCACCAACCTGGAGCTCTATGATCATCGCCCACCCGCGCAGCACCGGCCCGCGCAGACCGATGAACACCCGGTCGCCCGCTACGGCGAGGCCCTCGCAGTCAATGCCGTTGTCCTTGCCCGGGATCGGGCGACCGGTCTTCGAGGACTGGATGAAGCTTCCAAGGTGTGGGTCATCGGCCAGGAGATCCACCAAGTCCGCGCCCCGGCCGAGGCCCAGCACGGCGGGGCGCTGCTGCTGACCCATCGGGCTGCCACCCGGATCGAGGAGAACCTCATCGGGATCTAGCAGGGTCTTAGTCGAAAGCCGGGCCAACACCCGACGGCGCTGGCTGACCTCCACCGTCGCCAGGGATCTCTGCGCCTCCGCGGGGGTGGAGTTGTTCTTGACCTGTTTGCGGGCCGAACTGTGCGATCCGACCAGCCACAGCGTGTCACGCTCGACATCGAGTCCTTCGATGTCCAACTCGCCCTTGTCTCCAGGCAGCTCAAGGACCTGGGTGAGATCGAAGCTGCGATGGGCGCGAGCCTGGTCACCGTCCTCCAGCGTGAGCCGCTCGAGACTGGTCGTCTCATCATTGGCGACCCAAAGGTGGGGCCCCTGGCGGGCGACGGCAGACAACCCATCGCGGAGGTCAGCCTTCGGATCGAGGGTGCTGCGCTGATCGAGTACGAGGGTGATGTCGCCGGAAGGCTCGTCCGGCCGCGGCCATCCGCTCACCGCGGATCACCCATCCTCGTCAGCAGCAGTCGGTCCCACAATTGAGCTCCCATGCTTCATCACGTCACCATCATCATCCACCCGGCGGGCGGGCGAGGCCACAGCACCCCGCCACCCGGAATACCGGACACCCCTGGTACGGGCTGGTACCGTCTGGCCCGATGTCGGGCCCAAGATTTCTCCAAGTCTCCGCCCGTAGCGTCCTGTGCAACTCGACGGGCTGAACGTCTGCGTCAGGGGCATGCCTGTGCGCACACGGGGAATCAATCCCCTTCAGCCCGCACCTGCGGACGGATCGAAGCTCGCCCGAACTGCGAATATCACGGCAACCTTCAGCGAAGCCGTCGCCGGCACCAGTACCGGTAACCACTTCGACTTGCGCAACGCCACCACGAACGCCATGATCCCGGTTGAGGCGTTCTCCTACAACGCCGTTACGCGGGTAGCCACGCTGAACCCGAACGATACGCTGGCCGCCAACACCAAGTACACCGCCACGCTGACCAACGGTTTGTATGGCGGCATCCTCGACGCTGGCGGCAATCCCCTCCAGACCACTCGTTGGAGCTTCACCACCGGCCCGTAACGCGCGGCCGCAGGATGAAGTCACGGCCAGCGAGCACAGTGCTCCCTAGCCAGCGGGGTTCTTAAAAGGCAACTCCCCTGAGGAGCTTCAACCGGCCCGGATACCCCGGAGGGCAGCTCCTGCCGCCGTTCGCAGCGATGGCAGCCGGGCACTCACGCGCTAGGCCGGGCCGCGGCGTCCCGCGCTCTCCGTTCACGCAGCCAGGGGATGAGGCCACCGGCCAGGAGCATGTCCACCTGACGATTGGAGAGGCTGTGCCGCACAGGGTAGACCTCGCCGCGGGTCTCGTTCTGGACCAGGATCTCCGTGCCTGTGACGAGGGCGTCATGTATGCCTGTCAGCAGGAGCACATCGCCTTGTTCGATACGGTCGTGATCGGCGGGATTCGTGAACTCGAGTGCGAGGACGCCGAAATTGGCCAAGTTCTGCCAGTGGATCCGCGCGAACGAGACGGCCACCACTGCACGCAGCCCGAGGAAGCGCGGAGTGATCGCTGCATGTTCCCGTGAGGATCCCTGGCCGTAGTTGGTGCCGCCGACCAGGATGTGGCCTGTCGAGTCGCGGCTTCGTGCGGCGCGGGCGGCGTAGGTGGGGTCGACCTGGTCGAAGGTGAATTCGGCGAGTTTGGGGATGTTGCTGCGGTAGGGCAGAACGCGCGCTCCGGCCGGCAGAATCTCATCCGTCGAGACATCGTTGCCCACAACCAAGGCGACTGGCGCCTCGATACGGTCGGCGAGGGGACCGAAGACCGGAAGCGAGGAGATGTTGTCGCCCTTGACCAGTTCCACTTTGCCGGCTTCCTCCGGCGCCAACGGACTCTCCAGCATTGACAGGTTCACGCTCGACACCCCGGGAAGTTCGATCTCGGGATATTCGAGGTCGAAGAGCTCTGTCAGGTCCCGCGGATCGGTGACAACTCCGGTGAGTGCGGCCGCGGCGGCCGTCTCCGGTGAGCACAGGTAGACCGAATCCTCCTTCGTGCCTGAACGGCCGGGAAAGTTGCGGGGCATCGTGCGCAGGCTGTTGCTTCCGTTCGCGGGGGCCTGGCCCATACCGATACAGCCCATGCATCCGGTCTGATGCAGCCGGGCTCCGGCGCTGATCAGATCAAACGTGGCCCCCATCTTGGTGAGGTCCTGCAGGACCTGTCGGGAACTCGGATTGACGTCGAAAGACAGTCCGGGGTGGCACTGCCGCCCCTTCGTGATTGCGGCGACCATTGCGAAGTCGCGCAGGCCCGGGTTCGCTGAGGACCCAATCACCACCTGCGCCACTGCCCTGCCTGCGACCTCCCGCACCGGAACGACGTTGCCGGGCGAGCTGGGCAGGGCGATGAGCGGCTCGATCGTGGCGAGGTCGACCTCTTCGGTCACGTCGTAGGTGGCATCGGAATCGGCGAGGAGTTCGGTGAAGTCGCCCTCGCGCTGTTCGGAGCGCAGGAAGGCCCGGACCTGGTCGTCGGCCGGGAAGACCGTGCTCGTCGCACCGAGTTCGGCGCCCATATTGGCAATCACGTGCCGGTCCATCGCACTCAGCGTGGCGAGGCCGGGACCGTAGTACTCGATGATCCGGTCTCTGCCGCCCTTCACGCCGTGCCGGCGCAGCATTTCGAGAATGACGTCTTTGGCGCTGGTCCACGGTGGCAGCTTGCCGGTAAGCCTCACGCCCCAGATCTCCGGCATCTTCAGGTAGAGCGGCTCCCCCGCGATTGCCAGGGCTACCTCGGTCCCGCCGACCCCGATTGCCAGCATCCCCAGTGAACCTGCGGCCGGGGTATGGCTGTCGGAGCCGACCATGGTTTTGCCCGGGACGCCGAACCGCTGCATATGAGTCGGGTGGGAGACTCCGTTTCCGGCCTTCGAGAACCACAGGCCAAACCGGCGGCAGGCCGAGCGGAGAAAATCATGGTCCTCCGCATTCCTGCTGTCGGCCTGCAACAGGTTGTGGTCCACGTACTGCACGGACACTTCTGTTTGTGCCTGGTCGAGACCGAGGGCCTCCAGTTCAAGCATGACCAGCGTCCCGGTCGCGTCCTGGGTGAGGGTCTGATCGATATGCAAACCAATCTCAGACCCGGGCGTCATCTCTCCGGCGACCAGGTGGGATGCGATGAGCTTTTGGGCCACGTTGTAGGCCACGGCGGGCTTCCTTACTCGATGGCGAGGCCGGACGCATCCGTCGGCAACTAACCGGCCACCGGGCACTCTCCCTTATCCCCAAAATAGCCCACTCCGGGCGCCGGGAACAGTAGAGATCAGGCGCCCCTGGCAGGGAAGCCCGGGCGGTACAGGCACGCTAGGGAAACGTTAAGACTTTCTCGGTCCGGCCCACGCGCCGGTATCCCGAGGTAGCGTGAAGGGTGCGTCGTCCCTGCAGAGTCCCCCAACGATGCAGGGGCGGCGCCTCGCACCCCGGCCGGTTCGGCATTCGTGCTCAACTGCGCTACGCCTGTCGCCGGCCGCTGCCCCGTCTGCCAGTCATCGCAGCGCTGCCGGCCCCGGGGCCGCTGCCGCGTATGTCAGTCATCGCAGCGCTGCCGGCCCCGGGACGCTTCTGGTGTTCCAAGAGCTGAGGAAGGCCAGGGCCGCAGCCAATCCCGCACTGAGCACAACGGCTCCCAGCCACATCGACACGGGCCATTGAATCGATGACGCCAGGGCGATGCCGGCCAGTTGGCCCGTCCAGATAAGTGCCGCCAGTATTGCGGTGACCGCAGGCAACCGGCGTCTCAGCCACGGCCCCGCCCGTAGGGCCAGCAGCAGGTCCGCCACGACCGCGATTATCGTGGCCCCGGCCGCACCGGCGACCGCTGCCGGGCGCAGCCCCGACATGGCCAGGGGCAGCCACGCCACCACGGCGACCAGGATGGTGGCTATGCCGTAAGGCGGCCGTCGGGCCCCGGAGAGGGTGTAGAGGAAGGGGGCGATGATCAGCGCTGTGGTCACCAGATAGCTGGCCAGTCCGAGGGCCGGGGGCAGCTCAGCCTGGGTGTGCCCGGGGCTCCCGATCGGCGTCTGTAGATATGGGACGGCCGGCGGGGTCCGGACGAAGGCCGAGCAGTAGATCAGGAAGAAGGAGCCCAGTCCGGTCAGCAGGGCGAGCGACAGTACCGCAGGCGGCGACCATTTGAAGGCCTCTGAGCCGCTGGCGGCCCGCGCACTACGGATACCTGTGCCGAGGATGAGGAAGAGGCTGAACCCCAGCAGCAAGTGTGTGGGGCTCACCAGAGCATCGAGGGAGACTTCGATGCCCAGGATCTCGTGCCAGGCCAGATCCAGAACGCCGGCGACTGCGAAGAGGGCGAGTCCGATCACCGTGCCCTGGTAGCCCGCCGGAACCGCCCGGGTCAACGGCCTCCCAGGCTGACGGTTCCTCCAGATCACGCTTGCCGTCCACGCGGCGGTGGCCACGAGGCCCGAATAGAGCGCCGCGTGCCAGGGAGTGAAAAAGGTTTCCAGCCCGGGAACGTGCATGTGGGCCCAGCCGTCCAGGAAGACGGCCAGGAGGAGCCAGATGCCCAGCAGTTCCGTCACAAGATCGTTCCGCGCCCCTGCCCGGAGAGTCCGTGCTGCCGTGTCAACCATGGTCTCTCTCCTCGCACTCAACGTGCCTCCCCAGACTGCCGGGGCGGCCCGTATCTTGCTCCGGCCGAATGGTTAAAGCTTGGACCTCCCGGTGTCCAACCGCCAGTGCCGGAACGGCTCAGCCCTTGACTCCCGAAGTTACGTTTTCGAGCACGACGGCGAGGCCCTGGCCGACGCCGATGCAGATCGCGGCGACGCCCCAGCGCTGCCCGGAGGCCTGCAGGGACCGGGCCAGGGTACCGAGGATTCGGCCGCCGGAGGCGCCGAGCGGGTGGCCCATGGCGATCGCGCCGCCGTGCCGGTTCACGATCGCGGGGTCGATGCCCCAGGCGTTGATGCAGGCCAGGGACTGCGCGGCGAAGGCCTCGTTCAGTTCGACGGCGCCGACCTGGTCCCAGCCGATGCCGGCCTTGGCGAGGGCCTTGTTCGCGGCCTCCACGGGGGCGTAGCCGAAGTACTGCGGGTCGTTGGCGTGCGCGCCGCGCCCGGCGATCCGGGCCAGCGGGTCCAGGCCCAGGATCGCGGCGGCGGCCTCGGATCCGAGCCACGCCGCGGAGGCGCCGTCAGAGAGCGGGGACGCGTTCCCGGCCGTGACGGTGCCGTTCCCGGTCCGGAACACCGTCTTGAGCCCGGCGAGCTTCTCCGCCGAGGACCCGGCCCGGATGCCCTCGTCGCGGACCAGGTCCGTGCCCGGGACCGGGGCCACGAGGCTGTCGTAGAAGCCCTCGTCCCAGGCCGCGGCGGCCAGGTTGTGGGAGGCGGCGGAGAACTCGTCCTGCGCCTGCCGGCCCACGCCGTATCTTTCGGCCAGCCGTTCGGTGGCCTCGCCCAGGGAGATGGTCCATTCCTTGGGCATGGCCTGGTTCACCAGCCGCCAGCCCAGCGTGGTGGAGGCCAGGGTGAGGTCCCCGGCCGGGTACGGCTTCTCGGTCTTGGGCAGCACCCAGGGCGCGCGGGACATCGATTCGGCGCCGCCGACCAGCATCAGCTCGGCGTCGCCCGCGTTGATCTGCCGGGAGGCGATGATCGCCGCGTCCAGCGAGGAGCCGCAGAGCCGGTTGACGGTGGTACCGGGAATGGACACCGGAAGGCCCGCGAGCAGGGTGCCCATCCGGGCGATGTTGCGGTTTTCCTCGCCCGCGCCGTTGGCGTTGCCGAACACCACCTCGTCGATCCGCTCCACGTCCAGCCCCGGGGCGCGCTTCACCGCTTCCCGGATCACGTGCGCGGCAAGATCATCCGGCCGGACCCCGGCCAGGCCCGAACCGAACTTCCCGAACGGGGTCCGGACGGCGTCGTACACAAAAGCCTGATTCATATTTCCTCGTATTCCTTCTCGCCGTCGTCGGCCTAAGCAGCCGGGATCCGGATGAGCTTTTTGTTGGCGAATTCGTTGATGCCGTATTGCGCCAGTTCACGGCCGACGCCGGAACGCTTCACCCCGCCAAAGGGAAGGTCAGCGGCACTGCGGCTGATGCTGTTGATCCAGACCATTCCGGTCTCCAGTTGTTCGGCAAGCCGCTGGGCGGCCTCAACATCGGTGGTGAAGATGGAGCTGGAGAGGCCGAAGGGCGAGTCGTTGGCCAGGTCAACGGCAGCTTCGGGAGAGTCCACCCGGTAGACCACGGCGGCGGGGCCGAAGATCTCTTCCGAATAGGCCCGCATTTCCGGCGTCACACCGGTGAGGACTGTTGCGGGGTAGTAAGCGCCTGATCCGTTGGGGGCGCCCCCACCCGTGACGGCAGTCGCGCCCTTGGAAACTGCATCCTGGACCAGCTCGGCGATTTCGTCGACGGAGGCCCGGGATGACAGCGGCCCGAAGGTCGTCTGCGCATCGGTCGGATCGCCCGGCGCGATCTTGGACATGGCGTCGGTGTAGCGGCGCAGGAACTCGTCGTAAATGTCACCGACAATGATGAAGCGCTTGGACGCTGTGCAGGCCTGGCCGCCGTTGTACATCCGACCGGCCACTGCTCCGGCCACGGCCTTGTCCAAATCAGCATCCGGCAGCACGATGAACGGGTCAGAGCCGCCAAGCTCCAGGACATACTTCTTCAGATGGCGGCCGGCAATCTCCGCGACGGCGGATCCGGCCTTCTCGGACCCTGTCAGGGAGACGCCCTGCACCCGCGGGTCGGCGATCATGGTGGCAATCTGGCCGCTTGTGGCAAACGCGTTGATATAGACATCGCTCGGAAGCCCGGCGTCGCGGAAGACAGCCTCGATGGCCAGTGCCGACTGCGGGCAGTTGCGTGAGTGCTTGAGGACCACGGTGTTCCCCAGCACGATGTTGGGTGCGGCGAAACGGGCGACCTGGTAGTAGGGGAAGTTCCACGGCATGATCCCGACCAGCGGTCCGATCGGTTCGGTGCGGACGACGGCCGAGCCGGGTCCGCTGATCTCCAACGGTTCATCGCGGAGGAAGCGCTCGGCGTTGTCTGCGTAGTAGGCGTAGATCGAGGCCACGAGGGCAACCTCGCCGCGCGCTTCGGCGATCGGCTTGCCCATCTCCAGGGTCAGCAGGGCGGCGAGTTCTTCGGATCGTTCACGGTGCAGTTCCGCGACGCGGCTCAACACTGCGGCCCGTTCGGCCAGCGGCGTTGAGCGCCAGTTACGGTATTCAGTGAAGGAGCGCTTGAGTACGTCCTGCACTTCCTCGTCGGTGAGTGTCGGGAACTCGGCAACGCGTTCTCCGGTTGCCGGGTTGATGGTCGCGTAGTTGCTCATGATCCGGAACTCTTTCTGCAGGTACGTCCTTGTCTTAGCAATCACGATCCCAGCTTCCGGCTATGCAGTCCAATACTTATTAACCGCATGATCAATGTGATTTATGGATCAATGGCAGTCGGCCTCGGGCGCTCACACCTCAACTCCACATCTATTAGTTTTCCGCAATAATTGAGCACTCATTAGGTATTGGACGCTGAGTAATCAGCGGTGCCATGGTGGGCTAGTGAAGACGATCAAGATCCACGACGCCGGCGCGACCGTCCATGTCGAACTCAACAGGCCAGAAGTCCGCAACGCCATAGACCAGCTCATGGTGAACGAGTTGCACACCTTATGCGCGGATTTGGAGCGGAATCCCAAAATCCTCATCCTCTCCGGGGCGCAACTCCCCTCCGGCGGCATCTTTGCTTCCGGTGCGGACATCGCCCAACTCCGGGAACGGCGCCGTAATGATGCCCTGGCCGGCATCAATTCCGGTCTCTTCCAGCGAATCTCCAGGCTGCCAATGCCTGTGATCGCTGCGATTGACGGCTTTGCGCTCGGCGGCGGCGCTGAACTTGCTTACGCGGCAGACTTCCGGATCGCCACACCGCGGGCAAAGATCGGCAATCCCGAAACCGGGCTCGGCATCCTCGCTGCCGCAGGCGCCGGCTGGCGCCTCGTGGAACTCGTGGGCGAGCCCCTGGCCAAGGAAATACTGCTCACCGGGAAAGTGCTCGACGGCGCAGAGGCGATGGCTGTCCGGCTCGTCACCGAGCTGCATGAACCAGACCAGCTGATCCCCGCAGCCTTCGCCCTCGCGGCCAGGATCGCGTCCCAGGATCCGCTCGCGGTCCGCCTCACCAAGAGTGTCCTCCATGCACCAAGATCCGCACACCCGGCCATTGACGAACTCGCCCAAGGCATCCTCTTTGAATCAGAGGCAAAGTTTGAGCGGATGCAGGCATTTCTGGACCGAAAAAACACAAAGGAACCAGCACATGACCATTTCCACTTCCACGTCACAACCAGAAACCCCGGGCGTTCCTAAGAACGTAGGCGTCCTCGGCGGAGGCCGGATGGGTGCCGGCATCGCGCACGCCTTCCTTGTCGCCGGAGCGGCGGTGACCGTCGTCGAACGTGATGCTTCAGCCGCCGCAGCTGCCCGCGACCGCGTCACCGGCACACTGGCCAAAGCCATTGAGAGGGCTGCCGTCACCGAAGATCTTGACTCGCTCCTCAGCAGGTTTGCGGTCTCGACGGACGCCGTCGACTTCGGCAGCGCGGGCCTTGTTGTCGAAGCCGTTCCCGAGGACTTCAAGCTCAAGCAGGACGCGTTGCTCAATGCTGAGCGCAACCTTGGCGCGGATGCCTGGATTGCCACCAACACGTCCTCGCTGTCCGTCGCGCGGCTGGCCGCCTCACTGCGCGGGCCGGAGCGGCTCTGCGGGCTGCACTTCTTCAATCCGGTCCCGGCGTCAACGCTGGTGGAAGTCGTCCTTGGCCCACAGTCCGCCCCTGAACTCGCGGACGCCGCTACCAACTGGGTGCGCGGGCTGGGTAAGACCCCAATAGTGGTCAACGACGCACCCGGCTTCGCGAGCTCGCGTCTGGGCGTTGCACTGGCACTGGAAGCCATGCGAATGCTGGAAGACGGGGTGGCAAGTGCCCAGGATATCGACGCCGCCATGGAACTCGGCTACCGGCACGCATCCGGACCACTGCGCACCACGGACATCGTGGGCCTGGACGTCCGCCTCGGAATCTCCGAATACTTGCACGAAACGCTCGGCGAACGGTTCGCCCCACCACGGATCCTCCGCGAGATGGTGGCGCGAGGCGAGCTCGGACGCAAGTCCGGCAAGGGGTTCTACGACTACTCCTGAACTCAGGTACTGGATGGCGGCCAGCGATTCTCGCTGGCCGCCATCCTGCTCAACAGAGCAGTCGCGGCTGCGGCGTCCTTCGCGCGACGAATCGCTGACTCTCAGCACCAGGCACCACACAACTCGTCACTCAGACGTATTGAAGTAGGCCGGATTCCGGGGAGGGGCTGCCCCGGGGTACTGACCAGCCCGGATTGTCCGTGTCCACCGACGGTAGTGGGTGCGCGGCGGTGAATTGGTGCCATTCCGGGAAGGGGTCCGGGGGCAGGTCCGGTTCGGGATCCCGGTCGGGTTCCCGGCCGGTTTCCTGGCCGGTTTCCTGGCCGGGGTGCCCGGTGAATGCCGGGTCCGGACGAAGTCCTGGACCCGTGGGCAGGCTGCGGTCCGGGAGCGTGTCTGCGGCCGGGATATTGCGTGGCCAGTGGGGCGGTTCCCAGTCCTGGTGCTCGCTGGGGTAGTGCCGGCCGGACGGTGAAATCCAGCCCGGCGGGTGGTCCTTGCCGGCCCGGGTGGGTTGCCAGGCGGAGCCGTGTTTGAGCCGGTGGTGTCT
>NZ_CAKKMF010000081.1 GCF_918697925.1 Arthrobacter sp. Bi26
TCATCCGCCCCGGCGCGATCTGGCACTCGGACCGGGGCAGCCAATACACCTCCGCATCCTTCCGGGCCCTCGTGGCGGGCCTGGGCATGCGTTCCTCGATGGGCCGCACCGGGGTGTGCTGGGACAATGCCGCCGCGGAGACGTTCTTCTCGGCGCTGAAGAACGAGCGCGTGTACCGCACTGTCTACGCCACCAAGGCCCAGGCCAGACGGGATGTAATCCGCTACATCGAGGGCTTCTACAACAGCCGGCGCCGGCACTCCGCCCTGGATTACCGCTACCCCAACGAGGTCCACTACAGTTACCAGCAGCCGCCCGCGGCAGCGTAGATAAAACCACTAATCCGCTGTCCGAAATCTCCCAAGCGGCCCAGACGTTGGAGAGGCGTCGTTTGAGTGCCCTGCGGGCCTCGCGGGGTGTTTTACCTTCGGAGGTTTTCTTCAGGTAGTAGTCGCGGCCCGGTCCGGGGTCGCGGCTTTGGCAGACGGCCATGGTGTGCAGGACCGAGTTGAGCTGCCGGTTGCCTCCGGTGTTGAGTCTGTGGCGGTGCTGGCGGCCACTGGAGGCGTCCAGGGGTGCGGTGCCGGTGTAGCTGGCGAAGTGTGAGGCGCTGGGGAATCGGGTGATGTCGCCGACGTGGCCCAGGAGCTTTGCCGCCAGGACGACGCCGACGCCCGGGATTTCCTGCAGGGTGGTGGCGGATGCGGCCAGGGCGTCGCGGGTCTGGGCCTCGTTGTTTTTGATGCCGGCATCGATGCGCCCGAGATCGGCCAGCAGTTCCCGGGCGAGATCGCGTCTGAGCGCGTCGGTCGCTGTTGCCGGCCGGACGGTGCGCAGCGCGGCGGCGGCCTTGTCGGCACTGAGGCCGGGCTCGACACCGCCGGGTATCAGTTCGCGCAGGAGCCGGTGCAGGCGGTTGAGCAACCGGGCGCGTTCGTGGCCCAGATCGTCGCGGCGTTCGGCCAGCAGGCGCAGAATCGTGCTCTGGTCTTCGGCGGCCACGGGGCGCAGATTCTCCTGCCGCAGGGCAGAGACGGCAACAGCAAACGCATCGGCCGGGTCACTCTTCCGGCCACCGCCGGTGGAAAGGAGCCTGACCTTCATGGCCAGCGTGGAGGGAACATCGACCACGGACTCCCCACGGGCCACAAGGATCTGGGCAATTCCGCGTCCCAGGCCGTTGGCGCCCTCGATAGCGAATCTGCGTTCAGGCCATTGCCCGGCCCAACCCAGCAGTTGCCTGGCGGTGCCGGCATTGACGACGAACCGCCGCACCGCGAGCTGACAGCCCGAGGAGTCGATAGCTGAGGCGGTGATGGAGGATTTATGCGGGTCGATGCCGATAACGATCATGTCCGGGTTTCCTTTCGCCGATGTCGGTGATATATCACCCGTGGCGGGCACCCTGACTTGAAGTGTTTGCATGCCTCTGTCGAGCCACGCCCCGGGCGGGTGTCAGCGGCGCGGCACGCTATGAGTGAGCCAACCTGGACGGTCCCGGCGGCAAGGAGCTTGCGGACCTGTACCGGCTGACACCCTGGACGCTACAAGACTGCAGATCCTGCGGCATCCCACCATCAATGGAACAAGTCAGGAGCCTGTTCCGAAGAGTCCCATTACTGTCTTGTCTGCCCACCTGGCCGGCGTGCCCTTTTAAGTCTCACCGCATGCAACGGAAGGCAGGGCAGTTTCATCATGGCAAATGAGCATCTGAAAGTCATCGCCGGGATCGACACCCACGCCGACACCCACCACGTAGCCATCATCACCGACGCCGGCAGGCACATCGCCGACAAGGAATTCCTGGCCGTTGGGTCCGGCTACCGGAAGATCATCGAGTTCATCACCCAGTTCGGCCCTGTCATCGCCGCCGGAGTCGAAGGCACCGGGAGCTACGGCGCCGAGCTCGCCCGGACCCTGACGCAGGAAGGCATCCAGGTCCTGGAAGTCATGCGCCCGAACCGGCAGGGGCGCCGGCTCAAGGGCAAATCGGACCCGTTGGACGCGTATCAGGCCGCCGAGTCAGTCCTCGCCGGCCGCGGCACCGCCACGCCGAAAGCCCGGGACGGGGCCGTGGAATCGCTGCGCGTCCTGCGGGCCGAACGGAACTCCGCGATGCGGGCCCGGGTCGCAGTCATGACCCAGGCCCAAAGCATCCTGACTGCAGCCCCGGAACCCCTCCGCGCCAGATACCGCGGCCTGACTGCTGCCGCGATGATGGCCGCCCTCGGGAAGAGCCGGCCGGCAGGGAGCCTCTCCGAGCCGGCGAATGCCACCGCCATCGTGCTCAAACGACTGGCGTCCCGCTACCGGCACCTGCACCAGGAGCTGGCGCTCATCGACGCAGAACTCGACGCAATCATCACCATCCACGCACCCATGATCCGGGACCTGCACGGAGTAGGCACCGACGTGGCCAGCCAGCTGCTCGTCACCGTGGGCGACAACCCCGAACGGATCACCAGCGAAGCGAAATTCGCAGCCCTTGTCGGCGTCGCCCCGATCCCCGCATCCTCAGGGAAAACAACCCGGCACCGACTCAGCCGCGGCGGGGACCGGCAGGCCAACAAGGCCATCCACCACGTCGCGCTCGTGAGGATGATGAGCGACACCCGCACCAAAACCTACGTCGCCAGACGCCGGCAGGAGGGCAAAAACTCCAAGGAAATCATGCGGTGCCTGAAACGCTACATCGCCCGCGAAATCTACGACCAGCTCCTCCACCCGCAGCCGGCCCCGGACGCGGGCGCCCTCCGGGCCCTCCGCAAAACCAAGAAGATCACGCTCCAGGCCGCCGCGGACAACCTCCAGGTCTGGCCCACCAGGCTGTCCCGGCTGGAGCGCGGCCTCACCCGCGACGACGTCTTCCACCAACGCTATGAAAACTGGCTCAACGAACATTGACACCTATAGGAGCATCAATGTACACACTCCTGTAATCCAAAAGACGCACCCCTGCTTCTCGCAGCGGAATGATTCTTGCGCCCATTGCTCATACAAGAACTACGGAGCGCACCTTCAGGAAGCCTTGGCGCGGAGCCATCCGCATCGGTCCGAAGGAACGGGTCTGATCCAGCTGTGATTCGGTGGCACCATTGCTTCCGCAATCTGGTTTGGCTGACGCCGAGAATCGCACTTTGGGCACAGTTCGCCATGAGGGCCATGGAAAGCCGGCGTCATGGGATATGCCAACATCGAGGCTCTTACCAGAAAATCTTGAGATTGGTCTGAGAGACTGCGCGAGACCAAGCTGCCAACGTTGGTGAGCCAGATCAGAGGAGCCACTTTATGGCCGGATTGAGAGGAGGTGAACGTGGAAGACATCGTAAAGTCGGGGGGCTCCCAGGGCGAGAATGGCGGCCCGAATAGTGGCCCGCTTATCCAGGCAACCTTGGTGATTCGAGTCTGGAGGGACACGGAAAGTCCCGAACCCTTCCGTGCCCGGATCATTGCGGGATCGGCGGAAAGTGACGAACGGACGACTAGTTATGCTCGCGACCGGGCGGAAGTAATCACTGCGGTGAACCGTTGGCTAAACAACCTGCCTGATGTTTAGGAACTCGCCTGGTTCCGCCACCCCAGGCCCTCACATGACGTCAGCGACGAGCCGCCGAATGCCCTCCGACGGCGCAAGGCCCATGTCCTCATTCAGCTTCGCTCGATACGCTTCGAAAGCCCGAAGCGCGGCAGCAGTGTTGCCCTGCTGCCTGTGAGCCTGAATGAGAAGTCCAACCGCACTTTCATAGAGCGGTTCAAGTTCCAGTGCTGCCTCCGAGGCCTCCAGGGCAACCTCAAAGTCGCAGCGCGCCAGCGACTCGCGGGCAATGATGTGAAACGCGTGGAGCCGGTCCTGCCGCAATCTGCTCTGTTCAAACAGCACCCAGTCCTCATACCAGCCCGGGAGCAGTTCCGCATCGCGCAGCAGGTTCAGGGACGATGCGGCGTTGCCGTTGAGCCCGGCTTGGCTTAGCTCCCGCACGCAGGACCGGACCCGGTGCAGGTCGACGTCCACCAAATCGCTAAGGGAAAGTTCGGCGCCCCCGTTCACCAACAGTCCCGGGACCTGTCGTGAGACCAGATGCATGCTGACCCGCAGGCTCTCCATGGCCCGGCTCTCGCTACTCTCCGGCCATAGGAGACCGACCAGGTAGCTTCTGGGGCGGGGACCGTGGATAGCCAGGGCGGTGATGAGCCGCTGTTGACGCGCCGCTACATGCATAATGCACGAGTCCCTGCGGAGTTTCCACGATTGGAAAAGGCTCAGCTGAAAATGGCAAAAGTCGCCGCTTCCCATTGGTACCCCCAAATCCAGCGTGACCGCGAGCTGAAACAGTCCTAGCTTCGAGGATCCGCATTCCGGCGGGGCGTGTCAACGGCCCGCCGGCAGTGCCTGTTTTGTGAAGCGAAATAGCCTGAGCTGGGCACCCTGATAGCACATGCACAACACTGTCGTCATCAAAATTTCCCTAGAATCCGGGTCAAAAGTCCCTAGTGACGACGTTCACCTATAAAAGCATGCCATCTCTGCCATCGCCGCGGATTTGCGCATTAGTAACGCCGATAAATAGGCCCTTGGGTTATTGCCCGCGCACCAGCTACTTCCGGATATCCCGCCTCGTCGCCGGCGACAGCTGACCTCGCATCCCAGCTGTCCACGGCCGACCCGGGACCTCTGCGCGTGGTAGGCAGCGTCACCCGCGGGCCGGTGAACCGCCAATTCTCCTTCGGAAAACTCCCTAGCTGCCCGGTAGCCCACGCGCCCGCCGTTCGACCTGGTCCGCCGCTACTAATCAATCCTGCCTGGCCTGTTGCTTTCGAACATGCCCGGACCAGCACCATCTCTTGAACTCGATTCGGACGGACTTGCGACTTCCGAGGACCAACTACTGCCCGCGCCCAATCTGATCGAACCTCCGGAACGCCCAATTGACAGGCATCAGTTCTCCGAGATCTCTACAACGATCCAAGAGTCCCCCGCCGCGCCGACACTTGTGCACGGCCCTGGCCATCCATGACGGGCGAATCTCGCGTACACCGGGCAATCCCAAGAACGCGCCAAATCGCGACCAAGCCATCATGAACTGGATCTGGGTGCAGGGAGACCCCCGCCGCCGTAGATTTCCACGTTCGACGCGGACCAGAGTTTCCGCATGCTTTCGAGGTTCCAGACCTCCACGCCCTGGGATCAGGACTTCAGGATGGTCATCAGGATGATGCCGCGGGAGCCGTAGTGGCTGTACTGGTCCGGCAGAGCCTTCCACCGGCAGACTTTCGCGGCCTCATCGAGGATCCCGAGCAGCGGAGTGGCAAGCCTGCCGCCGGATTGGGAGGGGCGAACTTTTTCGGCGGCTTCCACGACGGCCGCGGTAAAGGCGGCCGAATCCCGGAGACGAACGCGGCCATGAGGCCATGGCTGAACGGTGCTATACGGCAACCGGCAGCCTTGAGTTTGCCCGGTTCCCTAAGGCGCGGGTGAACCGGGCGTCAAACTACAAGTGCTCAGTGATTTTCGCGTAGGAGTGAGGCACCGAATTTCTGTGACTGAAGTGAGAATCGGTTCGTGTCATCAGCGGATAAGTGCCGGTGGCACTGCCGGGTATCACATATGCCCAAAGTTCCACACTGGGGCCAGCGCCGTGCGTGCAGTCCAAGCAGCGGTCGCCGTCGTTTAGATGTACTTGATAACCGCACGGGCAGAGCCGCCGGGCAGGGCGACATGTCCGTCCGCGACGGAAACGGGCAGGCCATCGGCAACTGCCGATGTGACGGTTCCCAGCCTGCAGTGGTAGATGTAGCGGATGTCCGCTGGCATCGACTGAGTGATGGTGATGGTTACAGTGCGCTCCGCGGCGTCGTGGTCGAGGGTGAAGCCAAACAGGGTGCCGAAGACGGTCGGCGCGTCCTTAATGGTCATTGGTGTTCCGTTGGCCAGCCAGTGGTTGGGAATGCCGGGTGCCAGGTAGATGTGGGGGTCGGCGTCTTCATCGGCTTCGAGGAAGCTGATGTCGCGGAGCAGCATGTTGAATTCGGCCGCGGCCCAGCCATGGGGAATGTCGCCCATGTACCACCAGCGGCCGGGGTTCTCGGAGAAGTCGCTGGAAATGGGGTAGGCGTGCTGCTCGTTCCAAGCGCCCTGTACGACTTCCCACCGCGCAGATCCAGCTTGTTCCCTAGCAACAGTGGAGTATGCGGCGTTGCCGACAGCCCACTGCAGACACTGGTCCATCCGGTCGATGTCACCAACCAACAGGAAGGCGTGGGCAAGTTGCAGCGTTAAGTATGGACCGTAGGCGTGCCATGCAGCATCGTGGCGGAAGCCGCCGGTGGTGAAATGGGCCCAGATGGTTTCCAATGTCAGACGGAATGCGTGGTCGATGTCGCGGCCGAGCTTTTGGTTCATATACAGCCGGCAGGGGTGGAAGTATGCCACGGCGCCGATAACGGTCGAGTCGAGCCTGCCCGCGTCGGCCGGGCCCGTGGGGATAAATGTCTCCCACCAGCCCATTGCGCGTTGTTGGTCGAGGACCCACCGTAGAGACTCCGCCACTGCGTGCCGGACGTCGTCGAAGATGTTCCACAGTTCCTGAGCCTCGGCGAATTGATTTCGTTCGGCCAGGCGGGCCGCTTCGTAGAGCCCCGCCAGTGCCCACAGGTCATCCCAGTAGTGGGGTTTGTCGCGCTCTCCGAGGTGCTCGGCACTCCAGCCGCTGAATAAGAGCCCGAACTCGGACCGGTTGTCGCGGATCCATCTTGCCCCTTCTATTAAATAGGGTGCGAACATTTTCGCCCCGAAGGCGACGCCGGGTCCGCTGATGCGGTCGAATCGGCTGATGGCCCACAGTGCCTCGCCGTTGCTGTCCCATTCGTGGTCATTTTTTTCGTGCTCGCCTCCGAAGAAGCCCTGCGCGGACGCGGGACCTATGGTGCCCGGTCCCTGATTGAATACCTTCGGATAGTGTTCGCCGAATTGTGTGGCGGCCAGACCGTGATCGCCCGCGTAGGCGCACGCGATGGCTTCCACCGACGAGTCGCGGACCCAGAATGAGTCGTAGATGGTAGGTCCCGGGTGGATTATGCCGTCGTCCGCGAGGGCGAGAAGGTTGGCGCGACACAGGCGGAACAGATCCCACAGGTGCCCGACCGTGGCAGGGAGCTCGAGCTGCAGTCCCTGACCGTTTAGTTTGTCGTTCCAAAAGGTCCTATTGTCGTCCTCGAGCTGTTGAGCGCCAACGGAGCGGATTTCGCCCAGATCCCCGCCTCTGAAGTCGTCGATGGGCAACCGTATGTCGATCTGGAAGGGCATCTGGGGTGTGATATCGAATGCCCACGCGAAGACACCGGTGCACATGGATCCGGCATGATCGGTAGAGGTGTCAATACCGTTGAGGGAACCGGTCTCCACCAAGTCGCGGAATGGACTGTGCCGGAGGTACTGCTCTGGGTCAGAGGACGAAAGTTCATTGCCGTACAGCCCCAGCGAATCCGGTACCTTGTCCAAGACTGGGCCCCAGCCGGTGTTGACCTCCACCCGGTTATCCAGCCTGTTGTAGCGCAGGAACGAAATTTGACGGTCAGGCATGAATCGTCCGGCCCGGTCGTGCCGTTGGAAGCTGCTGGGGCCGAATGGAAGGACCGCGAGGCATAGCCAGCCGCGTGCCGATGCTGCAGTGGTGCTGACGGAAAGCCTGTTCAGGACCATGCTTCGCTGCCGGTTGCCTATCGTTGTCGCGATCGCTTTCTGTTTGAGGGTCGTCCCATCCGTCGTGCCCCATTCGGTGACGGTTACGGGAAGAAAGCCTTCGTCCATGGCCTGCGAAACAAGCGCTACGGCGTGGTGCTGTGAGGCTGAGTAGGGCAGGTACAGCTGCCGTTGTATCGGCTCAAAGATGAATGCAGTGACTGCGTAGGCTTCATAGATGGGTTCGATTTCCCCGGCCTGTCCGACCAGGCTTTCCAGACCGTGGTCCTTCACTCCGATCATGTTCCAATAGCGGTACAGCGCATTGGAAGCGAGGGCTGCTTCCCGTGAGTCGAACAACCCGGAATCGAAGTCGTCGCTCCAGTGCCGCAATGCCTGCTGCACCCACCAGGGAACGGGATAGACTTCATTGCGGTCCCATGCCCGCCACATGACTTCGTAAAAGAGCCACTCGGGTAATCTAGCCACTGCCGCTCCAATCTCGCGATGGCATCCGGGACATCAGAATTGTGCCGCATGTGTGACTGAACCGGACACCGCCCACCATTCGATTCGAATCTCAATTTTCTACGTTCGGCAGGTGGGATTATTCGGATGGTACGTAGATTTTCCCGGTGAAGCGTTACGAGACCGTTACTGCGGGGGCAGGGTCGACCTCGTGGTAGGCCGGCACGCCTGTGCCCGTCTTGCGCGCAACCGACGGGACTACCCGCTCGCGGATGACATCCGGTCAATCGGCAAGCCGGTGATGGCGAATGCGCTGCCGGACAGTTCTGACCCTTGCCGAATGAACAATGAGAACGAAGATGCACCAGCATGTCGCTGCCAACGGAGCTGCAGGGTTATACCAAGCAAACGCATGAGGCTTTACGGACGAAGCGTGACGGGCAAAAGTTCCCGAACATGGGGATCTGAAGCCTGGTAACGAGGCGATCGAGTTGGCCGGCACAGTGGTGTGCGCCGATCTGGCTGGCTATAGGTCGTGTCAAGTGCATGCCCCGGGCATGATGGTTCGCCCCGTATGTCTGGCGGGCGTTCTGAAGTGTTTGTGGAGGCGGCGGATTGGTGGCTGGGCTGGCGTGGTTCCGAGGGAGCCCACGCTGACTTTTGCGACCTCGGCTATGTCATCCGGGTCATCTGGCGTCGTTCGGATTACCCGCGGGGCGAAGGGCCGGGCGCCAAGCTAGAGACGGCGTAACGCGGAAGGCGTCCGCCATAGCTGTATCGGCGTCTGGTCCGACCCTTCGTCGGTTCCAGCGTCTCACCGCGGGCCCGGGTTGTGAAGGGATGCCGCGTGCACCTCCTTTGGCTCCGGGAGGGGATGTCTGGTTGGCCTCATGGTGTGCCGCGGTCTGTCACTTCCAGCGGCCGGGGTCGTAGCTAGCGTCCGGGGTTATCCAGCGTGCTGTATCGGTTCGATGATGACAAGGTAGCCGAGGGCTTCGACTTGTTGAACGGCTCTTGAAGCGCGACGTCCGGCCGCATCGGAGTCATGTGCCCACTCCGCCCGGTTGTCGAAGAGTTTGTACACGACGGGGCGTGATGCGGATGCGGGACGAACGCGCCCTCCTTCCCGGCCGTCAGGATTGCCAGGCCCTGGAGAAATTGTTGCGTGCTATCCTTCCGCGAGCACCTGCTCGCTAGGTCAAGGAGTCGACAAGACCAGGGGCAGTCCCCTGTTCCAGGAACTCCCGCAAACCTGACGCGCCGCATCTCAAAGGGGCACTGCAGGCGCAGGACCAGTGCGGCCTGTCTGGTGAATTACCATCTGAGCTCCAGCCGAAACATTCACGAACGGCATATCGAAGCTATTGATGGCACCAAGACGCGTCATACCCGCCGCCTTGTATGGTCTGCCAGCCCTAAACCCAAACGTTCCGAACCCAAATGCTGGTTACGTCGTATCCGCGATGCGGTCTTTTCCGCTTATTCCGAAGAAACGCGTGACTTCACTGAAGCTCCCAAGACCTTGGAGTCTTCAGCAGGTCGTTATCATCCCGTCGCATCTTTACCTCCTGTCGTCGTTGACGTGGTCGCCGACCCCGATTGTTCCCTTTCGATGCGATCCGCCAGTGTTTTATGTCCATCAGGTGCTCCACTTCGTTTCGGCATCTTGCCCGCCACATAGCCAGCGTGACTTATGCCGAGCAGCGACAGCAACTGGGCATCGAGCCCAGGCAACGACTCGACATTCGGATTCGCCATACCCATTGCATGCACGGCGACTGCCGTGTAGGCCGCGCCCAAGAAGACCGTGATGACGAAATTCTGGAACTTCGTAATGTCGATGACCTCGTCGGCCGCGGTGCCTTCTTCGAGAAGGAATATCTGAGCGAGTTTTGGCTTCTCGCCGTCCCTTGGGACGGCGATTCGGGCACAGGCCTCCGGGTCGTTATCTTTAGCGCTCTTTGCGATCGTGGTTGCCACGGCTGAACCGACTGCGATCCCCATCAAGCCAATGACCTCGGTGGGGATGTCGAATTCGAGAGGTCTGTCAACGCCCGAAAGGAGGCGCCCCCAGAAGACCCCGGATATCAGCGACAGCACACATACGGTCCACATGGTCAACTGAAAGTGCGTAAGACTCGTGCGCCCACGGCCGTCGACTAAGATCCCGAGCACACTTTTGGCCTCGGTGCACAGCCCCAGAACGATGGTCAACACCACCAACACGACTCCCGAGATGGCCCATGCCCAACAGTACGAGTTCAATTGGCACCCCTCCATATAGTAGAAGAGCCTTCGCTGGTCGGCGCCGGGATCAGTCCATTTCAGGATATGTTCCACCCGTTATTTCAGCGTTATCGTGAATCGGTGTCCGCTCGGGGATCGATGAAGGATTGCATGTACTGGCTCGATTGGCTGGGCTTCCCCTCCCGGACTCAGCCTAAGTCACAGGTCCTATGGCCGCACAATAGGCTTGGACTTCGACTCATCGATACACTTCCGCGCCGACAGGGGGACAAGACGACGGAAGAAGCATCCCGGTCCCACGCACCTTCATGATGCGGACGCATCTGGTGCAGCCCCGGCGTCCGGACATGCCATCCTGTCCCGAGTTTCAGGTAGCCGGCGCGCCTATGCCCGCAAAAGACCGAAGGACTGCCCCGACATCATGTCAGTTGGGAAACATGGCTGCATGAACTGGTGTCAGCAGAGGCAGGCAAGAGGAGGGTCACCGGTAAGCAACGGCATCCCACGCATGGGGGTGTGGACAAGGTGCACGCCATCTTTCGGCGGACAAACGGCCATCAACCTCTCCCCCGACGCTCAGGAGGCAGAGAAACAAGGAGAACAATCTCCAAGATTCCCTTCTGGTCATGTCAACACCACAACCCCACAGTATGAATAGGTACAAGGCCAACCACGCCCAGCACAACCAACCAGAAAGGAGACCCAAATGACCCCACATCCCAGCGGGCGGAGGGCCCGCTAGCCAGGGCACTGAACCCGCCACCCAAGCAAACTGAATAGGCCACCGCGGCGGCCAGGCACCAGCCGCGACAAGCGTCAGAGGGACCCGAGCAGGGTCAATGTACACACGTTGAAGCAGATACCCCCTCTGACGAGGGGGAATACTGTGCCCGAGGTGGGACTCGAACTGCAATCCAGCCCTTGCAAATACTGGGCTCCCGCGGAAACATCCGGAATCCGGCCCGATCCGACCCACCTACGACCCGATCCGAAGCCCAAAGTGTGTACTTTGTACACACTTCCTTTTTGCTTCAAGGGGGCGCCTTAAGACACTCATTGTCCTATGGGTAGACGGATGCCCTTTACAACGAATAGCCGTGGCGTCGCGTTGCTCACCGTGCAAACTTGAGCAAATCTTGAACAAACGTAGGGTTGATTCCTGAATCCTGTCCAGCAGGATCAAATCAGCCGGCGACCGCCGGCTCTCAGGTGCCTTGCACGGCCGAGACGCCTGAAGCTGCTAGCGGCTGATAAACGAGGCGGACTCGGCGGTGGAAAGTCCGCGATGTTCCATCATGTGGGTGGTCGCTGATTGAGAGTAGGGTGAAATGCCATGACAAGCGATGATCGTCCGTCAGGAATCTCGGACGAGGACGAGTCAGACCCGGTGATGCCGTCCATGGGCACGCTAGTCGTTCGCACCTGGCACGAGCCAGACCAGACGCCAAGTTTTCGCGCAAGGGTCACTTTTAGCCAAGCCCCGGGCGGTGAGCCAATCACGGTCTCCACTGCTGATCCGGACGAGGTCCTAAGCGTTGTGCGCGGGTGGCTCTTTGCCCAGCCTGTCCCCTCCTAGCGACGTCTAGATATCTCCCCTTTGTTTGCCGGTTGGCTGTGACGAAATGTCAGCGACGAGGCGCCGAATGGTTTCCGATGGCACTAGGCCCATGTCCTGCTTCAGTTTGGCTTGATATATTTCGAAGGCCCGAAGCGCTGCAGCATTGTTGCCCTGCTGCCGTTGTGCCTGAATGAGAAGTCCTACGGCGCTTTCATATAGCGGTTCGAGTTCCAGTGCTGCCTCCGAGGCCTCCAAGGCAGCCTCATAGTCGCAGCGCTCCAGCGACTCCCGGGCAAAGATGTGGAGCGCGTGGATCCGGTCCTGCCGCAACCTGCTCTGTTCAAAAAGCACCCAATCGTCGTACCAGCCAGGGAGCAGTTCGGCGTCCCGTAGTTGGTGCAGACAGGAGGACACGTTTCCATTGCGCCCACTTTGGCTCAGCTCCCGGATCTGGGCCCGGACCCGGTGAAGGTCGACGTCGACCAGTTCGCTGAGGGACAGCACCGTCCCGCCATTGATCAGCAGGCCCGGGATCTGACGCGAAACGAGATGCACGCTGACTCGCAGGCTTTCGAGGGCCCTGGACTCTTGAGCCTCAGGCCACAACAGACCGACCAAGTAGCTTCGAGGGCGGGGACCGTTGATCGCCAGAGCAGTAATGAGCCGCTGCTGCCGCGTTGCAACGTGCACGACGTCGGTGTCCCGACGAAGTTGCCACGATTGAAGCAGGCACAACTGAAAACCATAACCGTCATTGCCCATGGGTACCCCCAAATCCAGCGTGGGTCTGAAGAGCTGGAAACCTATGTAGCAACGACTTTCCGCAGTTCGGAACGTGAAGTCAATGGCCTGCGTCATCTGGCAGTTTCCCGAAGTAAAACAGCGTGAGCCCATTTGCGCATGCTCCTCCGAACAGAGAGCCTCCTCCGGAGTCTGACGAGTGCGTCGCCCACTCCAGCTCTCCTGTGTCTTGACCAATCCGCGCATCGTGGCTGTCGTGACGGTCGAAAACTGAGCCATGGTGACGGGCTTGGCGTCTGGGGATCGTTGCGACAGCTGCGTGATTAGGAGTTGCGACTGGCAGAGATGAAGGGTCGGGGCGCCCTCCGAAGAACGCTGCCCGGGCTGACTATGATCAGCTGATAAAACAGGGAATGGATAATTCCGAAGCCTACAGGGTCGTAGGGATTAGTCGTAGGCCATGAGTTCCTGGGGGCGCCTCAAGAACTGTCCCTGCACATGGAGGCTCTCTTCCATCCGTTTCCCTGCATCTATCAGGTACGCGCATTTCTTGATTCCGTGCAGTTCATAGGCGAAGAAGCCAAGAGTAACTACGAAGCCAAAGAAGCCTATGCCTAAAGCGACTTCAGGCCGGGGGGCCCGCCGTGGCGCCATTGGTGAGGACCAGCAAGCCGACTCCCGTGCCAAAAGGTAGTAACCCAAGCAATTTCGTACGCATTTCGTCGATGGCTCGGTAGCTTTGACAGAGCTGGTCATATATACGGACCATATCCTCTGGTAATCCGCCATCTTCGGCATCGCCTGTCATCACCTTTCGCGCTCCGTTTCGTGACTGTGCGTGTCCGGATTCTCCATGATTTGCTCCAGCTACAGGGACTCCAGCGGCAGCAGAATTCGGTACAGCCGAGGAGGACGGGAAGCAGTTCCCCAAGACGAAACGGCGGACAGCAGGAAGGACCATCACGACTGTCGAGGCAGCGTTGGTGATTGTCTACGTTCTCTCACAGTCCTCCTGGTGCTTCTCTTCAGAATCGACATCCGCGATTTCGTTGGACCGATCACGCTTCTGCCGGCCGTCATACTGATCCTGACCAGTGTCCTGGCTGGATTCCTTACGGACTACTTCAGGCCAGCGCAGAACTCCTACGCAGCGCACCAGGGTCGACGACAATTAAGTCGGTTTCTTCACTGTTCTCCAACATCCACTGGGCGGCGGCGATAAGCTCTGCCATAGCCCATGACATGAACACGCTCCCAACTACTCCTTGTCCCAGCCCGCAAGGACGATTCCCACTTGCCCGCCAGGATCTTTGGCGATTGTTAGCTGTCGATTCCCGCCGCTCCCACTGACGCCGGGGACAGGCGTTCCACCCCTTACGAAGGCGTCTTGCGTATTGAATCGCACATACGCACCACTCTGCCAAAAGAAGAGACTGGGTACGCCGGACACTGCCACGACGCCATGATGATTCTTGTACTCGGAAGCGCTATCAGCCCAGGGGACCCACATGTCCGCGCTTACGACTTGTCCTGGCAGAATCTTGTAGTTGTCCTCCCTTCCGTGGTCGAACTTCCAAACCTCAACGTCAAGATCCGTGAAGTTTTGCCATTTCTTGATGTTGGTGACCCCTTTAGTTGCCACAGAGAACTTTTCGCCGATGTCGTCACGGTTATCCCACACCCACTTGGCGGCGGCGGTGAAGGCGCTAATAAGCCAGGACATGAAGTCTCCTTCCTGTTGATCGCTCTGCAGCTCCGGCTCGCGGAGATGGCAGCAACGTATTCGCGACGGCGTTACTCGTGCGTTATCACGTTGCTGGAGGCGGAGCTTTCGCAGCCAGCAGCCCGATCATCGGTGGACTGGCTGTTGTTCAGCGGTCGGGCGCACTTGTTTTCTGAGTATCCGTGGTCCATCTGACGCGGCAGTAACGCGGCAGTAACGCGGGACGTCCTATTTTCATGCGTAGAAGCCTGACTGGATGGAGGCTCTCGTGAGATGGATGTTTCCCCGATTCTAGATGTTGCCATAGGACTAATATTTGTCTTCGCTGTGACAGCAGCTCTTGCCTCGGTGATCACAGAGGCAATTGCATGGTTTCTTGGCCTCCGCGCTAAATTTCTGCTTGAGGGCATAAAATCACTCGTCGATGGGGATGATTCTGAGGATGTAATAGATTTCAGGAACGTCAAAGCTAATTACGATGCCTTCCGTAAGTTGGTGAATCCCACATCGACGCCCAGGGGCTTCCGCAAGTTGCTGCACCGCTCTACGAAACTCGCCGCCCCCACCTTTACATCCGCCAGTCCCACTTTGATGCCTGCCAGTCCGACTTCGCCCACCAGCGCTCTGCTCGGAGGGCCCATACTCGGCCATCTGGGTTTGCTGAAGCCCCTTGACAAAATCCAAAAGAAGGGCGCCGGCAAGGGCAAGGTTGTGCCACCGCCAGCTGCGCTTCGGCAGTACCCGTCGTACTTTTCATCGCGAGCTTTTTCTGCAGCTGTGCTGGACCTCCTTCTGCCCGACACCCCCGGCTCTACGACGCCAGCGAAAATCTCTGAAATCCGTTCTTCGGTGGAGAAAATCGAAAATAAAGCTCTCAAGGAATCACTTTTGGGCATCCTCAAATCGACTGAAGAGGACCTCGAAAAGCTTCACCAAGCTATAGAGCAATGGTATGACGACCATATGGATCGGGTATCCGGGTGGTATAAGCGACACGTCTCGTGGATTACCATTCTTGCCGGCGCTGTCCTAGTGATCCTTCTCAACGTAAACACGATCGCCATCGCCCGCACGCTGTACACGGATGCAGACACGCGCACTGCTGTCGCCGCAATAGTAAACAGCAAGCCTTGTGAACAAAATGATGAGACTTGCATCGACAAACTGACAAGGGAGGCGACAGCGCTGACTGCATCTGGATTGCCACTCGCTTGGCGATGGGTGCCAGCAGATTGCCCTGAGTCGGAGCCTGAATGCTCATCTTGGTGGTCTTACAACGACCTGCCGGATATAAATAGGGGCCTGCCCTCATTTTTATTTGACATCCTGCTGCTCCTTGCCGGCTGGGGCGTGACGGTAATAGCCCTGTTACCAGGCGCCCGGTTTTGGTACGACCTGCTTAACAGAATTGGCGGACTCAACAAGGGCAGTCCTAGCTACGCAGGTCCAAAGCCGCCACAGGCGACGAAATCCTGACAGCTCGGAAGACGCCTTGAGCAGCAGCTGGGACCAAGCCGTTTGCACCTGTCTGCCAAGAAGGAGAACCACCTCGGGACGGGACTCCAGTAGGTCCATCAGCCCTAATTGCCTACCGCCGGGCAAAAAGCCTCTTCCCCGCACTAGAGAGGTTCGTCATGAGAATCTGGATTAACGCATTCATTCCACACACTGTTCCGGGCTACACCGTTACCATCGCGCAGGGTGCCAATGTCAATATGACAGCGGTGCCACTTCCCCTGATTGCCCGGCTTAACCCACTCAATACATTCAAACCACTGTCTGCTGGCTACCTGACTGATCAGCGATCCTTCGACTCGAATCCTGCGGCGAGCGTACGTATGCAGTGTTTGGCAACACTAAGCCTCGGGCCGGCCGGCTGGAACCTGGACCATCAAGGAGAGCACCGAACATCTGGCACTACAGAAGTGGATATATTAACCGGCGAGACATTAGGTCACGGCCTCGCGCCCATGGACCGATGTAGCTTCGCCGGCGCAGAAGGGGTTGCGGTGGTTCCCGGACTTCCGTTCACACAGTTCGTCCATCTGAAAGCATCTGCCGCCGATCCACTAGTGTCAGCTGCCGCGGACATAGATTTTGTTGGAGCTTTCCAAATCACGACCTGGATGAATCCGGTGGCGAACGTCATCCACGTCAACTGGGCGCTCCAGCTTGACGCCTTCCCGGCGTTCGAGGGCTATGTTGAGCACAATGGGGTGGTGAAGACCGTTCTAGCCGTCCTGCCAGATCCCGGCATGACAGTGCAGAATCTTCCAGGAACTGCTTCCCGGCCTTTTCAAGGCATGGTGATGTTCCCCTAACGCGATCCACAGAGCCAGCCTCGATGCATCAATCGATTTCGTTCTTCCCGTGCCCGACGGCACTTCCAGGTACAGCGAGCCGTTATCCAACGTTCGGCTCTCATTGCCGAGCTGCTGGCTTCGGTCAAACCCAAAGCGGGCAGAAGAACCTCCGCCCAGTCGAACAAAAAGCACACAATCCTCGGCGCAAGGATTTCCACGGTGCGACAACGGCAAACCCGGCAGCGCATCCCGCGCCTGGTTGGACATGACAGTCGTCTCCGACAGAAAGATTTCCGATGAGCAGCATCATGAGGCTTAGCATCCTCCGTCCGCATGATCTGCTGATTCTGGAATTCGAGGTGCTCAATTTGGAGGCTTCGGCCGACGGCACCCAACTGGTGCGGCATGATGATGCGACCGATGCGTTCGTCGTGGTGCATTTCCCGCCGCAGGCGCTGGCGGAGGCCGTCTGGGACGCCGTGGCCGATCCTCCAATCCGCACCGCACTGGCAGGCCCTACCCGACTGGTGTTCCGGATCCCGGACGGGACCCCGGTCCCGTTCACGGCCAGTGGTCTGTTGTCCTGGGAGGACTGGGAGCCGGTGTTGGCCCCGACGGCCCTGCCGCGCGGTACGGTTCCCGACGCCGCCATCCCTGCTGTGGCGGCGCCTGTCGCCTTGGAGACGGCCATCGAGTTCCCCTGGCGACTGCTGCTTTCTCCGGATGCCGGGGGGCGCTGGCGTACGGAAAACGGCGCGATAGAGGCGGAACCCCATCAGCTGTGGAGCGCTGTCCTGTACACCGCCCCAGTTGGCGATCAGCCTGGCGGCGGTGTCGCACCGGGCGCGGTCGACGCTGGCACAATCGGGGGCGCGGACGTTCGAGCCCTAGCATCCCTCAGCGGGCCCGGCGGTCCGATGTGTCCGGACCCTTTCGCCACATCCCTGGATCCCGGCAAGCGCCACGAAATCGTGGAAACGCTGTTCGCTTCCGTAGTAGACGCAGGGGATACCCAGCGTGGTTGCATTCATGCCGAGTATGGCGAGCTCCAGTGCACGCCCTACCTGATCGGCTGCGAAATGCGCCTTCCATACCCTGTCCAGCCTGACCAAATCGTGGTCATCAAAAGCAGTGACCGCGTGCTTGCGGAACCACGTGTGAGACGGCTTATCGACGTCGGCTGAGTTCCGGAAAAGTTCGAAGTAGTTGGCCGGGTTCCCCCAGCCCTTGACGGCATCCACCATGTATTGCTGCACGTCCCGCAGCCCCAGTGCCGCGTCGAGCCCGGTCTTGTCGCGGGTGCTGATGGCCACTTCCCGGCTGCCGGTGATCTCGCCGACCAGGAAGAACGAGTCCTTGCCGATGGTCTGGGCGAACTCATGAATCCCAGAGGTGAAAAACCTGGTTGCACCCAGGTCCATGTGTTTGACGGTATCGACACGAAAGCCGTCGAGGTCTGCATAGGCGATCCAGTACTGGTACGCCTCCGTGAGGGTTCGAAGGGCATTTGATGGCATGTAGTCAGATAAAGGACCGGTTCCCTGGTGAACGTTTTTCAGTCCGTCGAAGTCGCCTTCGGTCGTCTCCGGCCTGTCGTCCCAGTGGGCAATGTTCCCCTTGCGGGTGAAGACGTCCGCTGCTTGCAGCTCTTCCGGCCAAACGGCACTGTCCACGTCCTGGGGGTTGACCGGCGTCGGGAAGGGAATGGTGGGGGCTCCAGTGGTGTCCCGCCATCCGAGCACGGGATACGTAGCACCGCTCCACGCCGGCGTGTATAGATTGCCGCTCGGATCGACGGTGTTGTATTGGAACACGTCGGCCGTATGGTTCAGAATCACGTCCAGGATGACGTAGAGCCCGGCCTTGTGCGCGGCCGCGACGAGGTCCTTGAAGTCCTCGTCCGTGCCGAAGTGGGGGTCAACTTCGAGGAAGTTCTGCGTTCCATAGCCGTGGTAGTCGTCCACTCCGGGCCGCTGCCGCAGCACCGGGCTAATCCATAAGGTCGTGATGCCGAGCCTCTTGAGGTAGCCGATCTTGGATGTGATCCCTTTCAGCTTGCCACCGAGCCATTTGGCGCCGGCTGACTCCCATTCCTGAATGGCAGCCTCTGACTGGACTGCGTTACCAGCATCGGCCGGTGAAAACAGTTGAGTGGTGCCTGGGACTGTCTGCCCCGCGACATCCGTATAGCCATCTTCCTTGCCGTCCGAGAACCGGTCGATCAGGAGGAAGTAAATCACCTGATCCGACCAGTCGCGGGGGGAGGCGTGATAAGTGTTCTGTTGCAGGAGTTGTGCCCACGGGATTTCATTGATCGAAAGCATCAGTTACGAGATTCTGCTGGAACTAAGCAGGCTCATCGCCCTGCACCCCCGGCGACTGCACCATGCCTCGTCCGATGATTTCCCACGAGATTCACGGCTAAGCGCGGACGCAGAGGGGCAAAGCCCGGAAGTGGGTTTCGGAAAGTATTCACAGCCATACTCAAGAAGAAGTCGTTCCACCAACCTCCTTGACTATTTCTGTCTGGATCGTACTGTCGAGGAACCCACGATCGACAGCGACGACCGTGCCCGCGAGCGATTCGATGCGGCTGGTTTTCTACCCAGGTCGCGGGCCATGATTTTTGCCGATTCCAGCTCCTCCTCCCCGCTGTCGTCGGGGACGATTCAACGAATGGCGCCCTCTGGGCAATGACTGCGTTTTCGCCCGGAGTAGCCCTTGCCGAACCTGCCGTTCTTAAACACCTGCTCTTCGAGGCTGAAGTACTTTTTCCTCAGGCCGATGACCCTTCAGCACTGCGCCAAGGCCGCTGTAACGGGCATCGGGCACGTGCCCGCGACGAGGTCGAAGCAGTGACTGCGTGTAAGGACCGTGACCTACCTCTTGCGGTGAGGAACGGATACTATTGATCGGTGGTCCGAACTTGGCTAGCCCGACGTCAACCGCGAGTCAACTCTCATCTGCGCGTGGTCACCCCGACCGAGTAGGTGCCTGTGGCTGTTGTGTCTTTGTGGCGCACTGAGAGCCAGTACTGCCCCGGCAACAGTTTCCGGACAATGCGCGCGTTCGTTCCGCGGCCCCGGTCGTCATCCCAAGCCAGCACAGCGCCCGGGTCATTCGGACCGTGTAAGGTCAGCACGGTATCGCTAGGACCCTGCGTGGTCAGGATGTGCGTGCCGGCCGTTGCCGCTTCGAAGTGGTACGTGTCCACTTCCCCGCTGGCAGCCAGGTCTGCCTCCACACGGTTCCCGTTCGGCACGACCTCCTGCAAACCTGGAGCGTTCTTGGGATACTGCAGCCGCATGAATTGCTTGTCCAACGAGGAAAGGTCAGTGTTCCAGCCGATAGCGAACGATCCTATGGTCAGGCTGTCCGGCACGGCATATTGCATGATCGATGTCGGGTCAAAGCTGGTGTGGTTAGTACTGTCCTCGTCGACGACATCGAAGATGTTGAAGTCGACGTCCTCCTTCGTCCAGCCCTGCTGGGCGTAGTAGGCGTACACCTTGGGCTTGTCCCAGGGAATCGAGCCGGTTGGGTTCTGGTGCTCGTGGAGCATCCCCAGTGCGTGTCCGAACTCGTGCCGCACGACCCGCTGGTACTCCCGCATCGCGGTGCTCGGCTCTAGCCAGCCGTAGTTCATGGTCGCTTGGGAATTAGGTACCGTCCTGGCGTCCGTGCCCACGGCTGACCACGAGAATCCTTTCTCGGCGAAGCTGATCCGGATCTCCGCAGCGTCTGATCTGACGAACTTCAAGGTTAGATTCGTTTCGCCCTCCCATTCCCTGGCGATGGCCTCTACCTTTTGTTGCACCTCTGGATCGCCGTCGACGAACCTGACGCGGAGCGTCTTGCCGTTGTCCCACAGTTTCAGGGTCGATACCATCGCTTTGTGTCCCGTTGTACCCGGAAAAGCGAAGCCGCCGGGCATATTCTCACGGTGGTTGGCCAACTCGCTCAACGGCAGGACGCGCACGTTGTCCACGCGCTCACTCACTGCCATCTGCTCACTGGAAGCCTGATTGAGAACCTTTACTGCACCACCGCCCGGGACTGAGGGGGAACAGATCTTGTATGTGTGGGACATGAGATCTCCTTACATGGTTGGGAAGCCGGGAGCCAGCCTGGACGAGGCTCCCCCTCATTTCTTTATACGAACCGAACGAACAGCAACTTCAGGCCGGGTCAGCGCCAGCTCCTGCAGCGTCGACGGCTGCAGGTTGATGTCATTTGCTGGCTCCCCGCCGCCGGCCCGGATCACCGCCACCAGGATCACCACTCGGTTGGTCGCCACGCCGGTCAGGTCCAGATTGAAGGTGACCACCCCGGAGCGCGTGGGATCCAGCGTCTGTCCAGCCAGTGTTCGACGCCGGTTGGCGGCAACAGTCTCAGCGAACCGCCATCCTCCGGCAAAGGTAAGCGCCGTCGTCCCTCCCGCCGAGTTGAGGAGATCGTTGACCGATGCGGTCCAAGGCACGTTGCCGGGCACCCAGGTTGCCGAGTTATCCCACCGGGACCGATGTGCGGCCGGCCGCGGGTCGAGCCAGTACAACAGGGTGACGCGGACATCCCCGCCCGGCCGAGGATCCAGCCCGCGGTGATGGCTTACGATCTCCGCCCGGCACGGCCGCGGCGGTAGCGTGCACGAGGTCCGCAGCAGGTCACCCTCGGAGAGTTCCGGAAGCAGCTCGTAGAGGTCCTCCTCGGTCGGCGGTCCGGCGCCCCATGGCTCGGCCGAAGAGTGCGGCGCGACTACGTGGGTGTCCCAGAA
>NZ_CAKKMF010000082.1 GCF_918697925.1 Arthrobacter sp. Bi26
CGAGGAGGGGCATGTCAAAGGTACTCAACCGCCGCGCCACAGTTGCGCAACAAACCAAACGCACCCGCCGGCGTCGCTCCCTGCTGGCCGTCCAGGTCGCGGGCGAACTGCTGATCACCCTCGGCGTGATTGCCGTGCTCTTCGTCGCCTGGCAATTGTGGTGGACCAACGTTGAAGCCGACGCGGCTCAAGGGGCTGCCGTGAAGCAGTTCGTGCAGGAACACCAGGCACCCGCAACGAATGACCCGGCCGCCACGGCACCGGGGGACACCACGGGAGCCGCCGCCGTGCCGGTCGGCAAATCGCCGGGTCACGGACAGCCGATCGGGGTCATCTACATTCCCCGTTTCGGAGCCGACTACAGCAGGCCGATCATCGAGGGCACTAGCCAGGACGTCCTGGACACGCTCGGCCTGGGCCGCTATGCGGGAACGGCCATGCCGGGGGCCCTGGGGAACTTTGCGGTCGCAGGCCACCGCCAGACGCACGGCGCGGTGCTCGACAACATCCACACGCTGGTGCCCGGGGACAAGATCTATGTCCAGACCGCCGACGGGTTCTACACCTACGTTTTCCGGAACCAGGAAATAGTCCTGCCGGACCGGATGGATGTGCTGGCGCCGGTGCCGACTCAGCCCGGCGCAGAGCCGCAGCAACGGATTTTGACCATGACAAGCTGCAATCCGCGCTTTGGTGCCCAGGAGCGCATCATCGCGTACTCCGTTTTCGATTCATGGCAGCCGCTCAGCGCGGGGCCTCCGGCGCCCATCGCTAAGCAGCTCGCCGCGCTGCAGGGGAAGGGCTAGACCGTGTACCTTTGGCTTTTTCGGCAACTGCCCGGGCCTCTTTGGCTGAAGATCATTCTGTCCGTGGTGATCCTTGCGGGAGTCCTGGTTGTCCTGGACCAGTTCGTGTTTCCCTGGATGGCTGAAGTGACGCATCTGACCGACGCAACCGTCGGGCAGAGCTGAGCGCGGCACAACCATGAGCACAAACCCGTTTCCCCCGCCGCCGGCCCGGCGCCGTCCGGAGGAACCCCGCGATCAGCACCCCGCACTGGAGGAACTCCTCGCCGGCGCCCACGTGGTGAGCCTGCCGATGCGGGTGAAGTTCCGCGGCATCCTCCAGCGCGAAGCCCTGCTGCTGAACGGCCCGCTGGGCTGGGGCGAATTCTGCCCCTTCCCGGAGTACGGCGACCAGGAAGCGTCCCGCTGGCTCGCCGCCGCGATCGAGGCCGGCTGGCAGGGCTTTCCCGAGCCCCTGCGGACCAGCATCCGCGTCAACGCGACGGTTCCCGCCGTCGCCGCGGACCGGGTCCCGGAAATCCTGGCCCGCTTCGGCCGGGTGGACGCCGTCAAAATCAAGGTGGCCGAGCCCGGGCAGAGCCTGGACGACGACGCCGCACGGGTAGCCGCGGTCCGCGAGGCACTCCCGGACGCCGCAATCAGGGTGGACGCGAACGGCGGCTGGGACATCCCGGCCGCCGTCGAGGCGCTGACCCGGCTCGCCGGCGTCGGGCTGGAATACGCCGAACAGCCCGTGCCGGACATCGCCGGCCTCGCCGAGGTCCGCCGCCGGCTGCAGGCCGCCGGGATCCCGGTGCTGATCGCCGCGGACGAAAGCGTGCGCAAGGAGGACGATCCCCTCAAAGTGGCCCGCGCCGGCGCAGCGGACCTGATCGTCGTGAAAGTGGCGCCGCTCGGGGGAGTGCGCCGGGCACTGGACATCGTGGCGCAAGCCGGGCTCCCCGCCGTCGTCAGCTCGGCGCTGGACACCTCCGTGGGAATCCGCGCCGGACTGGCGCTCGCCGCGGCGCTGCCCGAACTGCCGTACGCCTGCGGGCTGGGGACCGTATCCCTGCTGGCCGCCGATGTCACCCGGGACCCGCTGGTTCCCGTCGACGGCGCCATCCGGGTCCGCGAGGTCGCCGCCGATCCGGAGCTGCTGGCGGAGTACGCGGCCGCGCCGGAGCGCCGCGACTGGTGGCTCGAGCGCCTGCGCCGGGTCCACGCGGAGCTGGCTGCAAGCCAGTGACGCCAATGCTTTGAGAGTAAAGTGGGTGCGGACGCGGCGAAGTAGCCGCCGAAGATAGCTTTGGAGCGGAAGATTCGTGATGACCACCTCGGTACCCCGGCAAGTTGACGCGCTGGCTACGGCAAAGCGCGCGGAGGGCCAGATGGTGGCCCAGAAGGACGGGCTGCTCCGGATCGTGCAAGGCCTGCGGCGGGTCGACACGGGGACCTATGCCCTCCGTATCCGGCTGGCCGAGAATCTGGGGATCGGGACGATCGACATCAACGCGATGGCCTTTGTGGGCGAGGTGGACGGCCTCACTCCCAAGGATCTCGGTAAAGCGCTGAACATCACCACCGGGTCCGTAACGGCCATGGTGGACCGCCTGGAATCCAAGGGCTTCATGGTGCGGAAACCCAACCCCACGGACCGGCGCAGTGTGCTGTTGCACCTGAGCCCGGAGGGGACCGACGCGATGCAGTGGGCCAACGACCACTTCGCCGCGGCGGCCGCGGCCCTTCTCCAGGAATCCTCCGAAGGCAGCATTGTGAACATCGCCGAATTCCTCGAGGGCATTGGCCAGCGGCTGATGGCTGCCGCCAGCGCCCCGGAAGAGACAGACAGCTAGCCTCCACCCAGGAGTTCGCCGGTGACGCTCCCTCAGTTTGTTCCCTGAGTTCACCTGGACTTCATTTGGGAGACGTCTCTCGGTAGACCGCGGCTGGAAGGGTGGGCGCGACCGCAACTCACCCCATGGAAGGTCTCTCCATGTCTGTCTCCTCCGGACGCACATTCTCCCTGCTCCCCATGCTTGGCCGCACCAAAGGCAAGCGAAGCCCCGTGACCTGCGCGCTGAAGTGCGACAACGCCTGCTCGGGCGAGGTCTGCAACACCAGCACCAACAGCTACTTCCGTGACATCGCCTCCACCACGATGTCCCGCCGCGCCGCCCTGGGCTTCGGCGCCGCCGGCGCGCTCGCCGTCGCCTTCGGCAACGCGGTGACATCTGCCAGACCCGCAGCCGCCGACGGCGGCCCCGGCCTCGCCGCTGCCGCCAAGGAAGGGTTTGGAAAATCCAAGCTGCAGTTCACCGCCATCGCTCCGGTGGACGCCGCCGTGGACCAGTTCACCGTCCCGGCCGGGTACACCTGGCAGCCGGTCATCCGCTGGGGCGACCCGCTCTTCAAGAACTCGCCGGCCTTCGACCTGGACCGCCAGAGCGCCGCGGCGCAGGCCCGCCAGTTCGGCTACAACAACGACTACACGGACATCCTGCCGATCGCTGGCTCCAAGGACCGCCGGGCCGTGCTCTTCACCAACCACGAATACACCAACGAGTCCATCATGCTCCCGGCCGGATTCGACGCCGCCGAGACCCGCGCAATCGGCCGTGCAGCCCACGGCCTCACGGTGGTCGAGCTGGAGCGCGCGGACACGAACCAGCCCTGGCGCTACGTCCAGGGCGCCGGACTGAACCGCCGCTTCCTGACCGACACCACTTACGAGCTCGACGGTCCGGCCGCCGGATCCGCGCTGCTGAAGACCGCCGCCGATCCCTCCGGCCGGGCCATCAAGGGCACGCTGGGCAACTGCTCCGGCGGCACCACCCCGTGGGGCACCATCCTCTCCGGCGAGGAAAACTTCAACGGCTACTTCGCCGCGCCCGGAACCTCTGACGCCGACAAGCGCTACGGCCTGACCAGCAAGCCCACCGCCCGCCAGTGGGAACAGGATGACCCGCGCTTCGACACCCGCAACCCCGGCTACGAGAACGAGGCCAACCGCTTCGGCTGGATCGTGGAAGTGGACCCGTTCGACCCCTCCTCCACGCCCCGCAAACACTCCGCGATGGGCCGCTTCAAGCACGAGGGCGCCAACGTGATTGTCGCCAAGTCCGGCCACGTGGTGGCCTACATGGGCGACGACGAGCGCTTCGACTACCTGTACAAGTTCGTCTCCAGGGATCAGTACCGGGAAGGCGACCGCGCGCACAACCTGACCCTCCTTTCGGAGGGTGACCTGTACGTCGCCAAGTTCACGGGCAATTCCCCGGCCGCCGGGTTCGACGGCGCGGGCAACCTTCCGGCCGACGGAGCCTTCGACGGCGCAGGTGTTTGGCTGCCCCTCGTGGTCGGCGGACAGTCCAAGGTGGCCGGGATGTCCGTGGAAGAGGTCCTCGTGTACACCCGCCTCGCCGCCGACAAGGTGGGCCCCACCAAGATGGACCGCTGCGAAGACGTCCAGCCCAGCCTGCACACCGGCAAGGTCTATGTGGTCTGCACGAACAACGCGGACCGCGGCAAGCCCGGCAAGGAAGGGGCCACCGAGGTCAACCCCCGCACCCTCAACCGCGACGGCCACATTGTCGAAATCACCGAGACCGGGGACCAGACTTCCACCACGTTTGGCTGGAACCTGCTCATGGTCTGCGGCGATCCGGCCAAGAACTCCACCGCCTACTTCGCCGGGTTCCCCGCCAGCCAGGTCTCACCCATCTCCTGCCCGGACAACGTGGCCTTCGATTCCGTGGGCAACCTGTGGATCTCCACGGACGGCGCGCCCTCCAGCATCGGCTACGCCGACGGGCTCTTCAAGGTGACCCTGGACGGTGCAGAACGGGGCAAGGTGGAGCAGTTCCTCGCCGTCCCGCGCGACGCCGAGACCTGCGGCCCGGTCATCCACGACGACGAACGCACCGTATTCGTTGCCGTTCAGCACCCGGGCGAGGAAGGCACCTTCGCCGAACAGCACTCCTACTTCCCGGACTACGTCGCCGCCGGTGCGACGCCGAAGCCCGGCCAGGTGCGCGCCCCGCGTCCGTCCGTGGTCCAGGTGTTCCGCACCGACGCCTAGGGTTTCTGAGGCTGCAGAGCCTTCGGCGCTACAACACAGCAACGGCACGACGCTACGCACGTTTGGCGCGTTCCGGGCAGACGCTCCCTCACGTTCCGCAGTTCGACGGCGGGATGTGAGGGAGCGTCTGCTTGCTTTAAGCCACATGACAGCGAGTGGTTCCGAAGGCGAACCAAGTGTGGGTCTGTCCAAACACGGGTGGACGCCACTGCTGCGGTGCAACGATTCTGTCCGTAGTCTGCGACTTGTTCGGTAGGTGGACTAGGTGGGGAGCGTTTCTGACATGGAGATCACGAGAAGAACCCTGTTTGAGGCCGGCGCTGCGGCGGGCGCAGGTCTGCTACTGGCGCCGGTCATCACATCGGCAGCCTCTGCGGCTGTTCCGCCGGGGGTCACGCCTTTCACCGAGCAACTCCCGACGCTGGCGAACCTGGGCGTGATCGATGCTACGGGCGGTGGCAGCGCAACCATCGAGATGGTCAATGCAACTCATCAGTTCCACAGTGCGATGGCCGCGACACCGACATTTGCCTACCGGGGCGGTACCGTCTCGCAGACCTACCTTGGCCCCGTCATCGTGGCGAAGCAGGGTGTTCCGTTCGACCTGACAGTGGTAAATAGTCTCGGCGCTCACCCGCTGGCTTCCGCCATCGACTACGACCTGGCTGGCGTCGTCGTCGCCGACGCCACAGGTCCACGGGCTTCCGTGCACCTGCATGGTGGGAACACCAGCCCGGGCAACGACGGCGACCCAACCGACACCTTCGCCACTGGCGCATCGAAGACCTACCATTACGGGAACACGCAGGAGGCCGCCGGCCTCTGGTATCACGACCATGCCCTGGGCATCACCAGGCTAAACGTGTTCGCGGGACTTGCCAGCGGCTATCTTGTTCGCAACGGCGATGACCCCGGCGACGGCACCACCGGTCTGCCACCTGCGCCATTCGAGGAGCCGCTGGTAATCCAGGATCGTATGTTCAACGCCGACGGCACCTTCCTCTACCCGCCCAACGTCAATCCCGGGACAGCCGGCCGGCCGTGGGCGCCCGAATTCTTTGGCGACGTAGCTACGGTCAACGGCAAGGCGTGGCCAAACCTTAACGTCGCCCGGGGCAAGTACCGGTTCCGCGTCTACAACGGGTCGAATGCCCGTTTCTACAATCTCAATCTCAAGTCCGCAGGCCGGGCCAACACGTTCGTCCAGATCGGCTCGGATGGTGGCCTGCTCAACGCGCCCGTTACCCTAAAAACGCTATTGCTCGGCCCCGGTGAACGGGCCGACATCGTGATCGACTTCGCCGGGCTGAAGCCGGGCGCCACGGTCGTTCTCACCAACGACGCCCGCGCGCCGTTCCCGGGAGGGCCGCGCGCACCTAAGCGAGGCGGGTTGCCCCTTTCTCAGATCATGCAGTTCTCCGTGACAAATGCACCCGGGTGGACAGCACCGCTGCCCCCAACTCTGCGCGCCGTGCCCATCGCGCCCTTGGCCACTGCGGCCCGGCCAGTTGCAGCCATCCGGACCATGACGCTGGTCGAAAACCTCAACAGTTTGGGTTCTCCACTCTCGGTAGTGCTGAACAACAGGACCTTTGAGGCCCCGGGCGCAACCACAACGGTCGGCACAAACACCCTCGAACAGTGGGATCTGGTCAACACCACCGTCGACGCTCACCCGATCCACCTGCACTTCACCCAGTTCCAGGTGCTCAATAGGCAGAAATTCGACTCTGCGGGCTACCTGGCCGCCAATTACGGGCCCCAACCGGTGGCTGCCAACTCCGGTTCGTTTCCGCCACCACCGGTTGCCGCGTTCCTGAGAGGCGGACCGACGGCGCCCCCCGCCAACGAACGGGGGTGGAAGGACACCGTCATCGCCATGCCGGGAGAGGTCACCCGAATCGTTGTACCCTTCGGCGCGAACGCTGGCGGCTCCGTAACCGCTTTCCAGACCTCGTTCACCGGGCCTTACGTATGGCACTGCCACATCCTGGAGCACGAGGATAACGACATGATGCAGCGCTACGTCATCGCCTAGACACCTCGCCTGTCCGTAGTCCACACACAGCAACGCGGGGTCAGATCCGGGATATCTGACCCCGCGTTGCTTCTGGGGCGGGGCGTCGGGTGAGGGGCGGAACTGATAATTTGAACAGTGTGAATAATCCCGCCGAATTGGTTGTCCCCAGAGTCCAGGCTGCAATTGCCACCGCGTTTGGCGAAGAGTTCCGCCACACGGACCCGGTGGTCAGGCCCTCCCAGTTCGCCGACATCCAGGTCAACGCCGCCATGGCCTTGGCCAAGAAAGCCGGACTGCCGCCGCGCGACGCCGCCGCGAAGATCGTGGAAGCCCTGAACCTGGACGGCATCTGCACCAGTGTGGAGATCTCCGGGCCCGGCTTCATCAACCTGAGCTTCGACGGCACGTGGATCGAGGAACTGCTCAATGCAGAGTCGGTCCAAGCCGCGTCCAAGGCCACCGCGGTCACGCCGGCCGCGACGCCCCAGCGCGTCGTCGTCGACTATTCCTCCCCGAACGTCGCCAAGGAAATGCACGTCGGCCACCTGCGCACCACCGTGGTGGGGGACAGCCTCGTCAAGGTGCTCGAAGCCCTAGGCGACACCGTGATCCGGCAGAACCACATCGGGGACTGGGGCACCCCGTTCGGCATGCTGATCGAACACTGGCTGGAGATCGGCGAGGACTCCCCGGAGGCGGCGCTGCTGGTGGAGGACCCCAGCGCGTTCTACCAGGCCGCGCGGGCCAAGTTCGACTCCTCCGCCACCGACGAGGACGGCTTCGCCACCCGGGCCCGGCTCCGCGTCGTTGCCCTGCAGGGCGGCGACGCCGAGACCTTCGCCGTCTGGCAGCGGCTGGTCGCCCAGTCCAAGCGTTACTTCAACGCCATCTACTCCACCCTGGGCATCAGCCTCACCGATGACCACATCGCCGGTGAAAGCTCCTACGACGCGCATCTAGCACAGCTGTGCCAGGAACTCGAGGAACGCGGCCTCGCCCGGATCAGCGACGGCGCCCTGTGCACCTTCCCCGCAGGCTTTACCGGCCGCGACGGGCAGCCGCTGCCGCTGATCATCCGCAAGTCCGACGGCGGCTACGGCTACGGCACCACGGACCTCGCCACCATCCGCTACCGGGTCCGCGACCTGGAAGCCAACCGGATCCTCTACGTCGTCGGCGCCCCGCAGAACGTCCACCTGCGCATGGTCATGGCCACCGCCCGCGACGCCGGCTGGCTGCCGGACGCAGTCCAGGCCGTGCATGTGCAGATCGGCAACGTGCTCGGCGAAGACGGGAAGATCCTCAAGTCCCGCTCCGGTGCCCCGGTGAAGCTCATGGCCCTGCTCGAGGAGGCCGTGGACCGCGCCCGCGCCGTCATTGACGCCAGCCGGCCCGAGCTCAGCGAGGAGGAGCGCGCGGTGACCGCACGGCAGGTGGGCATCGGCGCCGTCAAGTACGCCGACCTCTCCACCGGCCACGACACCGAGTACGTCTTCGACTTCGACCGCATGCTCGCCCTCAGCGGCAACACCGGACCCTACGTGCAGTACGCCGCCGCACGGATCCGCTCCATCCTGCGCAAGGCCGGGGTGCTGGAGCAGATGACCGGCGGCCCCGACGCCCTGGCAACTGGCATCACGCCAGCCGGCACCCAGGCAACTGGCCTCGCGGCAGCCGGGGAGGGCGGGCCCGCCACGGCGATCGCCGTCGTCGAACCCGCAGAACGCGCGCTGGCCCTGCACCTGCTGGAGTTCGACGCGACGCTGAACAAGGTCCGGGACGCGCTCGAGCCGCACCGGCTCTGCGGCTACCTCTTTGAGCTCGCGCAGCTGTTCACGACCTTCTACGACCAGTGCCCGGTGCTCAAGGCCGAGGAATCCGTCCGGGACTCGCGGCTGGCCCTGTGCGCGCTGGTGCTGCGCCGCCTCTCCGGCGGCCTGGAGCTGCTGGGCATCGAAACGCCGGAGAACATGTGAGTCCGGCGGATGCCGCTGCCGCCTCGTCCACCCCCGGCGGACTGACCGCGGTGGAGGCGGCGCGCATCGCCGTCGACACGTTGCTCGCCGCCGGTGTGCGCCAGGTGGTGGTGTCTCCGGGGTCGCGCTCGGCGCCCATGGCCTATGCCCTTGCCGAAGCTGAGGCCGCCGGACGCGTGGAGCTGCTGGTCCGGATCGACGAGCGCTCGGCTGGCTTCACTGCCCTCGGCCTCGCCTTGTCCGCCGGAGCCCCCGCCGCCGTCCTCACCACGTCCGGGACCGCCGTCGGCAACCTGCTGCCGGCCGTCATGGAGGCCAACCACGCCGCGGTGCCGGTCGTGGTCATCTCCGCCGACCGGCCCGAGGAACTGCGGGGGACCGGTGCCAACCAGACCACCGTGCAGCTGGACCTTTTTGGCGAGCACGTCCGCTTCGCCGTCGACGTGCCCGCGGGCAGCGATCCGCAGCGCGCCGTGGACACGGCCCTCAGCGCCGCCACGGGAGCCTTCGAGGACGCGCCTCCCGGGCCGGTGCAGGTCAACCTTGCCTTCCGCGACCCGCTGGTCCCGGCCGTGGACGACCGACTGCCCGCGGCGGCCGGACGCGGCATGTACCGGGCCGCGCGGAACCCTCTCGCACTGGACTTTCCGGCCGCGTCAACGGCCCTGCCGGAGCGGCGCACCGTGGTGCTGGCCGGGCACGACGCCGGTCCGGTCGCCGAGGCCTTTGCCCGCGCGCACGGCCTGCCGCTGCTGGCCGAGCCGTCCTCCAACGCCCGCTTCGGCCCGAATGCCGTGGGGCCCTACCGGCTGCTGATCGAGCACTTCGGCGCGGACTCGGCACAGCCGATCGAACGTGTGGTGCTCTTCGGCCGGCCGACGCTCTCCCGGCCGGTGAGCGCGCTGCTGGAGCGGGCCGACGTCCCCTCCGCGCTGTACCAGCCGGTTCCGGTGGCCTGGTACGAACCGGGCCGCCGCACCGAACTGCCGCTGGAAACCCTGGCGGACCTGGCGGAGTTCGCCGGCCGCGGGGCTGCCGCGTGGCTCGATGCCTGGCTGCTGGCTGGAGCCGCCGCCCAGCACGCCGTGGACCTGATCCTGGCCGCGTCCCCCGCAGCGACCGGCCCGTCGGCGGGCGCAGAAGTCTGGAAGCACGCCCGCGGGCAGCTGGTACTGGGCTCCTCGAACGGGATCCGCGACGTCGACCTCGCCGGGGCGCCCCCTGCGGAACCGCAGGCCATCATGTTCGCCAACCGCGGTCTGGCCGGGATCGACGGCACTACGTCTACCGCCACGGGGATTGCGCTGGGCGGGGACCAGGAAACCACCGTGCTCATGGGGGATGTGACGTTCCTGCACGACGCCGGGGGACTCCTGCTCGGCGCCGGGGAAGCCGAACCGCAGCTGCGGATCGTGGTGCTCAACGACGCCGGCGGTGCCATCTTCGGGCTCCTGGAGCACGGCGCCGTCGCCGCGGCGGGGCGCTACGGCACCGCCGTCGAACGCCTCTTCGCCACCCCGCACCGGGTGGACCTCGCCGCGCTGGCCGCGGCCTACGGCGTCGCGCACCGCCGGGTCGGCACGACGGCGGAACTCGCCGAGGCGCTGTCCGGGCCGCTGGAGGGCCGCAGCATCATCGAAGTGCGCACGGACCGGCACCGGCTCGGGGAACTGCACCGCGCCATCCGGGCCGCGGTGGCCACCGCCGTGGAAGGCCTCCCGCAGACCTGACGGCAGTGCGCCGGGCACGACGACGCGCTCCGTGCCCGGCGCTGCGCAAAATACCGGCCGACACCCGAATACCCGCCACGTCAGGTAATGTGCGCGTCGCGGAAGCGAATGCGCGTCGCTGGACGGAATGCGCGTCGCGGGTCGGAAAGCGCGTCGCCGGACGGAAAGCGGGTCGCCGGACGGAAGGCGGGTCGCCGAAGGGAATGTGCGCCGGGTTGTCCACACCCGGGCAACCGGTCATGGCGCCGCCGATCCCAGGCTGGGATCTTCGTTCCATGAACGAGTTACCGAGACTGATCCTGGCCCGCGAGCACGTCCAGCAGGGGCTCACGCCGAAAGAGCTCGCCAAACGCTGCCGATCGAGCGCGCTCGTCCGCGTGCGGCATGGCGTCTACGTCGACGGGGAGGCGTGGCGGGCGCTGCAGCCTTGGGAACAGTACCGGCTCCGGGTTAGCGCTGCCGCGGAGACGTTCACGGCCCCGACAGTTTTTGCCTGGCACTCCGCCGCGTCCGTGTGGGGAGTTCCAACCATTGGCCAGCGTCATCCGGTCCATGCGCTGACGCTTCAGAACGGTGGCGGACGCTCGCGTGCGGGAGTGCGGCGGCACTACGCAGGCCCGGACGGTCTCAAAGTGTTCCGGCGCGAAGGCCTCCTGGTCACGGGGAGGGTCCGTACGGTGCTGGATCTGGCTGCGTTCACGCCGTTTGCTCAAGCAATCGTTCCCTTGGACCATGTGCTCAGGCCGGACGCAGCGCAGGGGTTGCCCGCGCTCTCGAGGGAAATACTGCTGGCGGGTGTCGACGGCAATTACACCGCTGCGGCTGCGCGGCGGATCAGGACTGCCGTGGAGTTCGCGGATCCGCGGTCAGGGTCCCCGGGGGAGTCTTACAGCCGCGGGCTCATGTGCGTCGCCGGATTCCAGCCGCCGGAACTTCAGCACGAGGTCCGGGACGGCGCCGGTCTCGCGGGCTACACCGACTACTACTGGGACACTGCCCGGCTGGTGGGCGAGTTCGACGGCGTCGAGAAATATCTGAAGCCCGAATACCTTCGGGGCAGGACCGCATCGCAGGCCGTCGTGGACGAGAAAGAGCGCGAAAACCGGATCCGGGCCACGGGGCTCCGAGTACTGCGGTGGGTCTGGGCGGATCTCATGGAGCCGGGCCGGCTGGAACAGAAGCTCGCCGCGTTTGGTGTACCCCGCCGTCGAGCCCGTTCCGCAGCGTGGCCATGACACGCAACCCTTCTCACGACGCGCAAATGCCCTGGCGCTACCGGAATAACGGTAGCGACAGGGCATTTGCGCATCGACAGGTAACTTCCGCGTCGGGCTACAGCACCCGGCTCAGGAACTCCTTGGTGCGGGGGTGCTGCGGGTTGGCCAGGACCTCCCGCGGGTCGCCCGACTCCACCACGATGCCGCCGTCCATGAAGGTCAGGCGGTCACCGACCTCCCGGGCGAAGCCGATCTCGTGGGTCACCACGATCATGGTCATGCCGGACTTGGCGAGGTCCTTCATCACGTTCAGGACATCGCCCACGAGCTCCGGGTCGAGCGCGGACGTGGGCTCATCGAACAGCATGAGTTCAGGGTCCATGGCCAGGGCCCGGGCAATCGCAACGCGCTGCTGCTGGCCGCCGGAGAGCTGGGACGGGTAGTGGCCGGCGCGGTCACCGAGCCCCACTCGGTCCAGCAGCTCGAGGGCCCGCTTCCGCGCCACGGTCTTTGACTGGCCCTTGACCTGGATCGGGGCCTCCATGATGTTCTGCATCGCCGTTTTGTGCGGGAACAGGTTGAAGCGCTGGAACACCATGCCGATTTCGCGGCGCTGGGCGGCGATTTCCTTGGTCTTCAGGTCATGGAGCCTGCCCTTGACCTCGCGGTAGCCGATCAGGTCGCCGCCCACCGAAATGCGCCCGGCACTGATGGTTTCCAGCAGGTTCACGCAGCGGAGCATGGTGGACTTGCCCGAACCGGACGGGCCGATCACAACCGACACCTCGCCCTGGTTGACGGTCAGGTCGATGCCGCGCAGCACGTGGTGCGTGCCGTAGTACTTGTGAAGGCCCTCGATCTTGACCAGCGGCTGCTCTGTGGTGATCGTCATTTCGCCTCCTCCTCGGGGAAGTCCATTTTCAGGTCCGGCTCGGCAGCGGCGCTGGGGGCCACCGCCGCGGAGGCCTTGGCAGCGGCGGGGTTGATTGCCGCCGGAACCCGGTTGTCCACGCCCTTGCCGTAGTGCGCCTCGATGAAGTGCTGGCCCACCATCAGGATGCTGGTGATGACGAGGTACCAGAACGCGGCGACAATCAGGAGCGGAATCGGAAGGTAAATGCGGTTGGCCAGGGCATTGGTTGCGAAGGTCAGGTCCAGCGTGAACGGCACAGCCAGAACCAGGGAGGTGGTCTTCAGCATGCCGATGGTCTCGTTGCCGGTAGGCGGAACGATGACGCGCATGGCCTGCGGCAGGATGATCCGCCGCATGATCTTGCCCTTGGTCATGCCGAGTGCCTCGGCAGCCTCACTCTGACCCTGGTCCACGGATTTCAGGCCAGCCCGGAAGATCTCTGCCAGATACGCCGATTCGTTGAGACCCAGGCCAAGGATGGCAGGGATCAGGCCGTGCGTGGGGTCCGAGGTCACCCAGGTGAAGGTTGCAGGACCAAACGGGATTCCAAGGACGATCGTCGGATAGAGGACAGTGGCCAGTCCCCAGAAGAGCAACTGGGTGTACACCGGGGTGCCGCGGAAGAACCAGACCCACGTCCAGCTGGACCAGCGGAACACAGGGTTGTCAGACTGCCGCATGAAGGCCAAGAGGATGGCCAGGACGATCGCCAGGACCATGGAGGCAAACGTCAGGAACAGGGTCCACATCACGCCCTGGATCACCTTGGTGTCCAGGATGTAGGTGCCCACGACGTCCCAGCGGAAGTTGGGGTTCGTGAACAGGCTCTGCAGGAAGGCGAGAAGGAACCCGACGATGATGACGGCGCTGATCCAGCGGCCGGGGTGCCGCACCGGTACCGCATTGTTCAGTACCGGTGCTGCGTGACTGTCCTGATGGCTGTCCATCTCTGCCCCTGCTGTTGGTGGGGTTGTGGGGAGGCTCAAGATGCGGCCGCCGGGTTGACTTCGGACGTGGTGATGGCACCGTCAGCGGCGCCCCAGCCGTCGAGGATCTTCTTGTAGGAGCCGTTTTCCATCAGTTTGGTGACGGTCTTCTGGATGACGTCCGCCAGGGCCGTGTCGGACTTGGCGACGGCAATGCCCTGCGGTGCGGCGTCGTAGACCTCGCCGAGCTTTTCGAGCTGGCCGCCGGTCTGGGTCAGCGCGTAGCCGACGATGGGGGAGTCGGCCGCCATCGCATCGATGCTGCCGTTGACCAGGCGGGTGGTGATATCCGTCTGGGTCTTGAGCGTCACGATGTTGATGGGCTGCTTGCCCTCGGCCAGGCACTTCTTGTTGCGGTCAGAGAGGTCCGGATCCTCCTGGATGGTGCCGGTCTGCACGCCGACGGACTTGCCGCACAGGTCATCGAGGGAGACGTTCTTCGGGTTGCCCTTCTGCACTGCCCAGCCGGTACCGGCCTTGTAGTAGCTGACCATGTTCACCGCGGCAAGCCGCTCCGGGTTGATCGTGAAGGAAGAGATCCCGAGATCGTACTTCGGGCCCAGGGCCGGAAGGATGCCGGTGAATTCGGCAGTCTGGACCTGGACCTTGAGGCCCAGCGCGGCGCCGATCGCCTTGGCGATGTCGACGTCGTAGCCCACGGCGGTCTGGCCGTCGGTACCGAGGAATTCTGCGGGCGCGTAGGTGGTGTCCGAGCCCACGGTCAGAGTGCCTTTGGCCTTGATCGCCTCAGGCACCATGGCCGCCAGGGCATCGTCCTTCTGGACCGTGCTGGGGTCAAAGCTGGCCGCGGCGCTGCCGGAAGGGGTGGCCGCGCCGCCGGTCCCGGTCTCGGAGGCGTTTGTGCAGGCCGTGAGGGCCAATGCGCTCACGGCGAGCACCGTGGCGGCCTTGAGTGCGGGGTTGCTCAGGAGCGAACGGGAGATCTGCATTTTCTTACCTTTTTTTGCAGGAGGGATGCGTATTCAAGTCGATTTAAAAAGTGTATCGCCGACAAAGAGATGTACGTCACAGAAAACTAAGTTTCACTATTGGATAACTAAACCAGACCCAAATGCAATATCTCCACCGCCCGATCTGTCTGTAATCCCGGATTCCTGCCGATTGGCCGGCGCCGTTGGCCTCCCCGTTTCGCCAACATCACCAGCGCCACGAGCATCACCAGCGCCGCGAGCCTCACCAGCCTCGCCGGCCTCGCCGGCGCCGCTGGCTAGCTGCTGATGCCGAGCGATTCCAGCATAGGGCGGAACTTCGCCCACGTCTCGGCGAGCTCGGTCTCGGGGACGGAGCCGTCCACCACGCCGCAGCCCGCGTAGAGCCGGACCGTCTGCGGGGACTCGATGACGGCGCCCCGCAGCGCGATGCCCCACTCGCCGTTACCGGCCGCGTCCAGCCAGCCCACCGGCCCGGCGTACGGGCCGCGGTCCAGGTGCTCGAGCTTGCGGATCAGCGCCCCGGCCACGGTGGTGGGAGTGCCGCAGACGGCGGCGGTCGGATGCAGTGCGTTGATCAGGGCCAGGCAGGTGGGGACGTGGCCTTCCACCTCGGCCAGTTCAGCCTTCACATCGGACGCCAGATGCCACACATTGGGCAGTTCCAGGATGAACGGCTCGCTGTGGGCGTTCATGGCCTCGGAAAACGGGGCCAGCTGCGTGGTCAGGGACTGGATCGCGATGTCGTGTTCGTGCCGCTGCTTCTCGGAGCCGGCCAGCACCCGTTCGGCGAATTCCATCGGGGACCCCGCCTTGCCGTCGGCGTCTCGGCGGTCCAGCGTGCCGGCCAGGACGCGGGCCTGCGCGGTGCGGCCCTCCACCTGGATCAGCATCTCCGGCGTGGCCCCGACCAGGCCGTCCACCCCGTACGTCCAGCACTCGCGGTACCGGGCCGACAGCTCGCGGAGCACCGCGGCGGCCTTGACGCCGGTGGGGACAGTGGCCACGACGTCGCGGGCCAGCACCAGCTTCTCCAGGGCGCCGGTCCGGATCTCCTCGACGCCCGCGGCAACGGCGGCCATCCAGTCTTCCTCGCTGAGCGAGCCGGTGTGCAGGGTTGCCCCTGCCGCCAACGGCAAAGGCCGTACGACGGCGCCGCCCGCCTGTGCTGCCCCGGGCAGCGGGTCGTCCACCTCGGCGCAGTCTGTATTGGCACCGGTGCTGCCATCGGTGCCGGTATTGACGCTGGTGGTGCCAAGCCAGCGGTCCAGGGCGGCCCGGGCGCCCGCCTCGGTGAGTTCGCCGTCGTCAAGCGTGAGCTGGGTCAGCCAGGCCTGGCCGTCACGGAGCCCCACGACGATTTCGGGGACCAGCAGGCGGGACTCGTGGGCAGAAACTTTGGAGAAGGCGAAGGAGCCAAAGGCCACCGGACCGGTGCCGGGGCAGTCCACGGCGTCCTCGATGTCCGCCTCCAGGACCAGGTGGCGCCACCAGATGTCCGCTTCCAGGAACCGCTCGGGGCCGGTGGCGGTGAACCTGGCGATCTCGCCGAAGCCCACGAGCCCGGCCTCGCGGCGGGTCCAGCAGAGGACATCGTCCCGGACCAGAAACGACGGCAGACCCCCGGGGAAAGTTTCGGCATCGAGGGGGACTGTCAAGGTGCGGAACGTGCTCGTCATGATGGCATAACACTAGCCCGTGATCGCCCATACCGTGGATAAACAGGGTCCGGCAGTGCCTGAACGGGGCGGCGGCGGCCGTTCCCGCAGGTGAAAGCCGCGTTGATTCGCGCGCCGTTCGTGGGGGAGCCGATCATTTGAGACAATGGCTGGGTGAACCGAGCATCCTTGGATAAGCGTCCGGACGAAGTAGCCACGATGTTTGACGACGTCGCCCCCAAATACGACGTCGTCAACGATGTCCTGTCGATGGGGCAGACGCGGCGTTGGCGCAAGGTGGTGGTGGAGGCCGTGGGCGTATCGGCCGGCCAGCGCGTCCTGGACCTCGCAGCCGGCACCGGCACGTCCAGCGAGCCGTACGCCGACGCCGGCATCAACGTCATCGCCTGTGATTTCTCCCTCGGCATGCTCAAGGTCGGCAAGCGCCGCCGCCCGGACATCGACTTCATCGCCGGGGATGCCACCCGGCTGCCGTTCGCGGACAACACCTTTGATGCCAGCACCATCTCCTTTGGCCTCCGCAACGTCAACGAGCCCAAGAAGGCCCTGGCCGAGATGCTGCGGGTCACCAAGCCCGGCGGCCGGCTGGTCATCGCGGAATTCTCCCAGCCCGTGGTGCCGCTCTGGCGCACCATGTACACCGAATACCTTATGCGGGCCCTGCCCGCCATCGCCGTCAAGGTCTCCTCCAACCCCGACGCCTACGTCTACCTCGCCGAATCCATCCGCGCGTGGCCGGACCAGGACCACCTCGCGGCCTGGCTGCAGGAGGCTGGCTGGGAATCCGTGACCTACCGCAACCTCAGCGGCGGCATCGTCGCCGTGCACCGGGCCCAGAAACCGTTGGCCGGCCCCACAAGCGATCCCGCCGCCGGCGCCGCCGCGCTGGCAGCCCACACCGGACCCGTGGCCAAGCTGCGCCGCAACATCACCCGGCCCGGGCGTTAGCCGCTACGCGTCGTGAATGTACTGATTGTCGGAGCGGGCCCGGCCGGATCCACCGCCGCCTACTACCTTGCCAAAGCCGGCATTGACGTGACGGTGCTGGAGAAAACCAGCTTTCCCCGCGAGAAGGTCTGCGGCGACGGCCTGACTCCCCGCGCGGTCCGCGAGATCCAGAAACTGGGACTCGCGCATCCTGAAACCGAGGGCTGGCGGCGGAACAAGGGCCTGCGCCTGATCGCCGGCGGCCGCACGATCGAACTGCCCTGGCCGGAGGTTGCCGACTTCCCGCGGTACGGGCTGATCCGGACCCGGCTCGGCTTCGACGAACAGCTGGCCCGCCACGCCCAGTCCGCGGGCGCCGTCGTGCTCGAACGCCACAGTGTCACCGAGGCGCTGCACTCCGAAGATGGCCGGGTGACGGGCGTCCGCGCCTCACTGCTGGACAACTCGGGGCGCAAGACCGGCGAAACGCGCGACTTCACCGCCGACGTCGTGCTCGCGGCGGACGGCAACTCGACGCGCACCGCCGTGTCGCTGGGCATCGGCAAACGCGACGACCGGCCGCTCGGCGTGGCCGTGCGGACCTACTTCACCTCGCCGCGGCACGAGGACGACTGGATGGAAGGCTGGCTGGAGCTGCCCGGCCGCGACGGCAAGCTCCTGCCCGGCTACGGCTGGGTTTTTGGCGTCGGCGACGGCACCTCCAACGTGGGCCTGGGCATCCTGAACTCCTCGAAGGACTTCGGCAAGCTGGACTACAAGCAGGTGCTGCGCGAATGGACCGCCGGCATGCCCGCCGACTGGGGCTTCACCCCGGAAAACCAGGTGGGCGAGATCCGCGGCGCCGCGCTGCCCATGGGCTTCAACCGCACCCCGCACTACTCGCCGGGTCTGCTCCTCCTCGGCGACGCCGGCGGCATGGTCTCCCCGTTCAACGGCGAGGGCATCTCCTATGCCATGGAGTCCGCCCGCTTTGCGGCCGAATTCATCATCGACGGCGCTGCCCGGTCCGCGTCGGCAGGCTGGGGCGCTGCCGACGCCGACGCGCACTTGGCCCGGTACGCAGACTACGTGCGCCAGCAGTGGGGCTCCCACTTCACGCTGGGCCGGGCGTTCGCCGCCCTGATCGGCAAGCCGGCCGTCATGAAACTGGCCCTCCGGACGGGCATGCCTGTCCCCGTGCTCATGCGTTTCGTGGTGCGGTTGCTGGCCAACCTCACCGATCCTGCCGCCAAGGGTTTCGAGGACCGGGTCATCCGGGTCCTGGAATCCCTGGTACCTGCCACGTCCAACCAGGCCGCGTCCAACAAGGCCGCGCCCGCCACGGACAGCGTTCCGCACTCCGGCACCAACTCTGCGGTTTCCGCAACAAAAGTTAGGGTTAACCCGTGACCAACTCTGCAGATCAAAGCTGGACGCACGCCGGACACGGCCTGCCGAGCTCTGAACCCGACCTCAATACCACGGCGATCGCCACCGGCCTCCAACTGCCGGCAGGCTTCGCGGCCATTGCGGGCGACCCCGAACTGGGTCCCGCTCTCACCACCAACCTGGCGCGCGTCGAGAAGCGGCTGCGCGAAGCCATTGCCAATTCCGATCCCCTGGCTGACGCAACGTCGCGTCACCTCGTGGAAGCCGGCGGCAAGCGCATCCGCCCGCTGCTGACCCTGCTGTGCGCCCACCTTGGCGACGCTTCCCTGCCCGCGGTAGTGCAGGCCGCCGTCGTCGTCGAACTGACGCACCTCGCCACCCTGTACCACGACGACGTCATGGACTCCGCGCCGTTCCGCCGCGGGGCGCCCACAGCCCACGAGGTCTGGGGCAACTCCGTTGCCGTCCTGACCGGCGACCTCATCTTTGCGCGCGCCTCCATCCTGGTCTCGGAGCTCGGCTCCCGTGCGCTGGGCATCCAGGCGCGCACCTTTGAACGGCTCTGCCTGGGCCAGCTGCACGAGACCGTGGGACCGCGGCCGGACGAGGACCCCCTGGCGCACTACCTGTCCGTCATCGCGGACAAGACCGGCTCGCTGGTGGCCGCATCCGGGCAGCTTGGCGCAATCTTCTCCGGCGCTGACGAGGCCTACGAGCCGCTCCTGGTCGAGTACGGCGAGAAGGTGGGCGTGGCCTTCCAGCTCGCCGACGACGTCATCGACGTCACCGGGATCAAGGTCAAGTCCGGCAAGTCCCCGGGAACCGACCTGCGCGAAGGCATCCCCACCTTGCCCGTGCTGCTGCTGCGCAACGCCGCCCGCGACGGGGACCAGACCGCCGTCGAACTGCTGACGCTGATCGACGGCGACCTCAGCTCGGACGAGGCCCTGGCCGCTGCCGTGGCCGGACTCCGGGAGCACCCCGTCACCGCGCAGTCCTGGGTGGTGGCACGCGCCTGGGCCGATGAGGCCATTGCCGCCCTTGCACCGCTGCCCGAAGGCGTCGTGAAGGCCTCGCTGACCAGCTTCGCCCACGCGGTAGTGGACCGCAGCAGCTAGCCCGGCGGCGCCTGGCGCTCAGCCTTCACTTCCTGGCCCCGGCCGGTCCTTCCGGCTGGGCGCTTCGGGATTGGCGATCCTTAAACGGAATGGCCCCGGTTCCTCACAACGATCGAGTCTTCCGTTGTGCCGAACCGGGGCCATTTCTCCGTTCGCATCAGATCCACCGGAGGCATTTGGTGAACCCAGAAACGAGTCTATGACAGTTGTGTCATAGCGTCCAGCCCTTGATGTAAATTTGTTGTCATAAGATTTCGATCCGATGCCGGGTGTTGTCGCGCTGAGTTTCCCCACGTTTGGCCGGACAGCGGCGGGACACGCCGGCCGGTGGCGGGACACGCCGTCGGACGTCCTCAAAACCGGAGAAAACCAGCGGCGCGGATGGTGCGGACTTGTCCACATAGCCGGCATGGTGGCTGCCCGGGGGTGTCATGCCACGTGTGTGATTGCCCTATGGACCTCGCGGGATACCTGGGATACGCCGGCTCGGTTGCCCGCACGGCCACGTTGCTGCAGGCCGGTTTTACGTCGAACGGGATCCGCACTTCCGTGGCTGCCGGGGAAATTCGTCGCCTGCGCCATGGGGTGGTGGCGCTGCCCGGGGCGCGGGCGGACTTCGTGGCTGCCGTGCTCGCCAACGGTACGCTCACCTGCGCCTCCGCCGCGCCGTTCCACGGCATATGGCGCCTCCATGAGCCCGAACGACTGCACCTGCTGTGCGCACACGGATCAGCGCCCGGAACTGTCATCCACCGCGCAAGCCTAGTCCCGCCGGAATTTCCGCAGCCCGTGGCCAGCCTGACGGACACACTGCTTCATGCGCTGCGCTGCCTGCCCCCGGTGGATGCCGCCGTCATGGTGGAAAGTGCCTTGTTGCAGGGCCGCACCGCGCTCGATTACCTCAGGCAGCGGCTGCCGGGAAACCGGAACGGGGCCGCCCGCGCAGTCCTGGACCTGGTCGACGGCACGGCTGACTCGGCGATCGAGGTCGTTGCCAGGCTGCTCTTCAGGAGCCAGGGAATCTACACCCAGACGCAGGTGCAGCTCCCGGGGATCGGGATTGTCGACTTCCTGCTCGAAGGCTTCCTGATCGTGGAGATCGACGGGAGCACCCACCTTGAGCGCGCGCAGGTCAGAAAGGACCGGGGGCGCAACAACGCCAGCACCTTGGCCGGCTATGCGGTCCTCCGATACGGCTACCAGGACGTCGTCTACAACCCGCAAAAGGTGATCGATGAGGTGCGGCAGGTGCTGCGAGGCAGGGTCATCCGCTGAAATTCCCCAGGTATGAATCTCCAGCGCTGCAGAATATCGGCGGTTTGGCCGGACACCCCGGCGGGGGACGCCAAACATGGGGAGAACCGGCGGCGGAGGAGGAGTGCGGCGGAGGGGATGAAGG
>NZ_CAKKMF010000083.1 GCF_918697925.1 Arthrobacter sp. Bi26
GGTGGGGGTTGCTGCTGGGCCATCTGCGCATCGTAGGCCTCCTGCTGCTTGGCCGCGGTCGCGGCGTCCTTCTCGGCGAACTTGTTGGCTTGCCGGCGCTGGACGCGGCCACTGACCGCACTGGCTGTCCCGGCAACGACCGCCGTCCGCCCTATACCCCTAAGAAGTCCCATAATTTTCTCCCGTCGGATCGCTTCTTATGATGTGTCAGGTCTTACGCGTCAGGTAACGGCGCCGCGGCAGGTGCCGGCGACTCGGCGTCGCGGGCCTCGAGGGCGTCGAGGGCTTCCATCACGTCCGGCGCAGGGATCCGGGTGCTCGCGATGAGTTCGCCCCCGCTGTCGCGTACCGCCGCCACGAACGGTGCCGCCCAGATGTTCTCGTAGACAATCAGCGCGGCAACCGTCCCTGGGAGAAGCGCGGCCGATGCCTCGGCGATATCGTCATCGCCCAAAAGCCCGGTCTGCGCGCCGTCGAAGTAGGAGAACCCCGCCGCCGGACCACCTGGGTCGGTAAGTTCGAGCACCTCGACAGTGCCGTCGTCATTCTTCATGACGACGAGGAGATCGAATAGGCGGATCACGCCCTGCTCGACGAGCTTGACGAGTTCCTCACTCGCCCGTCCCGTCAGTCCCGCCACGGGGAACTCGAGGAGTACGAAGTCGACCGGCCCGTGGGCCTCAGTCTCCGGTGTGGTTGTCACTGGTATTCCTCCGGTCTGTGTCGAGCACGCTGTCTGGCGCACTGGTCTTAGTGTGGGCGGTCCCTGCCGGGGCGTCACCACCCGCGTCGAATGATTCCGGTGCCGGGCCGGGCGGCCAACAGGTGGAACTGCTCAATAGCTGGAACGGCCTCGCGCGGACAGGGCCACGGAATCGGGGACATGACGGTTGGATCCCAAGACCACTAAAGCGCCAACGGGAGTCCCGCCGCATCATCCGTTTCGGGTGAGCCCCAATGCCCCCGGGGCCCGGCAAACGAACAAGTTAGGGGACACAGCAAGGGGCCGGAAGCAACGGCTTCCGGCCCCTTTGAGTGTTCAGCGCTTCTTGATGTGTGCCACTGGATCGGTGTGGGCATCAACGATGTGCTTCGCCTTTTTCTCGGCCCGTTTTTCCTTGATCGTTTTAACCGGCTTTTTCGACACGCTTTGGTGCGGCGTCTTGTCAGGCATGGTGCTCTCCCTCACGGCAGGGGCCCGGAGTAGCCCCGTCTTTTAAGCTACGCCTCGGGAACCGCGGCGTCCACGATCCCTGCGAAGCGGCTGCCGACGCCGTCGTACACACTGCGCACGAGCCCGGGGCCGAGGACGGGGATGTCGCGGGCCTCATGGTGGGCGCAGCAGACATAGGTGAAGTCCGGCCACCATTTCTTGGGCCGTGCGGCTTCGGAGAATCCGCAGACGGCGCAGGTGATCTGGACCCAAATGGGCCGCTTGCCTGTCCGGTTTGCCTTGGACTGGACCAGCCATGCCGGGGGGTTGTCCAGCAGCTCGCCGAGCTCGGCCTCGGACAGCCGGGAGGGGATGCCGTGACGGTGCGCCATCTCCAGGGGAATGTCGAGGATCTGGGCTGCTTCACGTCGGGTAACCATCCTTCAACGATACGGGAACGACGGCGGCCCGGAGCCACCGGGACGCCCCGGTGTAAGGCTCGACACACTCGCTCGCGGGCCCGGTCCTGGCCGGGCTGAGGCAGGCCATCAGCGGGCTGGGGGAGTCTTAGCCGGCGAGGAAGAGTCCGAGGGCCGCGGCCGCGAGGCCCGCGATGAGATTCGAGCCTATGTTGAGCGCCGCCGCCCGGTAACGGGTTTCGCTGACCAGACGGACCGTTGCTGTGGTCCATGAGCTGAAGGTTGTCAGGCCGCCGGCCAGCCCGGTCGCGATGGCGGCGTGCCAGTCGGCTCCCAACTCCAGGTGGCCGGTCAGGCCCACGGACAAACCGATGATGAACGATCCGGCGACGTTGACCGCAAACGTTGCCCACGGCCAGTGCGGACGGGAACCTTGATGGTGCGCAAACCAGGAGTCGACGGCGAACCGCAGCAGTGCTCCCGCCACCCCGCATAACCCCACCACGAGCGCGGTCATCATCGGGCACCCCCGCCGAGGTCGGCAATCGCTTTGCCGGTTTTCCAGCCGGCGGCCGCGGCCCCGAGACCGAGGACGAGCGAGAGCCCGAGGTAGGCCAGCCATGTGGCGTGGAACCCGGCGCGGATCTGCTGGTCAAGGATTATCACGAGCGCTGAAAAGGTGGTGAAGGACCCCAGGAGGCCAGGACCGATACCGGCACGCAGCCAGAAGGCCGTCTGTGGCCGCGCGATCCAGATGGTGGTCAGGGTGGCCAGGATGAAACTCCCGGCCACGTTGATCGCCAGCGTGGTCCATGGCACCGCGCCGGCGCTTTCGGGAAAAATCAGGCCGGCGCCGAACCGCAGCTCAGTTCCGATCAGCCCGCCGACGGCGACGGCGGACCAGGCTTTCCAGCCCGGCACGCCGGGGCGCGGCGCGGCCCGGCGCTCGTCCAGCACGCTCTTCACTCAGCTCACTTTTCACTCATGGGCCGGTAACGCTGCAGCCTGCGTGCGCGGCGTCGCTGTGGACCCAGAGGGCCGAAGCGACTTCCTCGGCAAAATCGAATTCCCGCGGCTCCGCGGCGGAACCGATCCGCACCACGATCGGGCCGCCGAACGGCCTCCGGCCCACCACCTCCACTTCGGCGTCGAGATCGATGTCCTCGGCGGCGAGGTAGCGCAGGAGCTCCGGGTTCTCGTCGCTGATCCGCGTGATCCGGCCGGTATGGCCGTCGTCGAGTTCGCTCAGCCGGTGGGCGGCGGGCACCAGCACGGAGCCGTCCGCGGCGGGGATGGGATCGCCGTGCGGGTCCCGTGTCGGGTTTCCCAGCTTGGCGGCCATCCGTTCAATGAAGGTGTCGGAGACGGCGTGCTCAAGGAGCTCTGCTTCGTCGTGGACCTCGTCCCAGCGGTACCCGAGCTCCCGGACGAGGAAAGTCTCGATCAGCCGGTGCCGCCGGACCATGGACAGGGCGAGCCGGACGCCGTCGCTGGTCAGCGTGACGGCGCTGTAGGGCTTGTGGTCTACGAGGCCCTGGTCCTTGAGCTTGCGGACCATTTCCGAAACCGAGGAGTTGGCGACGCCAAGGCGTTGCGCCAGCTGCGTGGAGGTGATCGGCTTCCGCTGCCACTCGGTGAACGAATAGATGACCTTGACGTAGTCCTCGATCGAGGAGGAGGGCGTACTGGTCTTCACAGACCTAAGCCTACCTTCAGCTGCCTCCGGAGAAAGTGAGCCACAGCAGGACCAGGTTAAGTGCCACGACGAGCACCACGCTGATGATGGCGGCGACTCGGAGGGCCGGGCCGTCGGCAAACCGGCCCATCAGGGTCTTATTGCTGGTCAGCACCACCAGCGGGACCAGGACAAAGGGAATCCCGAAGCTGAGGACCACCTGGCTCAACACGAGTGCCCAGGTGGGGTCGAAGCCGACTGCCAGCAGCACAACGGCCGGAATCAGGGTCACCACGCGGCGGGCCATGACAGGGATCCGGATCTTGAGCAGACCCTGCATGATGGTTCCGCCGGCATAGCAGCCCACCGACGTCGATGCCAGGCCGGACGCGAGCAGCCCGACTGCGAAGATCACGCCGACGATGGGCCCGAGGTTGGCGGTGATGGCGGCGTGCGCGCCCTCGATTGTGTCCGTGCCCTCTTCGCCGCCGAGGGTGGAGGCGGCAAGGAGCAGCATGCCGATGTTGACCAGGCCGGCGATGGCCAGCGCGGCCACGACGTCGAACCGGGTAGCCCGGACCAGGCGCGCGACGGCCGCCGGGGGAACATGCTGGTGTTCGTCTGGCCGGTGCCGGTCCCGGGACAGGGCCGAGTGGACGTAGATGGCGTGCGGCATGACGGTGGCGCCTAGCATGCTGGCGGCCAGCAGCACCGTGTCCGGGCCCTGGAAGCCGGGCACGAGCCCGGCCAGGGCCGCCCCCGGATCCGGCGGGCTGATGAACAGCCCGGCGAGGAAGCCGATGGTGATGATGCCGAGCAGGAACATGATGATGAATTCGAAGGGCCGCTGTTTCTGCCGGGCCTGCACCGCGAGCAGGAGCATCGACACCGCGCCGACAATCACGGCGCCGAGGGGGAGTGGGAGTCCGAAAAGCAAGTACAGGGCGATTGCCCCGCCCACTACCTCTGCGAGGTCGGTGGCGGCGGCCACGACTTCGGCCTGCAGCCAGAAGGCGCGCCGCCAGAAGGGCTTGAGCCGCTCGCCGAGAATCTCCGGGAGGCTCTTGCCCGTGACGATCCCGAGCTTGGCGGACTGGTACTGGACCAGGACTGCCATGATGTTGGCGGCCACGAGGACCCACACAAGCAGGTAGCCGTATTGGGCGCCGGCGGTCAGGTTGGCGGCCACGTTTCCGGGGTCCACGTACGCGATTGACGCCACGAACGCTGGCCCCAACAGGCCGATCAGCGCCCTGCGGGCACCCGGATGCTTGTAGGTCTGTGCGCCCTGGGGCGGTTGCTCGTGGCCCTTTACATCCAGCACTGCCGCTCCTGTGATTTGGCGCGTCCACGTTGACGCGATGATTGGCTGGCCGGAATAGCAGCCAGTGTCAAAGTTTTGTGCGACTACAAGTAATTATTAGGTATACCGAAACGATAAGCCCCGGCGATGGCCTCACGCAATCCGGAAGGCCCGCCACGTCTGGGTCAGGTAAGGCAACCGGAGCACGTCGCCGGGGGCGTGGCCCAGGTGCTCGTGCAGGTACCAGTCGAGGTTGGCCATGACTTTGGCCCGGGTGGACTCCGATGCCGCGAGGTAGTAGCTGCGGGACTTGGTCAGCTCCTGGATGTCCTCCGTGGTGACGGAATCCTCCCACCGGGTCAGGTGGCTCTCCACTCCGGTGAACTCGGGGCCCACCGGCGGGCGGAAGTGTGGCTTGAGGACGTCCCCGGCGTGCATGATGCGTGAGAGCCGGTGCACCCAGGGCACAGCGGTGTCCAGTTGGTTCCAGATCAGGCCCAGCACGCCGTGCGGCCGCAGGATCCGGGCAATCTCGGCGCTGGCCAGGCGAGGGTCGCACCAGTGCCATGCCTGGGCGACCGTGACGAGATCGAACGTCTCTGGCTCCAGGCCCGTCTTCTCGGCACTGCTCTCGATGGCGGTGACACCGGGCAGGGTCCGGCGCAACTGCTCGAGCATGTCCGCTGAGGGGTCAACAGCCACCGTGCGCAGTCCACGTTCTGCCAGAAGCGCCGTGAACTTTCCGGTGCCGGCGCCAATGTCCGCGGCGTCCTTGGCCCCCGCCGGAATCAGCCAGTCGGCCGACTCCTGCGGATAGCTAGGGCGGACGCGTTCATAGTGCTCCCCGCCGTCCTGGAAGCTTTGTCCGAGTTCCTGGCGACGTTCACTGTGCAGTTTGGGGCCGCTGTGGAGTTTGGGGCCACTGTGCAGTTTGGAACCACTGTGCAGTTTGGAGCTACTGTGCAGTTGGGGTCCGCCGCTTGCCACGTGCGATCTCCTTCGGGAAGGTCCTGCTGGTTTCAGATACCTTTCGAATTTACCGCACCGGCGCTGGGGTCCTGATCCTGCCTCGGGTTAGTACGCCTGCTTAGTCCGCCGTGCCTAGTCCTCCGTGCACGGCGCGGCACCAGCGGTGCCCGGGGTGTTCGGCGCCCAGTGAGGGTAGCTGCGGGTATCGTTGGCCGGCACCCAGCGGCCGGCGTCCACCACGTAGTCCCAGCCGAGTCCCGTTTGCCGCAGCTGCTGCAGGCCGGCCAACAGGCGCTCGGCGTCCTCCAGCCGTGAGCCGAGGCCGAAGCTGGCGCGCAGGGAGCCTGCAGGCAGGCCGAGCCGCTTGAGCAGCGGGTGGGCGCAGAAGCGGCCGTCGCGCAGGCCAATGCCGTGTTCGGCCGACAGGTAGGCGGCCACCAGCCCGGCGTCGTAGCCTTCCACCGAAAAGTTCACGACGCCGATGGTGCCGGTGCCCGGCAGATCGACTCCGGGGGAAGAAGCGGGAGTCGAATCGGCAAAGATCCGGTGAACGGTCACGCCGTCAATGCCGTGCAGACCCTCGACGAGGAAGGACCGGATGGCGTCCTCGTGGGCCTGCCACTGCTCCGGGTCCAGGGCCGCGATCACTTGGGTGGCGCGGGCCAGGGCGGCCGCGCCGAGGACGTTCGGCGAGCCGCCCTCGTGCCGGGCGGGTCCGGTGGTCCAGCTGACGGAGTCGAGCCGGGCGTCCCGGACCGCGCCGCCGCCGGCCAGGTGCGGGGTGCCGGCGTCGAGCCAGTCCGTCCGCCCCACCAGCACGCCGGCGCCGAACGGGGCGTAAAGCTTGTGCCCCGAGAAGGCGAGGTAGTCGACGTCGTCCGCGGCGATGTCGATCCGCCGGTGCGGGGCCAGCTGCGCGGCGTCGACGACGATCCTGGCGCCGTACTCGTGCGCCAGTGTGGCAAGAGTCCGGATCGGCAGGATCTCCCCGGTGACATTGGAAGCGCCGGTGACGGCCAGCAGACTCACGCCGCCGCGGGCGAGCTCGTCCCGCAGGCGGTCCACAGTGGCCGCGAGGGTGGGGGCGGCCACGACGCTGCGGTGCGGGACGTTCTGCCAGGGCAGGAGGTTGGCGTGGTGCTCGATGTCGAGGTAGAGGACCTCGCCCACCGGCCGTCCGTCGCGGAGCGGCAGGCAGCCGGCCAGCAGGTTTAGGGAATCGGTGGTGTTGCGGGTGAAGATCACCGAATCGTCCGGCCGGCCGCCCACGAAGTCCCGCACGATGTCCCGGGCGTTCTCGTAGACGGACGTGCTGATCTGCGAAGCGTAGCCGGCGCCGCGGTGCACGCTCGCGTAGTACGGCAGGATTTCGTTCAAGTAGGCCGAGACGACGGACAGTGCCGGGGCGGAGGCGCCGTAGTCGAGGTTGGCGTAGCGGGCGTGGCCGCCGGTGATCAGCGGGGCCTGGATTTCGGCGCCGGTGACGGCGGCCAGCGGACGGGCCGCAGCGGCGTGGAATTCGGGGGCTGCGGGAAAAATGGCAGTTGTCATGGGACCTCACTCGACCAGGACCCCACATCATGGGAATCCGCGCTTGCCGGGTCCGTTCCGGACCGGCCAGGTCGTCACCCGGGGCACCCCACCGCGTCTGGAGGGTTGCCGGCCAGCAAACCGGGGTTTAGCGCTGGCACTCGTGACCTGCATCGAGCGTAGGACATCCGCGCAGCCGGGGAAAAGACGGCCAGCGATTGTGAAGCGGATTGTTACGTGCGAAAAACGCATGTTCGTCGAACAAAAAGCGGCGGCAGGCCCCGGGTGGGGGCTGCCGCCGCAGTTTGTTCGATTGCGCCGTGATTGAGCCTAGAGGAGGTCGTCGAGTCCGGGGTTGAGCCGCTTGAGGACTTCCGAGTGGAGGATCGAATTGGTGGCGAGGGCGTTGCCGCCGAAGGGGCCGTCCTCGCCCTCGAGCGAGGTGAAGCGGCCGCCGGCCTCGGTCACGATCGGCACCAGCGCGGCCATGTCGTAGAGGTTCAGCTCGGGTTCGCAGGCGATGTCCACAGCCCCCTCGGCCACGAGGCAGTACGACCAGAAGTCACCGTAGGCGCGGGTACGCCACACTTCCTCGGTGAGGCCCAGGAACTCGTCCAGGTTCCCGCGTTCCTTCCAGCCGCCAAGGCTGGAGTAGGACAGCGAGGCGTCCTCGAGCTTGGAGACGTTGGATACTTTCAGCCGTGTGGCGGCGGCGAGCGAGCGGCCCGTGTAGGCGCCCGCACCCTTGGCGGCCCACCAGCGCTTGCCCAGTGCCGGTGCGCTGACGACACCGACCACCGGCTCGCCCTCATCGACGAGGGCGATCAGGGTGGCCCAGACCGGGACGCCGCGGACAAAGTTCTTGGTGCCATCGATCGGGTCAATGATCCAGCGGCGGGAGCCGTGGCCCGAGCTGCCGAATTCTTCGCCCAGGACCGCGTCGCGCGGACGGGACCGGGAGAGCTGGCCGCGGATGGCCTCTTCGGCGGACTTGTCGGCATCGGTCACGGGCGTGAGGTCGGGCTTCGTCTCGATCCGAAGGTCGAGCGCCTTAAAGCGGCTCATGGTCTGGGAATCGACCGAATCTGCCAGTACATGGGCAAGGCGCAGGTCATCGTTGTAGCTCGAAGCGGGTTGGCTCATGGTTCCAAACTACCGTCAAACCGGGCCGCCGGGCGGGAGGCCGCGGCACGGCGCCGCAGGCCCTGTTGCCGGGCGGGCTTAGGAAACGGTGCCAAGTTCCTTGGTTTCCTGCGCTTCCAGCCGCGGATCCGTGCCCAGCAGCCGGCGCAGGGACGCGAGTCTGGCGGGTCCGGAGGGCCCCGCGTGCCCGGCCGCAACCCACTTGTCGACGCCGCAATTGACGGCGGTGGAGTCGTGTTTGCAGCCGCGTTCGCAGTCGTCGGTGCCCGGTTCCAGGTCCGGGAAGGAGCGGAGGATCCGGTCCGGATCCACATGGGCCAGCCCGAAGGACCGGATGCCTGGGGTGTCGATGATCCAGCTGCCGGCTGGCGCATCGTTGACTTTGAGCGCCAGGGCGGAGGAGGACGTGTGGCGGCCGCGGCCGGTGACCGCGTTGACGCCTCCCGTGGCCCGCTCGGCCCCGGTCAGGGCGTTGACCATGGTGGACTTGCCGACGCCGGAATGGCCCAGCATCACGGTGACCTTGCCGTCGAGGTAGTCGCGCAGCTGGGACACCGCGTCCTTGTCGAGCCGGGCGGAAAGCCCGTCGTCGGAACGGGCGTCGATGCCGGAAGCGGCGGAGTCCGCGGTCTTGGAGATGATGACGGGGAAATCGAGGTGCTGGTAATTGGAGAGCAGCTCGGCGGGATCCTTGACGTCGGCCTTGGTGACGAGCAGCAGCGGCTCGATGCCGGCGTCGTACGCGGCCACCAGTGCACGGTCGATGAACCCGGTCCGCGGCTCGGGATTGGCGGCGGCGACCACCACAACCAGCTGGTCGGCGTTGGCCACGACGGCGCGTTCGATCGGGTCCGTGTCATCGGCGCTGCGGCGCAGGAGCGTCTTGCGGTCCTGGATCTTGACCAGCCGCGCGAGGGTGTCGGGCTCGCCGGTGACGTCCCCGACGAGGGACACGAAGTCGCCGGCGACCACGGGGTTGCGGCGCAGCTCCCGGGCCCGTGCCGCGATGATCTTGCGTTCGTCGGGAGTTCCTTCGCCGACGACGGCGGTGTAGCGGCCGCGGTCAACGGTGATGATGCGTCCGGTCACGGCGTCGTCGTAACTGGGCCGGTCCTTGGTGCGGGGGCGGGTGCCCTTCTTGTTCGGTCGGATCCGGACGTCGGACTCGTCCCAGGAATCAGTGCTGCGTGCCACCGGCGGTGTCCTCATCTGCGGCGGATCCCTGTGCCAGCATCGCTTCCCAGAGTTGCGGGAAATCGGGCATGGTCTTGGCCGTGGTCGCGATGTCCTGGACCTCTACGCCGGGCACGGCAAGGCCAAGGATGGCGCCGGCCGTGGCCATGCGGTGGTCCGCGTAGCTGTGCACCACACCGCCGTGCAGCGTGGCCGGGCGGATGATAAGACCGTCGGCGGTCTCTTCTGCGTCGCCGCCGAGGCGGTTGATTTCGGTGACGAGGGCAGCGAGCCGGTCCGTTTCGTGGCCCCGGAGGTGGGCGATGCCGCTCAACCGGGAGGGGCCGGCGGCGAGGGCGCAAAGCGCCGCCACGGTGGGGGCGAGCTCGCTGGTCTCGTCGAAGTCGCCGCCCTTGATCTCCGGGCCGCCGCTGACGGTCAAGGTGCCGCCGTCCACTGTCACGGTTGCGCCCATAGCGGTCAGGATGCCGCGCCAGAGGTCACCGACCTGCGTGGTCTTCGCGGGCCAGTTCGGGATCCGCACGGTGCCGCGGGTGGCCAGGGCCGCCGCGAGGAACGGCCCGGCGTTCGAGAGGTCCTGCTCGATCCGCTGGTCGAAGGCGCGGATCGGGCCAGGGGAGACGACCCAGTGGTTCGGCACCGAGTCATCGACCGCCACGCCCACCCCGCGCAGCACGGCCACGGTCATGTTGATGTGGTCCAGGCTCGGCACGGGCTTTCCGACGTGTTCGAGATGGAGTCCCTCGGTAAAGCGGGCCCCCGCCAGCAGCAGGGCGGAGACGAACTGGGACGATGCGCTGGCGTCGATGATGAGGTGGCCGCCGCGTACTTCGCCAGTGCCGTGGACGGTGAAGGGCAACGACGACGCCGAACCGCCGTCGGGTGCGGTCACTGCCACTCCCAAACCGGCCAGGGCCTCGATGATGGTGCCCATCGGGCGATTGCGGGCGTGCGGGTCGCCGTCGAAGCGGGACTCACCGCGGCGCAGCGCCGCGACCGGAGGCACAAAGCGCATGACCGTGCCGGCCAGGCCGCAGTCGATCGCGGTGTCCGCCGCGTCGCCGTCAATGCTGATCGGGATGATTTCCAGGTCGGGGCCGAAGGCGCCGTCGCCGGGAACCTCCGTGACGGTTGCCCCCAGCTGCCGCAGGGCCTCAATCATCAGTGCCGAGTCCCGGGAGTGCAGGGGGGCCCGCAGACGGGACGGTCCGTCCGCGAGGGCGGCGAGCACGAGGTACCGGTTGGTCAAGGACTTGGAGCCTGGAACCGTGACAGTGGCATCGACCGGCCGTGCGGCAAAGGGTGCGGGCCAGTGCGGACCGACGTCGGCAGAATAGGGGCCGGCAGGGTGGGAAAGGGCAGCTGCAGAGGGGGTGGTGCCAGTCATTACCGTCTTAAGCTCCGGCTGAGTGGTCTACGGCTTTGCGGACGACTTTGTCGGCCTTTTTCAGCTGCTTGTTGGTGTTCTTCCGGGCATCGGCGGCGAGGTGTCCGGCGCTCTTCTTGGCATCCGCGGCCAGGTGGCCGGCGCGCCAGGCCAGGCTGGGCTTGCCGGCGGTATCGACGGCGGCGAGGAGCACACCGCCGGTGAGGGTGACGTTTTTCAGGAGCTGTTTGCGGCGGGCGTCGCGGGCTTCCTTTGAGGAGATGTCCGCGCTGCGCCATTCAACGTAGCTGTTCAGGACCGAAATGACGGCGAGCAGGGTGGCTGCCAGCCGGGCGGACTTGCCGAGGGCGAAGCAGACGCCTGCACCGATCTGGGTGCCGCCGATCACCCGGGCCAGGACTTTTTCGTTGGGCTGGAACGGCAGTGCGTCGGCCGTGCGGCGCAGCAACGGGGACAGCTGTGCCGCAGTGTCATCCGCGTTCTTGAGCTTGTCCATGCCGGCGAGGACGAAACTGGAGGCGAGCATGGGCCGGGCGAGAAAGCGGACAAACGACATGAATTTCCTCCTGGATGGACGAACCGCGGCTTCACTGCGGGGGAACCGGTTCTAGTCTTGCACTTTTGCGGAATATTTGCCCGCCGGACGTGGTTGTGAAAGGCAGATCCCAGCAGGCTACGGAAGGCAGAGATTTGACGAGGGTGTTGGACAGGACGGAACCGGAAGCCCGTTCCGGGCAAACATGGACCCTCGCGCCTCCGGCTGTTCCGGGTGCCCGGTGGAAGGTGACAGTAGACTTGAACGCAATGAGCACCATGGACCCGGCCGTTGCGGCCATGCACGAGGTTGCCGGAAACGACGCCACGCCCACCAAGACACCGGACGCCGGCGCGGCCGCCGCCTTGGAAACCGAGGTGGACGGAAAGCCCCTGGACCTCTCCACCGAGTCGGCGGAAGAGCGCCGCGTGCGCTTTGAACGCGACGCCATGCAGTACGTGGACCAGTTGTATTCGGCGGCCATGAGGATGGCCCGGAATCCCTCCGACGCCGAGGACCTGGTCCAGGAGGCGTACACAAAGGCGTTTTCCGCGTTCCACCAGTACAAGCCCGGAACCAATCTGAAGGCCTGGCTGTACCGCATCCTCACCAACACCTACATCAACCTGTACCGGAAACGTCAGCGTGAGCCGCTGCAGTCGAATTCGGACACCATCGAGGACTGGCAGCTCGCCCGCGCCGAGTCGCACACGTCGTCGGGACTGCGTTCGGCCGAGGCCGAGGCCCTTGACCACCTGCCCGATTCCGATGTAAAGCGCGCACTCCAGTCGATTCCGGAGGAGTTCCGGCTGGCCGTGTACTTCGCCGATGTCGAGGGCTTCGCGTACAAGGAAATTTCAGACATCATGAACACCCCCATCGGGACCGTCATGTCCCGGCTGCACCGCGGCCGGAAGATGCTGCGGGACATGCTTGCGGACTATGCCGCCGAACTGGGATTCAGGGCCGCAACCGAGTCAGGCGCCGCGGCCGACAGCAACAAACAGGAGAACAGGAAATGAGCGACTGCCAGGGACTGGGCGACTGCGACGACGCCCGGATGCAACGTATCTATGAATATCTGGATGGTGCGCTCACGCGTGACGACATCGCAGAGATCAAGGACCACCTGGACAGCTGCCCGGAGTGCCTGGAGCAGTACGACCTCGAATGTGTCATCCGCGTGATGGTCAAGCGTTCGTGCACCGAAGCAGCTCCGGAAAACCTCAAAAACTCCATCCTGGACCGGATTCACTCGATCCGGACTGTGGAAGCCTGAGCCCGGCTCCATACCTGGAAAACAAATGACCCCGGAAGCCGTAAGGACTCCGGGGTCATTCGTCTAAAGCTGTCATTCCAAGCTTTGCTTAGGCGTTGGGGCGCTTACCGTGGTTCGCGCCGCCACGCTTACGGTCACGACGTTTACGTGCACGTTTGCTCATAGCTGGCCTCCTTAATCTTGGTACTCAAAAGAGCTGCCCTCAAGTCTCCCACATCGCGGCACCCGCCGCGAACCGGGGGCCCGCCCGCCGCTGCAGGCACGGCCAGGTTGCGCGCGGGGTCAGTCCTCCAGCGAATTGCGGATCGAGATCCGGGCCTGATCCAGCACGGTCTTGACCGTTTCGAGCGTGACGGCCGTGACGGGATGGCTCCCGGCGTGGCGCCGCAGTTCCACCCGCATGTCGTCGCGGAAGGCCTGCACCAGCATTTCCGCCTCCTTCAGCCGCCGTTCGCCCTCCGGGGAGTACCACGGGCTCCCCGCGCTGCCGGCAGAGCCCGCGGCGCGGGCCGAGGTCCGCGCCGCCTCCGCCGTTGCCGCGAGATCGGCCCGGAGGCCGCGCATGTTGACGCGGATGTCCTGGCGCAGGTTGTCTGCCAGCCGCCGAACCGAGGCCGAAATGTCGTTTTCGACGCCGGCGAGTTCGTCCCGCCGGCTGTTCAGCTCTGTGAGTCCCGCCGGGGTGATGCTGTAGTTGGTGCGGCGGCCCTCCGTGTGGGTGGCCACGAGCCCTTCTTCTTCGAGCTTGCCCAGGCGCGGGTAGATGGTTCCGGCGCTGGGGGAGTAGGTGCCGCCGAAACGCTCGCTGAGCGCCTTGATGAGTTCATAGCCGTGCTTGGGGCCTGATTCGAGCAGGGCGAGCAGGTACAGCCGCAGCGCGCCGTGGGCGAAGACGGGAGGCATCAGAGGGCCGTTTCGGTATCCGCGGTGGGCTGGCCGTGGAAGATTGACGTTTTTCCCGAGACCGAGTTGGTCCGGACCAGCATCAGCTTGGCGTCCGGTCCCGCGATGGTCTGCACCGTGCCGCTGGACTGGGCGTACCTCAGGTCATCGATGACCACCGCCCCGCTGGCGGATTTAGCGACGATGTCCACGCCGATGTCGTGCGGAAGCCGGATGGTGACGTCGCCGGAGACTGAATTGGCGCCAAAATCTTGAGTGAAGCCTTGCAGGTCGAAGTTCAGGTCCCCGCTGACGGTGTTCGCGCGGATGTGGCTGAATTCCCCCGAGGCCGTCACTTCGCCGGAGACGCTCTTGGCGGTCAGGACGCCGCGGTGGTTGCGGGCAATCACCTCGCCGCTGACTGTGTTGACGGACAGGTCCCCGGAGGTGCCGTCGGCCAGCACGGAACCCGAGACGGTGTTGAGCCGGGCGTGGCCGCTGATCCCGGAGACCATGCCGTCGCCGCTCACCGTCCCGGCTTCGACCTCGACGCCGGCGGGCAGGGCAATGCTGATGACCACGGAGTTGCTGCTGCCGTTGTTGACGGTGCCCATCAGGTTCTTGAACCAGCCCTGCGGCCCGTGCAGCTGGTGGCGGACTTCCAGGCGGCCGTTGACCACGGAAACCGACAGCGGATCGCCGACAATTTCGGAGACTTCGATCCTGGCCACGTCCTCGTCATGGGTGACGATATCGAAGCGGCCGCGGACGATGCCGAGCTTGAGGGAGCGGACGCCGTCGACGTCGATGGTCTGCGGGCCGGTCACGGTCCACGTGTTCTCTGACATGGTTCCTCCGGAAAGGCGAAAGGGGCTGTACAACTGACGATATATCGCGACTATGAAGTCACGATATATCGCACCCCCTGCCAGGTCAAGATATATCGCGAAATTCCGGGACGGGTGCGGCCCGGTACGGCCCTGTGCCGGGTGGCCGGCCTATTCCGGTGCGTCCAGGCCCAGCCACTGGAACCAGCCGCGGTGCAGCACGAGCCACGCCATGAGGCCATACCCGGCCTGGCCGGGCGTGCCGCCGTTGGCCGCGAGGTCCTGGCGCCATTGCTCGTGGTTCAGCAGCGGCGAGAAAGTGTCGACGTAGAGGTGCTTCCGGCGCGTCGTGACGTCGGCGAAGGCGGTGTTCAGTTCGCCGAGCCTGCGGTTCTGGGCGGGGTCCAGCGTGGGCGGCGGGCCCACGACGAAGACCTCGATCTTGTTCTGCGAGGCGGAGTCCAGGATGTTGGCCAGGTTCAGGCGGCTGCGCGCCGTGGACAGGCCGAACTCAATGTCGCGTCCGGACAGGCCGATCACCAGGCGGTTTTCGTGGTGGTTGCCGAAGCGGCGGCCTGCCTCTTCGAGCCAGCGCGCGGCAATTCCCTCCGTGCCCTCCTCCGGGCATGGCAGGGAGTAGCACTCCAGTGCGACGCTGTCCTGCGGCGTGCGGGCCAGGACCCGCCCCAACCAGCCCAAGGCGCGCGGATCACCGAGCCCGGCCAACAGCTCGTCCCCAACGGCCGCGATCCGCAGCTTCCGATCTTCCACGACTACCTCTTCACTTCAACGCTGTCCATCAAGCTGACCACTAATAGTCCATTAAACAGAACTGCCCGGCCGGAAGGTTGTGTTTCAGTCTCCGGCCGGGCAGCAATGACGCTATTTACGTGCAAATGCCTGCTTGAGCAAGCTGTCCTGCTCTGCCGAGTGGCGCTTCATCGACCCTGCCGCGGTGGAGGCCGAGGCGGGGCGGGAGATGAGGCGGACCCGGCGGTCCAGGGCATCGGGCAGGTTCAGGCCGATGAACGGCCACGGACCCTGGTTGGCCGGTTCGTCCTGCGCCCAGACGACTTCGGCGTTCGGGTACTTGGCCAGCTCCGCGGCGATTTCGGCGGCCGGCAGCGGGTAGAGCTGCTCGACGCGCACGATCGCCGTGGTCTTGTTCTCGGTCTTCTGCCGGGTGGACAGCAGATCGTAGTACAGGCGTCCGGAAACCAGCAGCACGCGTTCGACGGCGTCGGCCTGCAGCTCGGCGTGCTCCGGAATGACCGGGCGGAACGAGCCGGTGGTGAAGTCCTCCACGGAGGACGCCGCGGCCTTCAGGCGGAGCAGCTGCTTCGGCGTGAAGATGATGAGCGGCTTGCGCGGCCTGCTGTAGGCCTGGCGGCGCAGCAGGTGGAAGTGCGAGGCCGACGTCGTGGGGTTGGCCACGATCATGTTCTCTTCAGCGCACATCTGCAGGAACCGCTCGATGCGGGCGGAGGAGTGGTCCGGTCCCTGGCCCTCGTAGCCGTGCGGCAGCATAAGAACCAGCGAGGACCGCTGGCCCCATTTCTGCTCGGCGGAGGAGATGAACTCATCGATGATGGTCTGCGCGCCGTTGACGAAGTCACCGAACTGCGCCTCCCAGAGCACCAGGGCGTCCGGGCGCTCCACGGAGTACCCGTATTCGAAGCCCATGGCGGCGTATTCGGAGAGCAGGGAGTCGTAGATCCACAGCTTCGCCTGGTCATCCGACAGGTGGGACAGGGGCAGCCATTCGTCGCCGTTGGCACGGTCGTGGAAGACGGCGTGCCGCTGCACGAACGTGCCGCGGCGTGAGTCCTGGCCGGCGAGCCGGACGGGAACGCCCTCCATGATGAGCGAGCCGAACGCGGCAAGCTCACCGAAGCCCCAGTCGATGCCGCCTTCACGGGACATCGCTTCACGCTTCTCCAGCAGCTGCTTGAGCTTGGCGTGGACGGTGAAGCCCTCGGGGATGTCGGTGTGGGCCTTGCCGATGCGGGCCAGGGTCTCCGCAGAGATCGCGGTGGAGACCGGGGCGCTGACACCGGAATCGGACTGCTGGGCCATGGGGCGTTCGAGATCGGACACCGCGGCGGAATCGGCCGTGATGATCGGGATCGGGGACGTCTGGGCCGCGTGGGTTTCGGCGAAGACGCGCTCCAGGCGTTCCTGGTAGTCGCGCAGCAGCTGCTCGGCTTCTTCCTCGGTGATGTCACCGCGGCCGATCAGTGATTCGGTGTACAGCTTGCGGACCGAGCGCTTGGCTTCGATCAGGTTGTACATCAGCGGCTGGGTCATCGAGGGGTCGTCGCCCTCATTGTGGCCGCGGCGCCGGTAGCACACCATGTCGATGACAACGTCCTTGTGGAAACGCTGACGGAACTCGTAGGCAAGCTGCCCGATGCGGACCACGGCCTCCGGGTCGTCGCCGTTCACGTGGAACACCGGCGCCTGGATCATCTTGGCGACGTCCGTGGAGTAGGTGGAGGAACGCGAGGAGGACGGCGCGGTGGTGAAGCCGACCTGGTTGTTGACCACGATGTGGATGGTGCCGCCGGTGCGGTAGCCGCGCAGCTGGGAGAGGTTGAGCGTTTCCGCGACAACACCCTGACCGGCGAAGGCGGCGTCGCCGTGCACCATGATCGGCAGGACGGGGAACGCCTCGCCCTGGTCGAGGCGGTCCTGCTTGGCGCGGACGATGCCTTCGAGGACGGAGTCCACGGCCTCGAGGTGGGACGGGTTCGCGGCGAGGTAGACCTTGGTCTCCTTGCCGTTGTCCGAGGTGAAGGTGCCCTCGGTGCCGAGGTGGTACTTGACGTCGCCGGAGCCCTGCACGGAGCGCGGGTCCTGGGTGCCTTCGAATTCGCGGAAGACCTGGGCGTAGGTCTTGCCCGCGATGTTGGTCAGCACGTTGAGCCGGCCGCGGTGGGCCATGCCGATCGCCACTTCGTCGAGTTCGTCGTCGGCGGCGTCGGAGATGATCGCGTCCAGCAGCGGAATCAGGGACTCGCCGCCTTCGAGCGAGAAGCGCTTCTGGCCGACGAACTTCGTCTGCAGGAAGGTCTCAAAGGCCTCGGCGGCGTTGAGCTTGGAGACGATGCGCAACTGCTCGTCGCGGCTCGGCTTCGAGTAGGCGTGCTCCAGCTGGTCCTGGAACCACTTGCGCTCGGCGGGGTCCTGGATGTGCATGTATTCGATGCCGGCGGTGCGGCAGTAGGCGTCGCGGAGGACGCCGAGGATGTCGCGGAACTTGAGCATCGGCTTGCCGCCGAAGCCGCCCGTGGGCCACTCGCGGTCCAGGTCCCACAAGGTCAGGCCGTAGGTCAGGACGTCGAGGTCCGGGTGCTTGCGCTGGACGTACTCGAGCGGATCGGTGTCCGCCATGAGGTGGCCGCGCACGCGGTAGGCGTGGATCAGCTGCTGGATCCGGGCGACCTTGTTGATCTCGTCGGCCGGGTCCACCTGCAGGTCCGGGCTCCAGCGCACGGGCTCGTAGGGGATGCGCAGGGACTCGAAGATCTCGTCGTAGAAATTCTGCGCACCGAGCAGGAGCTGGTGCACGAGCTTGAGGAACTCGCCGCTGCCGGCACCCTGGATGACGCGGTGGTCATAGGTGGAGGTCAGCGTGAGGACCTTGCTGATCGCGTTGTGCGCGATGATCTTCTCGCTGGCACCCTGGAACTCGGCCGGGTAGTCCAGTGCGCCGACGCCGATGATGGCGGCCTGGCCCTTGGACAGACGGGGTACCGAGTGGACGGTGCCGATGCCGCCGGGGTTGGTCAGGGACACGGTGGTGCCGGAGTGGTCGTCCGCGGTCAGCTTGCCGTTGCGGGCGCGCTTGATCAGGTCCTCGTAGGTGTGCCAGAACTCGGAGAAGTTGAGGGTCTCCGCCTTCTTGATGTTCGGGACCATGAGCAGGCGGGTGCCGTCCGGCTTGGGCATGTCGATCGCGATGCCGAAGTTTACGTGCGCCGGCTGGACAGCCACGGGCTTGCCGTCGACCTCGTCGTAGTAGACGTTCATCGACGGGAACTGGGACAGGGCCCGGATGACGGCGTAGCCGATCAGGTGCGTGAAGGAGACCTTGCCGCCGCGGGCGCGCGCCAGGTTGGAGTTGATGACCACTCGGTTGTCGATCAGCAGCTTCGCCGGGATGGCGCGGACGCTCGTGGCCGTCGGAACTTCCAGGCTGGTGACCATGTTCGACGCGATGGCCTTGGCCGGGCCGCGCAGGACCGAGACGACGTCCTCTTCGGGCGCCGTCGGGGCCCTGAGGTTCTTGGGCAGCTGCGCCGGGATCGGCGCGGTGCCGGCGCCGGCGTCGGAAGTCCTGGCGCCGTCCCGGGCGACGGTGGCCGGGGCTTTCTTGGCAGCCGGTGCGGGCGCAGCCGCGGCGGGAGCTGCGGGGGCAGCGGGCGCGGCCGGCGCAGGTGCTGCCGGAGCGGCAGCAGGCGCTACGACGGGAAGTTCACGGGTGGCAGGATGCACAGCTGTCGCGGTGCCGGACGTTCCGTTGGCGGAAGAGGCGTCACTAGCTTCGAAGGATTCGAACAAGGGCCACCACTTAGAGTCGACCGTGTTCTTGTCCTGCTGGTAACGCTCGTACAGTTCGTCAACGAGCCACTCGTTTCCGCCAAATTCCTCTGGTAGACGGTGGCTAGGCTGCTCTGGCACTTGAAATACGCCTCTTCCATGAGTTTGATTCCCTCTGGCTTCCACGGTGCATCGGCACAACGATTGAGCCAGTCTCTGCGTCCAGTGAACCCAGACCCATGCCAGTCTAGTGAGGATTCTTGCCAAACCGCCAATAAGCGTGACTCAAATCATGATCCGTCCCCGCAGCCACTGAATTGGAGTGAAGAAGCGGTGCAGAATCGGCCCCGACGCGGTGCCTTGCACTGTGCCTTAGACGGTGCCCTACACAGGGCCGGACGCGGTGCCGGTCCCGCCGGGAACCGCCCTAGAATCAAAGAAGAACCCCTTCGGCGCCGACGGCGCCAGCTGGGGGTGCCAGCATAAGGAGCAGCCGTGCGTTTCCTGAATGAGCCCACCACCGATCTGACTTACTCCGACCTCTTCCTGGTGCCGTCGCGGTCGGATGTCATCTCGCGCCTGGACGTCGATCTCGCCGCCGATGACGGGACCGGCTCGGCGATTCCGCTGGTGGCGGCGAACATGACGGCGGTGACGGGGAAGCGGATGGCCGAGACCATGGCCCGCCGCGGCGGCCTTGGAGTCCTGCCGCAGGACGTGCCGCTCGATATCATCCGGGATGTCACGGCCTGGATCAAGGGGCGCCACCCGGTCCTGGAGACCCCCGTCACGCTCGCGCCCACGGACACCGTGATTGATGCCCTCCACCTGATGGGCAAGCGGCCGCACGGCGCCGTCGTGGTGGTGGATGAGGCCGGCGCTGTCGCCGGTGTTGTCCGGGCCGCCGACTGCGAGGGCCAGGACCGTTTCGCGTCGCTGGCCTCCGTCATCCGCCACCAGCCGCTGGTGCTGGACGCCGGGTTGCTGGATGCCGGATCGTTTGGCGGCGGACCGGCGGCGGTCCCGGCGGATGCTGCCGGTTCGGTGAAGGCCCTTCGCCGCGCCTTTGAGGCGATGGATGCTGCGGGGACAGACTACGCACCCGTGCAGCAGGACGGAGTCCTGGCCGGTGTGCTCACCCGCAAGGGCGCCCTGCGCTCCACGCTCTACCGGCCGTCCCTGGACGACGAGGGCAAACTCAAGGTGGCTGCCGCCGTCGGCATCAACGGTGACGTGGCCGGGCGGGCCGCCGAGCTGCTGGCGGCCGGCGTGAACGTGCTGGTCCTCGATACCGCGCACGGGCACCAGCAGAAAATGTTCGACGCCCTGGCTGCCGTGAAGGGACTCAACCCCGGCGTGCCGGTGGTCGCCGGCAACGTCGTCACCGGCGAGGCCACCCGTGAGCTCATCGAGGCCGGGGCGGACATCGTCAAGGTCGGCGTAGGTCCGGGCGCCATGTGCACAACGCGCATGATGACCGCCGTGGGCCGCCCGCAGTTCAGCGCCGTCCTCGAATGTTCCGCCGCGGCGCGGGAAGCCGGCGGCCGGGTGTGGGCCGACGGCGGGGTCCGCTACCCGCGCGACGTCGCCCTGGCCCTGGCCGCCGGGGCCAGCCAGGTCATGATCGGCTCCTGGTTTGCCGGCACCCACGAAAGCCCCGGGGACCTGCAGCTCGACGCCGCCGGCCGGCAGTACAAGGAGAGCTTCGGCATGGCGTCCGCCCGGGCGGTGCAGAACCGCAACCAGCGCGAGGGCGCGTTTGAAAAGGACCGCAAGGCCCTGTTCGAGGAAGGCATCTCCACGTCCCGCATGTACGTGGACGCGGCGCGGCCCGGCGTCGAGGATCTGCTGGACATGATCACCGCCGGCCTGCGCAGTTCCATGAGCTACGCAGGCGCCGCCGATCTCGCCGCTTTCCGGGAG
>NZ_CAKKMF010000084.1 GCF_918697925.1 Arthrobacter sp. Bi26
TCATCCGCCCCGGCGCGATCTGGCACTCGGACCGGGGCAGCCAATACACCTCCGCATCCTTCCGGGCCCTCGTGGCGGGCCTGGGCATGCGTTCCTCGATGGGCCGCACCGGGGTGTGCTGGGACAACGCCGCCGCGGAGACGTTCTTCTCGGCGCTGAAGAACGAGCGCGTGTACCGCACTGTCTACGCCACCAAGGCCCAGGCCAGGCGGGATGTCATCCGCTACATCGAGGGCTTCTACAACAGCCGGCGCCGGCACTCCGCCCTGGATTACCGCTACCCCAACGAGGTCCACTACAGTTACCAGCAGCCGCCCGCGGCAGCGTAGAGAAAACCACTAATCCGCTGTCCGAAATCTCCCAAGCGGCCCAGACCCGGGCAGGGTCAATGTCCACACGTTAGAGCAAAAACCCCCTCTGACGAGGAGGAATGTTGTGCCCGAGGTGGAACTCGAACCGGGTTCCAGCCCTTGGAAACCCGCCACTCCCCCGTAAACTTCCGCAATCCGGCCCGATCCGGCACCGGTACGAAGCCCAGGGTGTGGACACTGTCCACACCCCCTTTTTCTGCCTCACGGCAGTAGCACCGGAGCAGGAGAGGACACCCCAGCCGTCGCTCGGCTCCCTGCCTTTCCCGCTCCAAGACCACGGGTCAGCGGCGACAGCCCGCGCCCAATCATCGTCTTCGTCTGCTTCAAGAATCGTAATCACGGCCATCTACCTCCTTTCCGTCATCTCATGGCGGAACCGGCAAAAACCGACATGACGACCCCGTTACATTTATTGGGTCCCCGACCCATTATTGATCTCTCAACGCTGGCTCGAAGCTGTTTCTCATTGGCGGTGATACCCCCGCCGCAATTCCGGCTCAACGACGGGCAGCTGACTCAGGCAGCGGAGGTTCTTGGACAAGTTATGGAACGGGCGACAGCTGATGGTGCCGCGGCGCGGCTGCAGGCTTCTATGAGGACGCCGACGGCGCGTTCCAACGCTGCTGCTTCGAAGGTCATGGAGGGGTGGTGCAGCCCGGGTCGGACGTTTGCGCCGACGGCAAGCATGGCAGCCTGGAGCGCGGGGTTCCTTTGAGTGTAGAAGTGGAAGTCATCCGATCCTGAGGTCACAATTCCGGACTGCAGGTGATCGCTGCCTAATGTCGCGGTGATGGCAGATGCGAGGGCATCTTCAGCTTTGATTCCGATGATGGCCGCGGGCACGGCGTCCCGGAAGTCGAGGTTGATTTCCGAGCCGGTTAAGGCGGCCACTGACCGGCACACCCCGACGAGGCCCGTGTGGAGCGTCGACATAGCCTCATTTGTTTGGGCTCGGAGGTCCACACCGAAGGTGCCGCTGCCCGGGATGACGTTGAGGTTCCCTCCACCAGCCTGCAGCAGGGTCATCTTGGCGGAGCTGGGGACCTGCGGATCGACTTTGAGACGCTTGAGCCCTGCCGAAATTTCGAGTGCCACCTCTACGGCGTTAGCCCCGAGGTGCGGTCTTGCCCCGTGGTGGTCATCTCCTGTGATCGTGCCGTACGCAAAGAGGCATGCACCATGCGAGATGGACGGGGCCAGGAAGGGGGACGGAAGTTCACTTTGCGGGCGCAGGTGAACACCGAACAGGTACTCCAGGCCGTCCGTCACGCCGAGGGCTGCCACGAGGTCTGCCCCGTTGCCGAGTTCCTCGGCTGGTTGGAAGATGGCGCGCACTGCGCATTTCAGCTGTTCTGCCTGTTCTGCCAGTTCGAGCATCACGGTAGCGACAACTGCCATGTTCGCGTCGTGCCCGCAGGAGTGGACGACTGCGGTTTTTCCCGCTACTTCCTGCACCAGGGCGTCCATGTCTGCCCTGAGGCCGATGCGCGGCGTGCCTTGTCCAACATCGGCGGTGAAGCCGGGAATGGTCCCGAACTTGCCGATGGTCAATCCTGCAGTTCCCAGCAGTTCGGCCAGGTACTCCGAGGTGCCGTACTCCTTCATGCTGGGTTCGGGGTGGTTGTGCAAGTGCGTCCATATTTCCTGAAGACGACGACGGCGCGTCTCTTCGCGGGTCACCGGCTGATTTCGCATTCGCTCACGGTCAGTTCCGCCAGAACGTCCCGGTCGACGTCGATGCCCAGGCCCGGTCCCTCTGTGATGTGCACTTCGGGCAGGACGTACTGGAGGTTCCCGGGTTCCTTGGTGAATTTCATGGGGCCGGAGAGCTCGGTGGAGACGATGTTGGGGTGGCTGAGGGCGAGATGGAATCCGGCGGCGGAGGCGACGCTGGTTTCCAGCATGGAGCCGATCTGGACTTTCAGGCCGCCGAGTTCAGCCTGGGTGGCCAGGCGGTGACAGGGGGTGATGCCGCCGCTTTTCATGAGTTTGAGGTTCACCATGTCCACTGATCGGTCTTGGACGAATCGGGCCAGGTCGCCGGCGTGGACTACGGACTCGTCGGCCATGAGACAAGTGCTGGTGTCCTGGCGGAGGAGCTTGAAGCCATCGATATCATCGGCCAGGATCGGCTGTTCCACCCAGTCAATCCGGTAGGGCTCCAGGGCGCGGATCATTGCCCGTGCTGTGACTGGATCGGACCAGCCCTGGTTGGCGTCCACGCGGATGGCCAGGTCGTCGTTGATCGCTGACCGGACAGCGCGCACCCGTTCAATGTCCAGGCCGTCGTCGCCGCCCAGTTTCATCTTCAGGTGGCGGTAGCCTTGGCTTCGGGCCTGGGCTGCCTGCTCAGCGAGGACCCCTGGTGGAAGGATACTCAGGACCTTCGCGATGGTGGGTTGTTCGGGCCGGCGTCCGCCCAACAGCGCGTAGATCGGCCGGCCGGCAGCTTTTCCGGCCAAGTCCCAGCAGGCGATGTCGACAGCCGCTTTCGCGGCACCGCAGCCCTTGAGTGCGCGGTTTAGTTGCTGGTGGACTGCCGTGATGTCGCGTGGGTCCAGTCCCAGGATCGCTGGGATGAGTTCGGTCTTGAGTGCCTCGACCACTCCCCCGGGTGTCTCTCCGGTGATGTGTCCGTCCGGGACACTTTCGCCGTAGCCGATCGTTCCGTCGTCGGTTTCGAGGGCCAGGATGATGCTCGGCATTGAGTCATAGGTGGCATAGGAGACCACAAAGGGTTCCAGCAAGGGAACATCGATGAGGGTGATGGTGGCGCGGGAAATTTTCATTGAGGGCTCACTGTTCGTGGGATGTGGACGCCGCTGGTGCGCCGGGTTTTTAGGGACCGGATGCTTACATGACGCTTTCGAGGAAGGCGATAGTCCGCGGGTTTTGCGGGTTGTCCAGCACGTCGGCGGGGGCGCCGGATTCCACCACAACGCCGCCGTCCATGAAGACCACGCTGTCCGCGGCGCCGCGGGCGAAGCCGATCTCGTGGGTGACGACGATCATGGTCATCCCGTCAGCGGCCAGGGTGCGCATCACGTCCAGGACGTCGCCGACCAGTTCCGGATCAAGGGCGCTGGTGGGCTCATCGAACAGGAGGAGCTGCGGATCCATCGCCAGGGCCCGGGCGATGGCAACCCGCTGCTGTTGCCCGCCGGAGAGTTGCGCGGGATAGGCCTTTGCCAGGTGCGCGAGGCCGACACGGTCCAGTAGCTCCATTCCCCGCTTGATGGCATGTTGCTTCGGTACTTTCTTGACCCCTACGGGGGCTGCCCAGATGTTTTCCAGGGCGGTCATGTGGGGGAAGAGGTTGAAGCGCTGGAACACCATTCCGATGCCGCTGCGTTGCTTTGCCACTTCGCGGGGGTTCATTTCGAAGATCCGGTCCTGGCGCTGCGCGTAGCCGACCAGTTCGCCTCCCACGGAGATCCTGCCGCCGTCGATCCGTTCCAGGTGGTTGATGCAGCGCAGGAAGGTGGACTTGCCGGAGCCGGACGGGCCGAGGAGGCACATGACTTCGCCGGCATTGACAGAGAGAGAAATGCCTTTCAGCACTTCGACTCCGCCGTAGTGCTTACGGACGTTGGTGGCGACCAGGAGCGGCCGGGCGGGCGCGGGGTGTTCCTGATGCCGGGGGAAGGCCAGTGCCTCGGTCATGGCTGGGGTCCTTTCGATACGGCGTGGATCGGGGTTTTGCGCAGGGCGGCCCGGATCCTGCCGAGGGGGGTGGGGCTTTGCTGGCGGGCGTTGCCCCTGCCGTAGTGGCGTTCCAGGTAGTACTGGGGAACGGATAGCACCGAGGTGAGGAAGAGGTACCAGCAGCTGACCACTACTAGCAGCTCCACCTGCCGCAGGTTCTGGGAGGAGATCTGGGTGGCCACCGTGTAAAGCTCCAGCACCGCGATGACGGAGAGCAGCGACGTGTTTTTCAGCATCGAGATCGTCTCGTTGCCCATCGGCGGAATGATGACCCGCATCGCTTGCGGGAGCACCACCCTGAAGAGGGTGAAGGCCGGGGACATACCCAGGGACGAAGCGGCTTCATGCTGTCCGGTGTCCACGGAGAGCATGCCGCCCCGGATGATCTCGGCCGAGTATGCGGCCTGGTTCAGGGTCATGGCCAGGAGACCGGCGGTGAACGCAGGCACCAGCGTGTTGGTGTCCACGGAAAATACGGTGAAGTCGGTAAAGGGAACGCCGAGAGAGATCTGCGCATAGAGCAGCCCCAGATAGCCCCAAAAAACGACCTGGATCAGCAGCGGTGTACCCCGGAAGACCCAGACGTAGAACCAGGCGAAAGCATTCATCACGGGATTCTTGGAAAGCCGCATGACTGCCAGCAGGACACCCAAGATGGTGGATACCACCATGGAGACTACGGTCAGCATAAGTGTGAGGCCTACGCCGCCGAGGATCCGCGGGTGAAAAAGGTAGCTACTGATCGTCCGGTGGTCGATGTTGGGGTTGGCCCACAGGGAAGATGCCAGAGCTGCGAAGCTGATGCCCAGCAATGCTGCTCCTACCCAGCGCCAGGGGTGTCGAAGTGGAACGGCCACGACGTCATCTGAACCGGAGCCGTCGGTGGAGTGCGGGCCTGCCTGTGCCGGTCCTTCCCGCCGCGGCGCTATTGTGGTGCCCTGTTTCATGGTTTGGTTCCCCCCAGGTTCAGTCCGGCTTCCTTGACGCTGTAGTCGGAGAGGTCGTACTTGGCCAGGATGCTGCCATACGTGCCGTCGGCGATGAGCGCCTGGAGGGCTGTCAGCAGGGCTTTGGAAAGTTCCGCATCCTTTTTCAGCACACCGATTCCGGTATGGACGGGATTGTATCCGGCCGGGTTAGCCGGGTCTTTTACGAGGTCAAAGATCTTGCCGTCACCGGCTGTCTTGGCGGCATACGCCGCCACTGCCGAGTCCACGACGTCGGCGGAGGCTTTCCCTGAACGGACCGCAGTCTGCACGTCCGTCTCCAGCGGGAGTTCCGAAACGCGGATCGGGCTGGATCCCTTGTCTTTGCACTGCTGGTCGTAGCTGCGCAGAATTTCGGCCTGAACGGTTGCCTTCTGCACTGCGACGTCCTTGTCGCATAGGTCAAGGGCTGTGGTGATGTTCTTCGGATTGCCCTCGGGGACAAGAATGGAGAATCCCGCGTGGAAGTAGTCAACGAAATCCAGGGATTCCTGCCGCTCGGGGGTGTCGTTCATCCCCGACATGATGATGTCGTTCTTGCCCGACTGCAGTGAGGGGATGATGCTGTCGAACGCCTGGGTCTGCAGCTCAAGCTTCACCCCGAGCTTCGCACCCAGGGCCTGGGCCAGGTCGAAGTCCAGACCGGTAAGTTGCTGATTTTCATCGAACATCTCCATGGGTGGATACGGGATGTCCGAGGCCACTTTAATTACTCCGGCGGCCTTGTAACGTTCGGGAAGGGCGGCTGCGGCGGCGGGGTCGACATCGGCTGCGGAGATAGTCTTCACCTCCGCGGCCGAAGTTGATCCTGCCCCGCACGCCGTTAGTCCTGAGGCGAGGGCCAGCCCGGCAGCGGCGAAGACTGTTCGGGCTTTGACTGCACGATAATTGGTACGCATTGGTGCTCCTTTGGGGTGGGTTATGCCTGGTCGGTTGTGGTCAGCCGGTACCAGCCGCTGCGTGTCACGCCGGAGGCCATATAGCCGGAGGCAAGGGCGGGTTCCAGGATCCCGCGGAGCATGCTCCGCCACTGGCTGGCCTGTTCTGGGGCCGCGGCCCTCATCGCGACAATGTCCCGGGGTGCCCGGCACCAGATCGTGCCTTCCGCTTCAAGGAGAACCGGCTGTTGATCCGGCCCGTACTCCAGCACGTTTCCCACGGCGGCAGCGCTCGGTTCCAAATCCTGAATTAGGCCGTGGCTGGCGTCGATGCTTCGCGCCGACGACAGCGGCCAGACTGCGACCAGCCGGTCGCTCTCGTCATTGGCGTTGATCTCGTCCTGCATCTCGCCATAGAAGTTTTGGGCATATTCGGACGCCACTGCCCCGAGCTTGGTCAGGTTGAAGCGGGCGTTCCTGCTGACCAGCGGGTCGAAAGTCCACGTCATCGATTCGATGCCCCGTGCCAGCGACCAGGCCCGCTGGTGCTGTTTCAGGGCAAAGCCGACGCCTTTGTCGCCGGTACCGGGCAGGACCCCGGCGATCAGCGAGTAAGTCGCGCTCCCGCCGGGTGAGACAATCCCGACAGCTGCCCCGCAAAGTTGTCCTCCCGGATCGTAGGCGGCGGAAACGTTGCACCCTGCATGCGAAATACTGCGCAACAGGTCGAACGGTATAGGAGCTCCGTGGGGGGACATGCCCCAGATCGCGATGAGTAGCCCTTCGACGTCCCGGAGCTGGTCGCGGTCATGCTCATCCACCACCAGGACGCCGGCTTTGGCTGCTGCTGCTGTTGCTGCCTCTGCGGCCTGTCGGGCGAGCGGTTCCGCTTCAAGTGAAAGTGACATGCGTCAACTATCTGCTGGGCCCCGGGCCGCTGGCTTCGGTGCAGACCACGACATTTCATGCGAAGTCTTGTGCTCCGCCACAAGAGGGATTAGCTTTTCCCTCGTGGCAACTTCTTCCGGCACCCCAGACAGCATCACTCTCCACGGGCTCCTGCGGCTACTGGCAAGCCCGGCAGTGGCGCTCCGCTCCCACGGCACGCCGCCGGAGCTTTCCCTGACCAGCCCTGCGTATTACGATCCCCACACTCCGTTGGAGGGGTTGCCGGGTGCGATCCTTCTGGGCATTGGACTTCACCCTGCCGAACCAGCAACAGCCGGCGTTGTCCGCAGCGCGGCCACGGCAGGCTTTGGCGCGCTGGTCATCAAGCAGTATTCCCAGGATCTGGGGCATATCATCGCCGTCGCCGATCAGTCGGGTATCGCCCTCCTCGTGGTCGATGACGAGATGGGGTGGCGCCAGTTGGATGCGCTCCTGGACTCGGCGCTCACTGCCTCAGCCGAAGCCGGAAACTCGTTGTCCACGCTGGGCGTTGGCGACCTGTTCGCGTTGGCCAACGCCATCGCCGCCATGGTTGGCGGCGCCACGGCCATTGAGAATCTCCAGGAACAGGTGCTCGCCTACTCGACCCTCGCCCACCAGCCGATCGATGAGGACCGGCGTCAGGGCATCCTGGGACGCCAGGTTCCCTACCTTCCGGAGAACGCGGGCCAGTATGCCTCTGTTTTCCGCTCCCACGGCGCGGTCCGCATCGAGGGGGTCCGTCCGGCCCTCGACCGGCTGGCCATTGCAGTCCGGGCAGGCAAAGAGCCGCTCGGCTCTATCTGGGTTGTTGACCCGAACGGTGACCTGGACGTGGTCGCGGAACAGGCGTTGGAACGGGCTGCCGATATCGCAGCCCTTCATATGCTGCGAGCACGCAGTGCCTACGACCTGGCCCGCCAACAGCGCGCGGAGCTTCTCCGCAGACTCCTAGAAGGTGGCGACGACGCGGCACTCATCGCGGAACAGCTGGGACTTCGGAACTCCGGGCCGTTTGCGGTCATCGCTTTCCAACCGGACATCGGGCAGGCGGCGGAGATGACACTGGTCCGGCTCCTGGACCTTGTCACCACGCAGTGCGAAGCCCACCGTCGAGGGGCGCATTGCGTGCTGGTGGGAACCACCATCTATGCCCTTTTCGCGGACGTCGACCCTGCCTCGTCTGGACCCGTCGAAGCCCTGGCCCGACGGCTCACCGAGCGCTCCCGCGTATCCCTTGCGGTTGACCTGCGAATAGCGGCCGGGTCTGCTGTCCCTGCTGCGTCGGACATCGGCCGGTCGAGGCACGAGGCAGACCTGGTCCTGCTCATGCTCGCTTCCGGTCAGAGCTCAATCACCTATGCGAGTGCGCACGACGTCCGCAGCCGCCTGACGCTGCTCGAACTGGCCGCCCATTTCCGCAAGACACCTCACCTCACATCGGCAGCCGCCGAAAAGATCATGGAATACGACGCCGGCTCAGGAACAGAGTACGCAAAAACGCTGCGGACCTACCTTGACTGTTCCCGGGACTCCGCCCGGACCGCCGCTGGATTGTCTTTGCACCAAAACACGCTCCGGTACCGCCTCAAACGGTTACGCGAACTGTTCAACATCGACCTGGACCAGTCTGAGGACACACTCGTGCTCTGGCTAAGCCTTCATGTTCTGGAATTCAATTAACCACACCGGGGTGAGTGACCCGGATGCAGTGCGAATTGGCTGTGTCGGTTCGCACTCGTGGACGGACCGCACATCGGGAACTACCGCGATGCGGACTCCGCCAGGAGAGGGTACCTGGCGGAGTCCGGGAACCTACCCGGAGCCCGCAAGGCGCCGGGGATCCAGGTTTCCGTGCGGGGCCGACCCGCTGCAGGCGGACGTCGATGACCTGGAAGGATCCATGAGGGGGCATCCCTGACCTAAGATCCAACCGGGGACAAGGCGCCCAAAAGGCCGAAGAGGTCCTTCGGGTCTTCCGGGTCGGCGACGAGGTCAATGTCTACGAAGAAGTCCGACCCGTCGACGGCGTCTCGGACGTATCGCAAGGCCGCGAAATCCTCAATGGCGAAGCCGACGGAGTCAAAAATCGTGATCTGTTCCGAGCTGGTGCGCCCCGGTGCCTTGTCGCTCAAGACTTGCCAGAATTCAGTAACGGCGAAGTCGGCGGGCATTTGCTGGATCTCGCCTTCAATCCGCGTCTGCGGTGTGAACTCCACGAAAACGTCGCCGAGTCCCAGGATGACCGCGTCGAGTTCGGTTTTTCCGGGGCAGTCCCCGCCGATGGCATTGAGGTGGACGCCGGGGGCAATGAGGTCGGCCGTCAGGATGGTGGCGTTGGCCTTGTCAGCGGTACAGGTCGTGATGACGTCCGTTCCCTGCACGGCGTCGGCGGCCGAGGACGCAACCGTGATCTTGAACCCCAGCGGGGTGAGGTTGCGGACAAACTTGTGCGTCGCGGCCGGATCAGTGTCCCACACCCTGAGCGTGGTAATTCCGAGGGCAGCCCGGAAGGCTAGGGCCTGGAACTCAGACTGGCTGCCGGTTCCGATCATGGCCATGCTTGCGGAGCCGGGGCGGGCGAGATGCTTCGCGACCATACCCGAGGTCGCCGCAGTACGCAGGGCTGTCAGTAAGGTCATCTCCGCCAGGAAGGTGGGATATCCATTGTGGACGTCCGCCAGGACGCCGAACGCAGTCACTGTCTGGAAACCACGGGCCGGATTGGACGGGTGCCCGTTGACGTACTTGAAGCCATAGGTCTCGTGGTCGCTCGTGGGCATCAGTTCGATGACCCCGAACGGGGTATGGCTGGCCATGCGGGGACTCTTGTCAAAAGACGCCCAGCGGCGGAAATCGTCTTCGAGGTAAACGATCATCTCCGAGATGATCGTCTCCACTCCCCGGCCGGCAGCCCATCGCACCATGTTGTGAACATCGACAAAACGCGTCATTTGCGTCACCCTTTTCCATCTCGACAGCTAATGCCCTCACGTTATGCGGCGTCGATATGCGGCCACAATGACCGAATAGCTCGCTAATCGCCAAAAATGTGCGCAGAATGTCAGGCCGTTCTGCGCACTTCGCCGGTCTTCGATCGTCGACTGCAGCGGCGGCCTTGGAGCACTATCTGAGTACGGAACTGAGCAAAAGGCTGGTCTCGCTGTTGACGATGCCGTCGACTGCGCGGATCCTGCCCAGCACGTTGTCGAACCCGCCGAGGTTTTCGGTGGCCAGCTCCGCCACAAGGTCCCATCCGCCGTTGGTGGTGTGCAGTGCCCGAATTTCGGGGAACCCCCTGAGCTCTCGGATCACCTTGTTGGCCGACCTCCCCTCAACAGCGATCAGGGTGATGGCGTGGATCTCAAGCGGGTCCACTTCGTCACGGACCCTGGCAGTGAAGCCAACGATGGTTCCTGAAGTGAGAAGGCGATCGAGCCTGCTGTTCACGGTTGCCCGGGCAACGCCGAGCTTACGGGCGAGGCTGGCCACAGACGCCCGTCCGTCCTCGCGCAGGGCCGAAAGGAGCTGCCGGTCAATATCTGTAAGGGCTGTCATGTACAGAATGTACAACAAGCGTCAGCATAATGATCTTCCCCGCCACCTAACTAAAGCCTTGCCAAGTACGCTGAGGAAGACGTGCACCGCAGTGGAATCTGCTCGGAAAATCAGCGACAGGGAGCCGAGAAGGTCTTGGGGCAGGCCTCGATAGGGACGTTCTGGCGTTTTTCGCCCGGAGCTACCGAGCAAACCAGCAAGGTTTGCAGTTGCCGCTCCCATGGTGTGAACTCAGTCATGCCGTTGCAGGTGCTCCCGGTCATGAACGAGGAAGCAGCAACATTGCTGCCCAGGCAAGCAAAGGAGCCGCCCAGCCGTAACGCCGGCCAACAAAAAGGCCCCCGAAAGGGCCCATCAGTGAACAGTTTGTGCACACTCAGCGGCCCACTCCCCCATGGCTCGTTCATCTGCCTGTCCGGGATCATCCGCCCAATGTTCCAGTAAAGCCCGATCATGGCGGTATTCACCACGCGCTGCGCCCGCTGTTGAGCTTCGCGGACGAGCCCTTCAGGGTCGTGAGAGCAGCGGCATAGTCTCCCGGGAGTTCCGGTTCAAGCTGGGTCATGGCTCCACCCTAGTTGGAGGTTCCAACGTTCCATTCCCAATTGTCCAGACACCGTCTGGACAATTGACGCTGTACCGGGGCCGCCTGCGGATCGGGACGAACCGGCGACTTCCCCGCCTGCCAAGTCCTTCGACGCCCCCAGCGTTTGCCGAGCGGGCGGACGGCGTGGCCGCGGCTTACCGGCAGGCCGCGGGATTGACCGTGTCTGACCTCAGGCGTCGGGGTCATGGCCAAGGACGCGGAGCAGGTCACGGGTTGGTCAAGCCGGGTTATCCACGGCTGGAAATTGGGAGCGTTGGGGTAGCTCCCCGGCAGCCGCAGCGGTGGATGACCCATGAGGATTATCCACCGCCGTGGGCAGCTGAAACGCTGCTGCGCACTCGGTCAGACCTGAACTTCAACCCGCGAATTACATCCGTCTTTCACGAGTCGTGGAAGGGCTACGGTCCAGGGTCCGTCGTCGACGCCTTGAGTCGACGGTATTGACGGAAAACAGCAGCTAGCCCCACAAGGGCCATGCCCAACCCAGCCGCTAGCAGGTATCCAAGGTTGAGGTTGAGTGCCATCACTGAGGAAACTAATCGGCCAGGCAACTGTGCGATATGCCTGTTCTTCAGACTGGAGGTATGCACTTTGCCCAATGACCGCAAAGCGTCGCGTGGATACTGTGAAGTGAATCACTCGAAAGGAATGCATGTCATGTCCACATCCGAAACAGGGCACGATGACTACCCCATCACCAGGGTTCCCGCAACGGAGCGGAAGCACTGGTTCGGCATCGCCGTCCAACGCTTTGGCCAGACTTCTGACCTGAGCCAGTTTCTTCTCGGGGCAACTTTTGGCTTCGGGATGACGTTCTGGGACGCCTTTTGGGCGTTTACCGTTGGCGCGTTGATCGTCGAAGCACTCATGATTTTCGTCGGCATCGCCGGCATGCGCCAAGGCCTCACAACGTCCATGCTCGCCCGCTGGACAGGCTTCGGCCGCGGCGGCGCGTCGGTCCTCGGCTTAGCCATCTGCATCAGCCTTATCGGCTGGTTCGGCATCCAGTCAGGGATTTCCGGAGCCGGGTTGAACCAGATCGTCCCTGAAATTCCCACCTGGGCCTGGTCGCTGGCTTTTGGCCTGGTGGTGACCCTGATCGTAGTCCGCGGCTTTGAATCCATGCAGTGGCTGGCCAACATCACCGTGCCGTTGTTCATGATCCTGATCGCTTGGGCGGCATGGGCCGAGCTGAGCAACCATTCCATCAGCCAGCTCATCAACGAGGCTCCTCCTGGCGCCACCCTTGATTTCGTCACCGCTACCACCATCGTCGCTGGAAGCGCCGTTCTCGGGGCGGTCATCACGCCCGACATGACCCGCTACAACAGGACCGCTGGCGACGTCGTCAAGCAGACCGTCGTCGGCATGACGCTAGGCAACTACACCATCGGCATGATCGGCGTGCTGCTGGCCCACGCCGTAAAGTCGGCGGATGTCACCCAGATCATCTTCTCCTCGGTGGGCTGGATCGGCATCCTGATCATCGTCCTGGGCACCTCCAAGATCAACGACTGGAACCTCTACAGTGCAGGCCTCGGCGTGGTGTCCTTCTTCAACAGCGCCATGAACAGGCGCCTGAACCGTGGGCACGTCACGCTTCTTCTGGGGGTTGTGGGAACCGTGCTGGCAGCGATCGGCATCCTGGACAAATTCATCGACATCCTCATGGTGCTGGGCGTCGTCTTCCCGCCGGTAGCCGGCATCATCATGGCCGAGTACTTCGTCATCAAGAAGTGGCGGCCCCTACTGGAAGCCAGCCGGGATTCGGGCCTTCCGCCAGCCGAATCGCCCAACTGGATCCCGGCCACGTTCGTCATCTGGGCGATCTCAGCGGCCCTGGGCTACTTCGTCACCTTCGGACTCCCGGCCCTTAACTCCCTCGCCGCGGCGTTCATCCTCTACATCATCGCCGGCAAGCTGAACCTCCTGCGGTCCTACGGCGACAACCAACCCACAAACGAAACCACCACACAGGAAGAATCGGTAACCGCACCATGAGTAGCCTGAGAATCGGCATTGACGTCGGCGGCACCAACACGGACGCTGTGCTGCTGGACGGCGGGCAGGTGCTCGCGTCCACCAAAGTCCCCACCACTAAGGACGTCACCAGCGGCATCACCCAGGTGCTCACCGCGCTGAAGGACCTGAACGGCTTCCGCCCGGACCACGTCCGCGGCGTGATGATCGGAACCACTCATTTCATCAACGCCCTCATTGAGGCACGTGACCTCTGCCCAACAGCGGCGATCCGGCTGGGGCTTCCCGCCACGGCGTCCCTGCCGCCCTTCACGGACTGGCCCGATGCCCTCACCGCCGCCGTCAAAGGCCGCGCTTACATGGCCCACGGTGGACACGAGTTCGACGGACGCGCCATCAGCCCCTTCGACGCCGACGAAATCCGGCGCCACGCAGCAGACATCGCCGCCCACGGCATCCGCTCTGTGGCAGTGTCCAGCGTTTTCTCGCCCGTCAACGACGAATTTGAGCAGCGCACACTCTCCATCCTTCGAGAGGAGCTTGGCCCGGAGTTCCCTGTCTCCTTGTCCCACGAAATCGGCAGGGTGGGCCTCCTGGAGCGGGAGAATGCGACCATCGTCAACGCCTCCCTCGCTGAAATGGCGAACCGTATTGTTGACGGACTCGCCAAGGCTGTCCTCGAGCAGGGCATCACCGCGCCGTTGTACGTCAGCCAGAACGACGGCACGCTCATGGACATCGAATACACACGCCGTTACCCGGTGGCCACGTTCGCTTCAGGTCCCACCAACTCCATGCGCGGCGCAGCAGCCCTCTCCGGATTCTCCGACTGCCTGATCGTGGACATCGGCGGCACCACCACGGACGTTGGTGTCCTGGTCAACGGCTTCCCCCGAGAGTCCAGCACCCACGTCAGGCTCGCAGGACTCCGGACCAACTTCCGGATGCCGGATGTACTCTCGGCAGGTCTCGGCGGCGGGTCCCGGGTCCGGACCGATCAAGGAACTGTGGGCCCGGACTCGGTGGGCTACCGCTTGACCGACGAGTCGCTCGTCTTCGGCGGGTCCGCCCTGACGGCGACTGACATCGCGGTCCGCAGTGGACGGGCCGACGTCGGAGACGCATCTTTGGTGAGCCACATCAGTGACGCTGTGGTCCGGTCAGCCTTGGAACAGATCGACGGGACCATTGCGGACATTGCCGACCGGATCCGCACGTCGTCGGCACCCTTGCCGGTTGTCGCCGTCGGCGGTGGATCCATCCTGCTGGCAGACAAACTGCAGGGTCTGGGCACAATTCACAGGCCCGGGAACTTCGACGTCGCCAACGCGTACGGCGCCGCCATCGCCCAGATCAGCGGTGAGGTGGACCGGGTGTCCTACATCGCGGACAGTGATCAAAAGCGCGCCATGGAATCCGCGCGGCAGGAAGCCGTGGACCGTGCCGTTGCTGCCGGCGCCAGCCCGGACACGGTGTCGATCGTTGAGCAGGAAGCCATCCCGATCCCCTACCTTCCCGGAAACGCCATGCGCGTTCGGATCAAGGCAGCCGGCAACCTCACGTTAGGAAAGTGAAATGACCCTGGAAGTGACACACGTCCGAAAGCTGACGCGCATCACGGTAGACGACATTGACTCGCTGGCCCGCGGCGCCGCCATCCTCGGCACGGGCGGCGGCGGCGATCCCTACGTTGGCGGGCTCTTGGCCCGCAAAGCGATCGAGGAGTACGGGCCGGTTGAACTCGTCTCCGTCGAAGACTTGGCCGACGACGCGTTCATTGTTCCGATCGCGGCGATCGGTGCGCCCACGGTATCCGTCGAGAAGCTGGATACCGTGGAGAACCTGTCCCTGACCATCAAGAAGCTCGCGGCAACACTGAACAGGGTGGCAACCCACACGGCGTGCCTGGAGATCGGCGGTTCAAACTCCATGCTGCCCATCGTCGCGGCCGCGCAGCTGGGGATTCCGCTGATCGATGGCGACCTGATCGGACGGGCATTCCCGGAAATCCAGATGGGCATGGCGCCGTTGTACGGAATTCAGGCGTCGCCCATGGCCTTGGCCGACGAGAAGGGCAACTCGCTGGTCATCGAAGCCATCGACTCGTTCTGGGGCGAACGCTTTGCCCGGCAGGCTTCCATCGAAATGGGATGCAATGCCTTCAACAGCACGTACGCCATGACCGGCGCGCAGGCCCGCGAGAGCTTCGTGGCCGGTTCGATGTCCTTCGCCATCACCATTGGAGACGCAGTTGCGAACGCGCAGCACAACAACCTCAACCCCTGTGACGTGTTGGCGGAAACGCTCCGTGGCCGCATTGTCCACCTCGGAAAGGTAACCGACCTCCAGCGTCAGACAACGGGCGGTTTCGCCAAGGGACAGGCCACGATCGAAGGCATGGGCGCCGACGCAGGCTCGATACTGTCGCTGCACTTTCAGAACGAACACCTCCTCGCCACCAAGGACGGCACCGTAGTCACCACCACTCCGGACCTCATCATCGTGGTGGACGCGGAGTCCGCCGAGCCAATCACCACGGAGAACCTGCGGTACGGGCAGCGCGTCTGCGTCCTGACTGGGCCCAGCGACCCCCGATGGCACACCACTGAAGGCCTGGAACTGGCCGGTCCCGGGTACTTCGGCTACGGCGTCCCTTCGCACCGATGGGACGGGACGCCGGAAGAGCACACCGAGTCCATCGAGCGCTACCGCGTCTGACCGCCATCGACCATCTGCCCATCCGCCGCGCCTCCGACGAAATGTGGGCGGCGCGGCGGTGGCATCATGGGACAGTAGCCAGACCTTCCTCGCGTAGAGGCGGGCATCGAGGAGAACCGGAGTAGCAGAATGATTCCCCCGATCCCGCTGTTGTCCGTCACGAATCACGTCCCGGCGGGAGTGATCGAGAGCGTCGTGGAGTCCGGTGACAGGACGGTATCTTCGCTGGTGGCCTTGACCGGCTCTCTCGCCGAGGTCAATCGCCAAGTCCGCGAACAGCGGAACCTCGAGGGCGATTCGCTGAACCTTCGGGACTGCGTTCTGCTCCCCTTGGAACCCCTTCCGTCCGGCGTGTCGTGGGACGTTGAGGCGCTGTTGGCGCTGGCGTCTTATGCCGGCGTCGTGGCCCTTGCAGTAAAACTGCCGAACGACGACGGCGCGTTGCCGCCCAACGTTAAACGGCTCGCCGAACGCTTGGGGCTCGTCGTGCTGGCAGTCCACAACACCTGGCAATTCGGCACGGCCGCCCAAGAATTGCTGTCCGGCGCCGCCCACCTTCAGGGTCTGCTGATCTCCCGTGTAGCATCCGAATGCCGAATCCCGTACGGATCCCTCACCCACCTGCTGTCCCGTCTGGGTGTCGCGATCGGACACCAGGTCACGCTGGTGGATCCTTCCGGAGAGCTGATTTCCGCTGAGCCGCCGGGCCATGAGCCCGCACCACAGCCGGAGGTCGAGCTGGCTGCGTTGACGGAAATCCTGGCACCAGTCCATAGTGAACAGGAGAACAGCCCGCGGCTCAGGGTGGTCCTCGCTCCGACATGGGACAAGGAACAGGCAGCAATCCGCGCGGCCCTGGAAGTGGCGGCCATCGCGGTTTCAGAGCTGCTTTCCCGGCAGCGGTTGGAGAGGGAACGCGATGCCCGGCACCGGATTGCCTTGTTGGGACAGCTGATCGATAACGCTGGCGACGTCAGTCCTTCGTTCAGGGCCAGGGCGTTGGAGCTGGGCTGGACCTTGGACGGCTATCACATGGCCTTCCGTGTGATCATCCGCCAACCCGTGGATTTGGTGGCCCGGAAACCGGATCTGGACCGCGCTCTGATGCGCGAAAAGATCGAGGCTACCACGGTTGAGCAGTCTGACGGCTGGGCAGGGTGGATCTCCTTCCCGTCCAAGCCGGACCCGGCCGAGGTCAGCCGCGCAAGCAGTGCGCTGCGCAGGGCCCAGCGGGTGCTCGCCGCAACCATCTCCACCCAATTCGGCGTGGGCCGCATGCAAGCGCAGCCGGAAGGGATCGTCAGCTCTCTCGAGGAAGCCAACGACGCCGCCCGCATCGCTGGGGCAAGGGAAAACTCCGGCTACTTCGTCCACGTGGACCGCTTGGATATGGCCCAGTTGCTGCTGATCTGGACCCGCACGGATACGTTCCGGCCTGCCGCCCGAGAACTCCTGGCCCCACTCCTCAAAGCTGGCCCTGAACTCCTGCAGACCCTCACCACTTTCCTGGACTGCGAATCGTCGCTGACTGAGACGGCGGCGATCCTCAACGTCCACCGCAACACTGTCAGCGACCGCATCAGGCGGATCCAGTCGCTCATCGCCATCAATTTAGAGGATCCGGAGGCACGGCTGGCGCTGCAACTGGCGTGCCGGAGTCTGCTGATGGACAAATACGAATAGGACAATGACACCTTCGCAGAGGCTCATAGGGCAAGGGCGGATTCGTGGCTAAGTAGACGACCTCCATTCGCCCGATGATGGTAAGCCGGCTGGTGGACCCCACCCAAGGACGCATGACCGGAGAAACGGCGACCGGACGTCAATGGAGCATTGGCCAGCTCGCTACGGTGTCCGGAGTCACGGCCCTGGAGCGCCACAGGCACAGCACACCAGCGGCGTGCCCCGCCGTCCACGACAGGGCCCGGAATTGGAACGAACTCGGCTCTGTGCTCCACCGCTGGGAACACACCGAACTCAACGCCAACCTCCCCCAAACCACCGCCGGCCGGGGCGCTGGTGGGGCCCGATCAACCCGTACGCGAAGCGCAGGTTGACGTAATATCCGCTACCGGTGCTGCACGGCGGACTCACAGACTGCGGTAGTGACAGACTTCCCGCCTGACGACAGGACCGCCCATTTTCTGCCCCCGCAGCACTTCGCGGCCAGTAGCGTAGCGCTCCGCCGAAACAGCGGTTTGCAACTCTTGTAGGTGCCGGTACGCCGGTCGCCATCTGGGCTGCTGCATTAGGAGATGCGCTCTAGCTCCTTCTCGCGATGCGTGAGGGATAATACTCTCCATGACCAGCAGGGAGCTCGGTAAGGGGGAAGCCGAAAAGCCGGCCACGCGTACAGCGGCACATGCCGACGCAGCCATCACGCTGCCGGAAGCCATGACCGGCAGGGCAAGCCCAGCGAAAGCGGCGGTCGGCGACAAGCCGGTCTTCGCATATATCGCCAGCCTGCCACAGCCGCAGCGGGTCATCGCCGAAACGGTCGACGCGCTGGCGGCAAAAACACTACCCAACCTCCAGCGCTCCGTGAAGTGGGGCATGTCGTACTACGGCGTCGGCGACGGGTGGTGCTTCAGCTGCGGCGGCTTTGCCGGCCACGTCAAGCTCATGTTCATCAATGGTGTGGCGCTCGATCCCGTACCACCAGTGACGCCGGTGGGGATGGGCAAGTCGACGCGGGGTGTGGAGCTCGAATCCATAGAGGACATCGACGAACATCAGATCGCGGCGTGGATGAAACAAGTCGCGTCCGTGCCGGGTGTTGGGGGCAAGAAGCGTTGAACCCGAGGCTTGCTGCAGAGGCAAACGGTCGCCGGGAACGCATGACACGTGAGGCGATGCCAGGCACAGCCCTTTCGCAGCCACTTCCCCCACCCAATATCGAAGGCCGATAACGGATCATACGTCGAGTGGGGACATTGAAGAAAATGCTCCTGGTGCTGCGGGACCAGGAGCTGACCGCTTCCGGTGACGTGATTGTCCGCATGGTCGCGGTGCTTGAAAGGCATGTCCGTTTCCATGTGGTCGGCTCCCCCGAAGTCGTCATTGGAAACTCTGAACTACGGGGCTTGCCGCCTGAGCTTCGTGCGCAAAATATCGGCCACGCGACGACAGTACAAAGGCCTATGCTTTTCTTATGGCACAAAGAGTCGTAACCCTTTTGGAGGATGACTTCGACGGATCCAAGGCAAGTGAGACAATTTCGTTTGCTCTTGACGGCGTCGAATATGCAATCGATCTCAATGATGCTCATGCAAGCGAACTGCGTGAAGTATTCAGCCGTTTTGCCAAAGCAGCCCGGAAGACCGGCGGGCGTGCCCGGCGGGCCCGTCCCGGTTCCTCCAATGCCCGCGACGTCCGGCTGTGGGCGGCCGACCAAGGCCTGCAGGTCAACACCCGCGGCCGTATCCAGGCTGACATCATGGAAAAGTACGAAGCCGCGCATTAGAGGCAGTACCAAACCAGATGGATTCGGAGTTCAACCGGCTGATATCGGCTGGATCAAGCGCATAAATCCATCTGAGCGCCGCTCAAAATACAACAGGGTCAGAACTTGCCCGGGTTCTGGCCCCGATTTGTTTGATCCGGGTCCGGCTACTTCGTCTGCGCAGTCCACTGGTAGATGGTTTCGCGTCTGATGCCGAATTCCCGGGTAACGCCGGTCTTATGTGCCCCCGTGCCGGCCCGGTTCCGAAGCTCGCCCGCTTGGTCGGGCGAGAGCGAATTCGTGCGTCCGCGGTAGGCGCCGCGGGCCTTGGCCAGAATGATCCCTCATGCTGGCATACACCAACCAGGGCCCACTGTCACACATCCCGGCGGCTTCCCGCAACGCGGAGCCGGCGTCAGCCAGTGCGTCCCCGCTGGCGTGAAGCCCGCGGATGGGGATAGGGCCTCGGGCAAGAAGGACGACCGGCCCGCCTGGCCGCCGGACTCAAGGCCCTGCGTGGCGGCGAAGAGTCGCGACGCGAGGTCTCCGGAAACTCATCAGGCTGAGCTCCGGGTCGGTCGAATCCTCGCGGGTTCAGGAATCGTCGTCCTTTTCCGCAGTCGCGTCCCTCCGGTTCCATGCGCCGAAAGGTGCCGGGCGGGAGGGCCCTCCAGGTGGCCGCACCCGACGGACGGCAACCATGGCCCATGCCCCGATCAGCACGCCGATAACCACGACGAAAACACCGACGGTGAACCAGCCGTCCCGACCGAAGATCATCAGCGCAACACCCGCCAGACACAGGCCCTTCGCCACGATGTCCAGATATAAAGGACCTCTCAGGTGCCCCATGGATCTAAGGTAACCCTGGCGACAGTCCGCTGGTGCCCTGACTGATTCCGATCGTTGTGGTTGCCGCCCGGCCAAGACGCGCAAGAAATAGACGTAAGAACCAGGCGGAAAGTCATATCACCCAGACCCCGTGGCTGCATGAACTCGTGTCCGCAGAAATAGGCACGAAGGGACGTCGCCGATGAGCCACGGCATCACCTGGACACCGGTGTGGACACTGTACACACCCCGTTTGGCCGGACAAACAGCCACCAACGGCTCCCCCACGCCCCAGGAAACAGCCAAGAGCGGCCAAAAACCTGGAAGAAGTTTCCCGCAGGTCATGTCATTACCACAACCCCAACGCATGAACAGGTACAAGGCCAACCACGCCCACTCGAATAAGCGAGAAAGGAGACCCGAATGACTCCACATCCGAGCAGGCGGAGGGCCCACCAGCCAGGACCCTGAACCCGCCACCCACACAACCTAACAGGCCACCGCGGCGGCCAGGCACCAGCCGCAACAAGCGTCAGAGGGACCCAACCCGGGTGAATGTACACATGTTAAAGCAAAAACCCCCTCTGACGAAGGGGAATGCTGTGCCCGAGGTGGGACTCGAACTGCATTCCCTCCCCCGCCAATAC
>NZ_CAKKMF010000085.1 GCF_918697925.1 Arthrobacter sp. Bi26
TGAATCAGGGTATCCAGGGACTCCAGCCATTCGGCGGTCTCTTCCGGATCACGATCAGGCAGCTGGTTTGTCAACCCGCTGAGGATATGGGAGGTATCTTCTCCTGCAGCCACGTCCAACCTCTCTTCGTCGTTGAATGGTCGGCTCAAGTTTCATTCTGTGAGAAAACTTTCTTGCAATTCGAGATTATCGACGCAGGCCGAGGCGCGTCAACATCTGCGGCGGGGCACCGCGGGTCCTGCAGTCACAATCGGGCGGAAGGGCGCCACAAGCAACGCGGGCTCAGATATGGCCCATTTGAGCCGCCGCCAGATTCGGCTGCATCTGAGCCCGCGTTGCTTTTCAGGCTGAGGCGAGGAGCCTGCCCCAGCGCGGGGCCAGCAGCGGTGCGCCCGCCAACCTGAGGCAATGCCACAGCGTGACGGCCACCGAGTCCAGGACAGGAACGCCCGTCTCGGCCTCTATTTCGGCGGTGATGTTGGCCCCGTAGAGGTTGGTGCAGAGGTAGATGATGGCGTCCGGCCGGGCCGCCGCCAGCTCCAGCGACCCCGGACGCATCTCCTCATCGGCCACGCGGGCGAACGACTCGTTGTCGCTCAGGCCCATGAACCGGTGGTCCAGCGTCTTGATGCCGTCCCGTCCGTACGACGCCACGATCCGTTCGTTGACGTCCTCCGTGTACGGAGTGAACAGCCCGATGCGCTCGGTGCCGAAGGTCCGGAACGCCTCCATGTAGGCCAGGGTGGACGTGGTGGCCGGGATGCCGGTGGCGTCCGTGATGTCCTCCACGATCCGGCGGTCATGGTCGGCGCCGAGCCAAGAGCCGGAGGTGCCGTTCCAGGCGATGACGTCCACATCGGCGGTGGCGAGGAGCTCGGCGGCCGACCGCATGACGGCGGCGTCGAATTGTTTGTCCGAGGATTTGTCCAGGGCAATCCTGGTGACCGGGATCCGGGCGAAGTGGATGGTCACGTCGTCGCGGTCGCCCAGGATCCGGTAGCTCTGCGGCTCGAGGCAGGTGTTGGAGGACGGCACGATCATGCCGATGCGGGTGGGGCGGGTTGCGGAAGGCATGGGTGCTCCTAAAGGGCAGCGGGGGCGGTGACGGGGTCGGCGGCCGCCTGGTGTTCGCGGAAACCGCTGCGGGGCACGAACCGGCCCACGGGACCCGGGTCATGGAAGCCGTTGGCGTCCAGCACCACACGTCCGGCGGACACCACAACGGCGGGCCAGCCGGTGAGCGTCCTGCCGTCGAACGGTGAGAAATCCGTTCCCATGTGCAGGGCAGCGCCGTCAACGGCGCGTTCCTCGGCCGGATCGAAGATGACCAGGTCGGCGTCGTACCCGGACGCGATGGTTCCCTTGCCCGGCAGGGCGTTGATGCGGGCCGGGCCGGCGGCGAACACTTCGACGAAGTCCTCCACGCGGGCTGCCCCGGCGGCGGCGTCCATCAGGGCGGTGAACGTGACGGGCATGCGGGTTTCCACTCCAGGCAGTCCGTGCGGCATTTCGCGGATGTCATCTGCGCGCTCCCGCTTTTGCGTGAGGTCGTAGCAGGAGTGGTCCGAAGCCACCGTGTGGATGGCGCCGGCGGCAAGGCGGTCCCGCAGCGCGGCGACGGTCTCCGGGCTGCGCATCGGCGGGCAGCAGGCGAACCACTCCGGCATCACCGATCCGTAGACACTGTCATCAAGGGTGAGGTAGTGCGGGCAGGTCTCGGAGTAGGCCTCCTGGCCGTGGCTGCGGGCCTCGGCGACGAGGTCTACGGCGCCCGGCGTGGACTGGTGCACAAAGTAGACGGGGGCGTTGGTGTACTCGGCCATCGCCAGGGTCTCCTTGACCGAGATTTCCTCCGCGAGTTCCGGGCGGGTCCGGTGCAGGTGTTCAATGCTGATCCGGCCGTCGTCCGCGTGCTGCTGGGTGCAGTCGGCAATGATGGGATCGTGTTCGGCGTGGATGTAGGTGAGGCCGTCGAGCCGGACCATCTCGCGCATGACCTTCAGGATCGTGTCCCCGTCGGCCATGGTGGTGCCCCGGTTGGTGGTGTACATCTTGACCGAACGGACACCTTCGGCGGCGAGCTGTTCGAGCTGCCATGGCACGGTTTCGTCCCACTGGACCACCGAGCCGTGGAGGGCGACGTCGCAGCGGGACTCGCGTGCCAGTTCCTTCTTGTGCAGCACCGCGGCCAGCGGGGTCTCGCGGGCGTCGCGGGGGATGCCGAAGTCGATGATGGTAGTGGTGCCGCCCCAGAGGGCAGCGGTGGATGTGGTCCGGTAGTCATCCAGGGTACGGAACCGCCCGGTGACCTGGGCGACGTGGCAGTGGCCGTCCACGCCGCCGGGAATCACCAACTGGCCGGCGGCGTCGATGGTCCTGGCGGCAGCGGGGACCGGCTCCGAAGCGTCCACGAGCTGGACGATCGTTCCGCCATGCACCACGACGTGCGCGTCCTGGCGGCCGAAACTGTTGACCACGGTGCCGTTGGCAATGACAAGGTCTGGGGTGTGGGACATCGTTGTCCTCCTTCGGGGAAAAAAGCTAGTGAGATAGGGCGGACGGTGCGGGCAACTGCGTACTGCGCTGCGCCGTCGTAAGAGCGGCATCGAGGTTTTTCGAGAGTCCCTTGCGGGGCTTGACCGGTGGCGGTGCGAAGGCGCCCGCCCGGTGCCGCCCGGACTGGAGGTTGACCACCGACTGGGCCATCTGGATGCCCGCGGAGATGCCGTCCACCAAGGGGACGGGGATCTGGCCGGCAAGCTCGCGGGCAAGTCCGGCGAGCGGCGCGCCGGCGAGGATCACGACGTCGGCCCCGTCCTGGGCGACGGCCTGGCGGCTGAGGGCCAGCAGGGTCTCCTTGAAGTCCTCCTGCACGGAACCGATGCCGTTGAGGCTCTCGTTGATGGAGCGGATCGAGGCCAACCGGCCGCCGAGCCCGAATCGTTCCACGCAGTCCTGGTACCAGGGCCGGATCCGGTCGGAGATGGCGATGATGGAAAACCGGTGCCCCTGCAGGGCGGCGGCACACAAGGCCGCCTCGGTAATCCCGATGACCGGGACATCTGTCAGTTCCTTCAGCGCGGGCATGCCGGGGTCTCCGAACGCCGCGACCACGACGCCGTCGATGCTGCTGCCGGACCCGTCGCGGGTGTACTCGGCGATGATTTCGGCGACGGCACCGGCGGCGATGAGGGATTCAAAGCGGGTTTCGATGTATTCCACGCCGTACCCGGCGGTCCGGACCACGAGTTCGGTCCCGGGGGAGGCGGAGCGGAGGGCCTCCGCTTCGATCAGGGCGGTGACGTCGTCGCTGATATTGGGGTTGATGACAAGGAGTTTCATAAGTTCTTCCGATGAAGGGCGGGTTCCGTCCGGCGAAAATCCTCCGGAAACTGTTCCCGGTATTTGTCGATGTGCGACGCCGATTGGGCGGCTGCCCGGTCAGGGTCGCCGCTGGCGATTGCGGCGTAGAGGGCCCGGTGTTCCTCGATGAGTTCGGGGAGGTCGCTCACGTGGCGGAAGAGCCAGTGCATGCGGCCCTGGAGCGGTTCGAGTGCGGACTTGAGGAAGCCGTTGTCCGCGATCCGGGTGATGGCATCGTGGAATTCGCTGTTGGCGCGGTGGGCTTCCATGATGGCGCCCCTGGCCAGGCAGCGGTCTGCCTCTTCCAGCAGGCCTTCCAAGGCGCTGAGGTCCTCAGGCGTGGCGCGGGCCGCAGCCAGCCGGCAGGCCAGCACTTCGAGCGACTGGCGGACGTCGAAGAGATCCTCCACGTCTTTGGGACTGAGCGAGCTGACCTCGGCACCGCGCGCGCCGCGGTCGCTGACCAGACCTTCCTGGCGAAGCATGCGAAGGGCCTCGCGGACCGGGAGGCGGGAGACATTGAATTCGGCCGCCAGGTCGCGTTCCACCAGCCTGGTACCGGGAACGTAGTGCCCTTCAAAAATCCTGGTGCGGAGGGTGTCCCGGACAGCCTCCCGGAGGGGGCGTTCCTTGTCCTGGGTTTCTTCTGCGGTAAGCATGGTGCTCCATTCGGGTTCTTGTGGCACTGCGTTCCCGGCTCCGGGAACAGGTGTTTCGTGGCCTAGCTTAGACAGGGAGCCGCTTGTTGTAGTTCAGGGTCAGCACGGATGCGCCCATGATGATCGCGGATCCCACGAAGTACAGCAGCGCCCAGGTGTAGGAGCCGGTGGCACCGACGATCAGGCCGACGGCGATCGGGGTCACGAAGCCGGAGATGTTGCCGCTGAAGTTCATCGCGCCGCCCAGGACGCCGGCGTTGGTCCGGCCACCCAGGATCGAGGGGATGCTCCAGAAGAGGCCCACCCAGCGAAGGAAGAACATGACGACGGAGAGGAGCACCACCGCCGTCGTCGGATCTGCCACGACGGTGACACCGATGAGGCCGCCGATCACTACGACACTGGAGGTGCCCAGGAGGGTGCGCATGACCCGGTTGGCCGAGGCGCCAGATGCCCGCCATTTGTCGGCGATGGTGCCGCCGAGGATTTCGCCGACGAACCCGGCACCGAAGATCACGAACGTGGACCAGCCGATGGTCTTCAGGTCAAAGCCCTTGGCCTGGGCCAGGTAGAGCGGGCCCCAGGTGAGCAGGCCGTAGAAGACTCCGTTGAAGCCCAGCCAGCCGAAGCACATGGCCCAGAAGGAGCGGAACTTCAGGTAGGGGAGCAGGGCGCGTTTGCCCTTGCTGCCGTCGAGCTCGGCTTCGGCGTCCTCGGCGGCGTGGGAGGCCTCGATGTACTCGGCCTCGGCGTCGTTGACTCCGCGGTGCTGGCGCGGATTGTCCCGGACGTACCACCAGACGGCGAGGCCCATGAGGACGGTGGCGGCGCCGGCGATGATGAAGGCGGTCCGCCAGCTGCCCGTCGAGGCGATCAGGCCTGCGATGAGGATGCCGCCCAGCCCGGCGCCCAAGGGGGCACCGGCATCCAGGATGGTGGCGCCGCGGCCGCGTTCCGATTTGTGCATCCAGATGGCGTTCAGCTTTCCGCCTGCCGGCATGACGCCGGCCTCGGTGACGCCGATGCCCAGGCGGGCGATGAACATGCTGAGGAAGCCGCCGGCCAGGCCGGACGCTGCCGTTGCGGCGCCCCAGCCGACGCAGGACGCGGTCATCACCTTGCGGGGGCCGAACTTGTCGATCAGCCAGCCGACGGGGATCTGCATGAGGGCGTAGGTCCAGAAGAAGGCCGAGAGCAGGAGGCCCACGAGCTCCGGGGCCATGTTGAATTCTTTCTGGATGATGGGCAGGGCGACCGAGATGGAGCCCCGGTCGATGTAGTTCACGGCCACGAGCACCAGCAGGAGGAGGAACATTTTCCAGCGGACGTTGGTGCGCCGTTGCACGCGGTCCTTGGAGCCTGTGGGGTCAGCGGGCTGTAGTGCGGTTTCGGTATTTGCGGTTTCGGTATCTGGAAGAGACACAACTTCTCCTTGATAGAGAGGAAAAATGCCGGCAAGTGATGAGGGTCGATTTGTCCGCGGGCCAGGACGCGGGGTGTGGGGCGTCCTGTTCGCGGCCTGTCCAGTGGTGATAGCGGGGCTGATATCAGCGCTGATATCAGTTCGGAGATCCGGTGCAGATCCTGGGAGGCCGGGGCCCGGCAAGCTTACTTATTTTGGGATCCCGTTTTGGGATCCCAAAATTGAGAATAGAAGTGAGCTGGGCCACTGTCAAGGGTTGTGGGCCGGCCGGCCCGGTTGGCCGGGAAAATGTCGATTGTGACTGGCGTGGGGTTCCCGGGGCGGGCGGCGCCGGGCATGGCTGCGCCCCGCCACCTGACAGGGGACCAGTCCCGGCCTGAAGCCGTGGCGGGTGGCGGGGCGTGAGGGTGTTTCTTAGCTGCCGCGGTAGGTGGAGTAGGCGAAGGGGCTCAGCAGGAGCGGCACGTGGTAGTGGGACTGCGTCTGGGACACAGCGAAGGTCAGTGTGACTTCGGGGAAGAAGGTCTCGGTCCCGGCGGCGGCGTAATAGGCTCCGGTGTCGAAACCCAGCCGGTACCTACCAGAGCCCAGGCTGGCGGGACCAAGTGACGTGACGCGCCCGTCGTCATCCGTGGTCCCGGCTGCGATCCTGACCCAGCGCTCGCCGTCGAGCATGTCCAAGGTGACGGCGACGCCCGCGGCGGGCTTGCCGGAGCCGGTGTCCAGGACGTGCGTGGTGATGTGGGAAGTGCTCATGCGCCGATCAGTCCTTCGAGTCGGAGTACCGCGATTTCGCGCAACTGCTGGCCGATAACCAATTGTTCCTCTTCGGGGGTGTGGGCGAGCCTCGTGTGGAGAGCGGCGAGGATCTCCTCCCGGCTGCGGCCGGCTGCGCGGATCAGGAATACGTGGCCGAATTTCTGTTCATAGCTCCGGTTTCCCTCGGCGATGGCTGCGGCGACAGCCGGAACCGGGGCGCCAAGAGTCGCCTGCTCCGACTGGGAGAGCCGGGCCTCCGTGCTGTTTCCTGCGGCCCGTTCGCCGATTCGGGGATGGTGGGCCAGGGCGGCCCCCACCTCCGCATTGGTGAAGGGTTCCGCCGCGCGGGCGGCGGCTTCGAGGAGGCTTCCGGTGCTGCCGAAGGGCCGGGAATCGACCATCTCCTCAATCCACCGCTCAATGTCCAGGCAGGGACGCAGTGCGGCCGCGGCCTCGGCGCGTCCGGCCGCGTTAAAGTCTTCCAACAGCATGTGCCAGATCCTTTGTGTCAATGCTGGCATCCACGGTGTAGGGCTATACGGACAAGATATTCGTATCGTGGAACTGTTATTTCAGCATATGCAAAAAATTGAACCGTACCGTGTGACGGGTGTCAACCGGACTGTCGGATCCGCGGCGAATTTCGAAAAGTGCGGCGGTATCGGACAGGCGGACTCCCGATCCGGGATGCGCTTGTCCGAAATCGCCGCGGAAAGCCGAACGGTTTCGGCCCCGCTAGCTCGACAGGAACCGCAGCAGAACCTCGTTGACCTCCGCGGCGTGGGTCCACAGCATGCCGTGCGGGGCGCCGTCGATCTCCACGTACTCGGCGTTCGGCAGCGCCTTGGCGAACTGGCGTCCCGCGACGTCGATCGGCAGGATGTTGTCCGCCGTGCCGTGCACAATCAGGGCCGGGACATCGATCTTGGGAATGTCGGCACGGAAGTCCGTGAGCCAGGTCGGCTGCGCTGCCGCCGACGCCGTGGCCCCGCCACCGGTGGCGAGGTTCCACCCGGCGTTCATGACTTCCTGGCTGAGCCGGGGGGTGCCGAGGAAGGTCTCGCTGTTGTAGAAGTTCTTGAAGAATTCCGTGAAGAAGGCGTACCGGTCTGCCGTCACGGCCTCCATCAGCCCGTCGAACACCGACTGCGGGACCCCGCCGGGGTTGTCCTCGGCCTGCAGGACGTACGGCTCGAGCGAGGCCAGGAACACGGCCTTCGCCACCCGGGCAGAGCCGTAGGTGCCGAGGTATCGGCCCACTTCGCCGGTGCCCATGGAGAAGCCCACCAGCACGGCGTCGTTCAGGTCCAGAGTGGTCAGGAGCGTATTGAGGTCCGCGGCGAAGGTGTCGTAGTCGTAGCCGTCGGTGGGCTTGCTGGACTGTCCGAAGCCGCGGCGGTCGTAGGTGATGACGCGGTAGCCAGCGCCGAGCAGCGCAGTTGTCTGCTTTTCCCAGGATGAGCCGTCCAGCGGGTAGCCATGGATAAGGACCACGGCCTGACCGGATCCGTGGTCCTCGTAGTAGAGCTCGACGTCTGTGCTGTTTTCGGTTCCAACCTTGATGTAAGCCATGCCAGCGGTCCTCCCGGTTGCGTGCGGTTCGATCTGGGGCGGTCAATATTGGGCGGTCAATATGCAGTGCAGTCAGTACGTGGGCTCCACTTTAGCGGCCGGAACCCCCTCGGCCAGGGCCTGTTCACCATCCGGAAGGAGAAACTCCTCTGCCACGGCCGCCCACTGCGGCCGGAAGGAATAGAGGCAGCCCAGCCGCAAGCGGGTCGCGGCAGCGTAGGCGTCGAACCGGGCGGGGGTGACCCGCAGTTCGTCGGCGGTGGCGATGACGTGACGGTGGGCGGTTTGGTACCTTTCGGCGGTCAGGCGGTGTTGGCGCAGGCGCAGGCGCAGGTGCACGGCAAGGTTCGCGAGGTCGGCGGCGGCCTCGGCCCGGCCGGCTTCGTCGAAGTCCAGCAGCCCCAGGGGAGCGCCGGGATCCCCGGTGAATATCTGCTTGTCGTGGAGGTCGCCGTGGGACCACACGAGTGGGTCCGGATCGGTCCGGAGCAGTTTTTGGGCGGTCTGCCCTGCGGCCACACGCACGGCGGTGCGCTCGGGCTGTGCTGCCGGAATATCCCCGGCGTGCACCAGCCACCGGTGCACGATGCGTTGCAGGTTCTCCAGTTCGACGGCGGCCGTCCGGGGCGGGAGCGCCTCAAGGGTCAGGCGGTGCTCCGGAGCCCGGGCCAGGGAATGCTGCCGGACCCAGGCCCGGGACCATTCTTGCCAGGCTTCTTCGAACACGTCATCACTGACGGCTGGGTCGTTTCCGAGCTCGAACAGGGAACGGCCGGGCAGCGCCATGATCGTGAGGCAGCCCGGGGTGCAGGAAACAATTTCCGGGGTGCGGAAGTCCCCGGCGCCGAGGAGCTCGTTCATCCGGGCGTGCCTGCCCACCGCTTCGTCGGACTGGCGGGCCCGGAAGATCTTGAGGTAGTGCTCCCCGGCCCTGACCACGGCCCGTTTGTGGGCCCGGTGCACCACCACCTCACCCAGCGGCGACGCGTGCTTCAGGGCGGGCAGACGCCGGTCGCGGCCGTCCCGCAGAAGCTCCAGCTGCCCCGCCCGGAGGTGGGCCGCCCGGACCCCTGCCCGGTCGGCGGCGGCCAGTTCCAGGACATAGTCCTCCGCGGAGTCGTCGGGCCAGGACCGGATGACCTGCCATTCGAAGTTGTCCGCATCCAGGACGGCGGCCGGGACGGGCGGGTGCCAGCCCATGTGGATCAGCTCCGGGATCCGAGGGACCGGCTGGCGGCCAGGATGGTGGATCCGAAGGACTCACGCTGCTTTACCCGGTCTTCGAGAACGCGGGTCGCCAGCAACGAGCCCGAAGGGAGCGAAGAACAGGCCAGTCGCAGCCAGCGTGCGTCCGCGTAGGCATCGAACCGATCCGGGCTGACCTGCAATTGCTCGGCGACGGCCAGCACCACCGTGTGGGCCTTCAGGTATCGCGCCGACGTCAGGTTATTGCGCCACATGCGCCGCTCCAGATGGAAATCCAGGTAGGCGAGGTCGCGGGCGGCCTCGGCCCGGGCAGTATCGTCGAAGTCCAGCAGCCCGAACGGGGACCGGCCGTCGCCGGCGATAATCTGCCGGTCGTGCAGGTCTCCGTGGGCCCATACCAGCGGGTCCGGTACCGAGCCGAGCAGGTTCGCCGTGACGTAATCTGCCATGGCGATCAAGGTGTCGCGTTGGGTGGACAGTTCCGGAACATTCGCTGTGTGGCGCAGCCATCGTTTCAACCAACGGGCCACGGCCTTCGCTTCCACTTCCGGTGAATGGACCGGCAGGGCGCCCAGAACGGTTTGTCTGCTGGCATCAGACGCCGCGCTCAGCTGGGCGAGCCACGCGCGGGACCACTCTTCCCATGCGCCGGCAAACTCCTTCTCGCCGATCGTGAAGTAGTCCTCGCCGATTTCGCCCAGCGTCGGTCCGGAGAGGGCGCTCAAAACGAGGGTGTCCGGGGAGCTCTGAAGTACCTCGGGCGCCGTAAAGGCGCCGGCGTCCAGCAGGAGGTCCGTCTGAGCGCACCGTTCGGCCGGGACTGCGGCCCTGCCGGGCCGGAAGACCTTGATGTAGCAACCCTCCGCCCGGATGATGGCCCGCGTGTACGGCCAGTGGGCAATGATTTCCCCGCGCTGTCTTTCGGTCCGAAGGGCCGGCAGCTCGGGATCGTCCTCCGGCAGGACCTCAAAGCGGCCATGGCTCAAATGTGCTCCCCGGACGCCGGGCCGTCCCGCAGTCTCGACCTCCAGCAGGTATTCTCCGGGTTCTTTATCGGGCCACGCCTTGTGGACGCGCCACGCGGTGCCGGCGTCGTCGGTGTAATTCCAAAGCGGTGGGTGCCAGATCATGCGATCAACTCCAGGGCTCGGCGGATATGCCAGCTCGTGTCGGCCGGCCAGTCGCTGGCCCGGTTCCGGAACGGGTCGACGCTGTTCAGGAACAGCCGGAACGCCGCCCAGGTCTCCACCCTGGCCTGCGATACGTGGCCGCCAGCCTCGCGGTAACCGTCGATCAGCTGGGCCGTCTTGCGGCCACCGGCCACGGGCCCGGCACCTGGGGGGTCTGCGATGTCCTCCACCGCGGCAAACGACCCAAGGTCCCTCGCCGGGTCGGAGGTCCTGACACGGTCGAAATCGATGATGCGGACGGCCGGGCCGTCCACCAGGACCTGGTCCGCCGAGAAATCGCCATGGACCAGCACTTGCGCGGGCCCGTGGGGGCCGGCGGCGCCGACGGTTGCCAGGAGCCGGCTGGTGAGCCGGGCTACCGGAGCCTCGAGCCCCGGGAGCAGGCAGGTGATCATGGACCGCGTGGCGGCGAGCTGCCGTACCAGGTCTTCCACTTCCGCCGCGGGGTCCGGCCCGGTTCCCGCGTCCATTCCATGGATCGCCGCCAGGGCTTGGCCGGCCCGGTAGGCGGCCGGGTCGTTGTCGCCGCCGCTCAGGTCTCCGTGGCCCCAGTCCGGGGAGGCGCTGATGCCGTGCGCGGCGCATTCCACGTCGGCGAGTTCGGGCAGGACCGGGATGCCGTTGCTCTCCAGCCGCTGCCGCAGGCGGAGGCCTGCGGCAGCTTCGTCAGCTTGGACAGCGGTCTTGACGACGACGGGCACCGTCGCCGAAGGGACCCTGGCAACGAGCCTGCGCTCCGGGTTGTATCTCAGCACGCTGACCGGGGGGTCCAGGAACCGCTCTGCCGCGGGGAGTGCTCCGAGCCGTCCGAGCCCGTGGTCCCGGAGCCACCGCAGGTTGGGGCGCAGCGGCCAGTCCTCCTCGATGGGGCCGACAGCCACCACGACGTCGGCGTGGGGATGATCGGGTTGGACCAGCAGGATGCCGCCGCCGCGCTTTTGCGAACTGTCCGCCCGCCGCTGCAGTTTCTCGGCGTGCTCCGGTGCTGTGGTCGATGCCCAGCCGTAGCTGCCGGCCCCGTAGCCGGCCCGGCGGAAGGCGACGAGGGCCGAGTTGTGCGGTTTGTAGCGGGTCCTGGTGATCCGGACGCTTTCGCCCAGGAGCTCGGAGAGCAGCTCGTCGTCGAGGACCCAGTTCAGGCCCGGGATCCGGGTGTCCCGGGCCGCCAGGGCACGGTCAGCTTCGCGCCGCTGCGGCTGCAGCCATTGTCCCTGCAGCCGTTGTCCCTGCAGCCTTTGTCCCTGCGGGGCGATGCTCATGACGGCACCTTGAACAGGTCACCCGGTTCTGCCGTCTGCTGCCGATGGACCCAGTCGGCGAAGCGGGAATCGGGATCTGTCAGCAATAACTGCGGCGGCCCATCTTCGAGGATTTTGCCGTCTTCGAGCCAGATCACCCGGTCGCATGATTGGGCCGAGTTGACGTCGTGGGTAATCGTGATGGAGGTCTGGCCTTGGGTGAGTGTGTCCAATGCGCTGAGGACCGAATCCCGTGAGGCCGGATCAAGCCCGGCCGTCGCCTCGTCCAGAATCACAATGGGGGCCTTGCGGAGCATGGCGCGGGCGACGGCCAGCCGTTGACGCTGGCCCCCGGAAAGATCGTTGGCCGCCTCGCCGAGGACGGTTTCGTAGCCCTGGGGCAGTGCGCGGATGAAACCGTCGGCCTGGGCAAGGGCCGCCACGGCTTCGATCTCCTCATCGGTGGCATCGAGGCGGCCGAACCTGATGTTCTCCCGGACCGAAGTTCCAAACAGCACGGAGTCCTGGAGGAGGATTGAGACATGGGCACGCACGGAAGCGATCTTCAGGGACCGCAGGTCCTCACCTCCGAGGCTGACACTCCCCTCCCAAGGGTCCACCATCCGAAGGATCATGCTGGCCAGCGTTGACTTCCCGGCCCCGGAGGGCCCCAGCACGGCGCAGTGCTGACCCGCCGGTATGGTCAGGGTGATCCCCTTGAGCACCGCGGTTCCGTCGAAGTGACCGGCCCAGACGTTGTCGAACACGATGTCCGGGTGCGGGTTCTTGAGGGCGACGGCGTGCGGTGCCTCGGGCACGTCGCTCTGGGCCTCAAGCAGGTCTGCCACCCGTTCCCCGGAGGCCGTCGCGCGGGCGATACGGCTCGTGTACCTGGCCACATCCTTGAGCGGCCTTAGCCCGGTCTTCACGTAAAACAGGAAAACGACCAGATCACCGGGGGTCATCGCATGCTGCATCACCCTCCAGCCGCCGGCAGCCAGGACTACCGCCGTTGCGATTCCCGTCAGGACGTCGGTCTTCCGTTGCAGGCTGGCGGCCAGCCGCAGCGTGGTCACACCGGAGCCAAGTGCCGCCTGATTGCTCTTGCTGAAGCCCGAGCTGATGGTGTCTTCGAGTCCATACGCCTGGACTTCGCGCATTGCTCCGAGCGTCTGCGCGGCGGTGGTGGCAAGGGCGCTTTCGCCCTTGCGTGACTTGCGGGCCGCGGTGGTAATCGATCCCGAGCTCCTGCGGGACAACAAGACGAATATCCCGATGGACACGAACGTCACCAGGGCGATCAAAGGATCGAGCCAGAGCATAATGATCATCATTGCGATCAGCGACACGGTATTCCCGATGAGCGGGAGCCCCGCCGTGACGGCCACATCCTGCAGCCGGGACACGTCCCCGACGAGCCGCTGGACAGTGTCGCCGGTGGACGCGCGGCTGTGGTGGCGCATCGACAGGCCCTGGAGGTGGCGGAAGGTACGGGCGCGCAATTCGGAGGAAATCCGGGTACCCACGAGCGCAAACGAAATCGCGGACACGTAGCTGGCCAGGGCCCTGATGAGGCTGATGACGATCACTGCGCCGGCGCAGAGGAGCAGCACCTCCGCGCTCGCCTCCACGCTGAGCGGGGACCTGCGCAGATTGGCGCCGAGTGAGTGTGAGACGGAGTCCAGGACGATCTTCACTGGCCACGGCTCAAGAAGCCGGAAGAGGATTTCCGCGGCCATGGCAATGAATCCCCAGGTGATGAGCAGCCTGTGCCCGCGCAAATGCGGGCGGACGCACCGCAAGGTCCGCCGCAGCGGTGTGGGTTCAGCCGGCGCGTGGGTGCGGGTCCTTCGCCATAGGGTCCGCCAGCTGCGGGGGTGCGCATGCCTGGAAGCGGTGGTCATTGCCTTGCCAGTCTGCGTGCAGGCGGCAGTGCCTCGGTGATCCGGGACAGCACACTGCTCCAGCTGAACCTCAGCACGGCGTCGCTGCGGGCCTCGAGCCCCAGCCTGTCCCGCAGATTCGGGTCTTCGCCGAGCCGGATAAGGGCGTCCGCGAGTGCGGCGGGGTTCCCGGGCGGGACGAGGATCCCGGTGCGGCCGTCCTGGATGATGGACGGGATCTGGCCCACGGCGCTCGCGATCACGGGCAGCGCGGCCGCCATGTACTCAAAGACCTTCAGCGGCGAGAAGTAATCGTCCTGGCCGGGCGCGTCCGGGGGATAGGGGGCGGCGGCGGCGTCGAAGTCTGCCAGGAGGCCGGGCACGGCGGCCGGCGCAACGGCGCCGGTGAACACCGTCGGCACGCCGAGGGACCCGGCGAGGCGCTCGAGGTCCTCCCGGCCGGGGCCGTCACCCACCACGTGGACGTGCCAGCGCAGGCCCGGGTCAACGGTCTGTTGGTTGGCCAGGGCCACACCGTGCAGAAGGCTGGGGACACCGTGCCAGGGCTTCAAGGTTCCGACAAACCCGACCGTGAGGTGGTCCGGATTCCGGCGGCCGGGGCGGCGGGCCGGGATCCGCTCGACGTTCACGCCGTTCGGTGCCAGCACGGTCCTCGCGGTCGGCACCCGCGCCCGCACCCAGCGCACCACAGGATCCGAGACGCACGCAACGACGTCGGCCGTTGCGGCGTTGCGGCGGAACACCGTCTCAGCTTTTTTCACATCCAGCAACTGACGGTACCGCTGCTGCTCCTCGATGAGCGGGGCATTGACCTCAAGTACTGACGGCACATCCAGGATGCGGGCCACCACGGATAGTGCCGGGCTGAACAGCGAATAGCGCTCGTAGAACAGCCCGCAGCCGTTGCGAAGGACCTCGTCCGCCAGGCCCAGCGCGGCGTCCTGGACCGCCCGTTCCCGCGCGGGGCCGGGGACGGATTCCGGCTTGACTTCGACGACGTCGAGATCGGCAAGATCCTTGGGCCGCTCGGTGCCGAGCCGGGTGCAGTAGACCGTGACGGCGGCGCCGGTCCCGCGCCACGCCCGGACGATTTCCTGGACGTGCACGGAGGAACCCTTGGTGCCGAAAACAGGCACGCCCGGGTCGGCGCAGAGGTAGGCAACGCGTGTCATGCGACTCTCCTTTCGGAACGGGAGAGGGACCTCAGGAGTTCGGCCTGGCGGTGGACGTCGTAGTCCTCCTCGATCAGGGCGCGCGCATTGCGCGACACGGCGACCCTGTCTTTGGCGGGGGAGCTGAGCGTGCGGATGCCGCGGGCCAGGGCGTGCGGGCTGCCCGGCCGGACCAGGACTCCGGTGGAGCCGTTCCGGACCACCTCGGGGATTCCGGTGACGGACGTGCTGACGCAGGGGACGCCCGTGGCCATGGCCTCGAGCAACACCGTGGGCATGCCGTCCGCGTTGCCGTCGGCGCCGATCACGCAGGGCGCCACGAAGATATCGGCGGCGTGGAGCAGTTCGTGGATCTGGTCCTGGGTCTGGGGGCCGAGGAGGCGGACGTGCTCGCGTAGCCGGAGCTGATCGATGCTGGCCTCCAGCTCCTCGGCCATGATCCCGGTCCCGGCGATCCGGAGGTCCATTTTGACCCCCTGGTCCAGCAGTTCGGCGGCCGCGGGCAGCAGGTGCTGGAAGCCTTTCTTCTCTACCAGGCGACCGACGGCGGCGATCCGCAGGGTGGCTCCGAGCGGGCGGGGCTCCCGGTACGGGAAGCGCTCCAGCTCCAGGCCGTTACGCACCAGATGGAGCCTGGACGTCGAGTCCGGGAAGCGGCGGCGCAGGTAGCGCATGTTGTACTGGCTGATGGTCACGGCGTGGTGGGCCTGCTCCAGCTTGATCCGCAGATCCTCGTTTTGGACCGATTCATGGAAGATATCCACCGCGTGGGCGGTGAACGAGAACGGGATTCCGGTGATGAGGGACGCCAGCCGGGCCACGGTGGTGGCGCCCGAGGCGAAGTGGACGTGCATGTGCTGGATGTTCCGGGCCTGGAAGGCGGTGGCCAGATTGATGGCCTGGACGGCGTCGTCTGCCGTGGCGGCGGCGAGTTCGCCCAAATTCCGGCCGACGGCGGCCGTGAGCCCGGCCGCCTCGGCCATACGGAGGCTCTCCCACAGGGCCACAGTCTTGATGGGTCGGTCAATGTACGTCACCGGTGCCTGGACCCGGGCGAGTTCAGGGTGGAACCGGGGGTCGTTGGTGGGCCGGAGGGAGAAGATCTCGATCCGGTCCCCCGCCGCCTCGCGGGCAAGGATCTCAGAAACGATGAACGTTTCGGAGAAACGCGGATACATCTTCAGGACGTACGCCGTCCCCGGTTCAAACGGCGACACGGCTGTCACCACCCTTCGCGCGCGTTGCGGCAACGCTTTCGTTCGCCCGGAACTGATCGGCACTGACCTGATCGGCGCTGAACTGATCGGAATCGGCCAGCGGCTGCAGCAGCTCGGCGGCCAGTTGCGGAACCCGGATCAGGCCGTCCAGCACCGCGCGGCGCCGGTCCACCGTGGTGCCGAGCCGGGCGGCAAGCCAGCCGGCAAGGATCTCGGGCGTCAGCGTGCCAATGTCGTGTTGCTCCAGGTACCCGGCCGCGGCCAGGGACGCGGCCCGGATCTGTTGCTCGGCGCGCGACTGAGTGCGTGGCACGATCAGCGCGGGGACAGGGGTGCTCATGATCTCGCACACCGTGTTGTAGCCGCCCATAGCGACGACGGCGGCGGCGTGCCGGATGTGGAACACGATGTCATCGACTGCGGACACCACTTTGACGCCGGGACGGGCGTGCTGCCGGAGGTCGTTGAGCTGCTCGGCGGGCATCTGCGGTCCGGCGACCAGTAAGTGTCCCAGCCCGTCCGGAACCGGCGCGGCGACGGCGATGCGGGCCAGGGCATAGCCGTCCGAGCCCCCGCCGACCGTCGTCATGAAGTACCGGCCGGGCATGCAGCTGGTGCCGGAAACCGAAGGGCGCCCCTCGGCGAGGTAGCCCGTGTACCGGATGAGCTTTCGGAGGGCGAACGGTATCTCGCCGCAGGCCACGGGATCGTGGACGGCGGGATCGCCGTAGACCCAGATGGCATCGAACAGGGCCTTGACCACGCGGGGCCCGCCCAGCCTGGCCCATTCGCTGAGCGCCGCGGCGGGCGAGTCAAGGACCTCGCGGAGGCCGAGGACCACGCGCACGGGCCCGGCGGTGCGTGCGCGCCGCAAGGCTATTTCGAGTTCGCCGTGGACGCCGGTGGCGTGCCGGTCCACCACCACCAGATGGGGGGCGAAGCCGGCCAGCGTTGCCTGCAGCAGGCTGGCCCGCAACGGCACGAGCTCATGCATGGGCAACGCCAAGTTCCGGGGCAGGTAGCCCGCGGACCCCTTGGCCACGCCGGGAAGAAGCACCCAGTCCCAGCCCTCGGGCAACCGGAACGCCGGGGCCAGTGCGGTGCCGGTGATGAGGATTCCGGTGACGGGGCGGCCGATCAGCCCGGGAAGCTGATTGTTCAGCGCATGGGCCAGTGCCAGATTCCGACGCACATGTCCCAGGCCCACTGAATCATGTGAGTACAGCACTATCCGCATTGGCTCCACTGCAAATCCTCCCCCGCCCCCGGTGCCCCGGATATGGCTGCGATCGCAACTGTGTCCGGTGCCGGCGCTGTCTGATGGTAGTTATCAGCCTGCGCCCCGAGAGTGAGGGCGGGATGAGGAGAAGATTAAGGATTTCTCATCCAACGCCGTGCCTAAGCGGCCCCGCGCTTAGGCGCGGGCCAAGGTTGGATGCGGGCGTGAGTCAGCCGGCGGGCCAAGTCCGACGCGGACGCCGGTGGACCAGCTCAGACGCGGACGCTGGCGGACTGCAAGGGGATCCCGATCAGGAACGTGGCCCCGTGGCCGTATTCGGATTCCACGGTGGCCTGGCCCCCGTGCGCCTGGGCGATGGCCGAGACGATTGCGAGGCCCAGTCCCGAACCTTCCTCGCCGCGGCCCGTGTGCGCCCGGCCGAACCGTTCGAAGATCCGTTCCTGATCCTCGGCTGCGATGCCGATCCCGTCGTCGCGCACCCACAGCAGGAGGGTGTCCTGTGGGGGCAGCGAAGTGCCGTCGTCCGCCGTCGGGTGCTCAATCCGGGAGCCGAGCGCGATCGTGGAGGACTGCCCGGTGTACTTGACGGCGTTGGCGGCGAGCTGGACCAGGGCCTGGGTGAGGCGCTGCGGATCCGCCTCCACCACGAAGTCGGCCCTTTCATCGATCTGCCAGTTGCGGTCGGCCAGGACGTGCACTTTCTCCATGACTTGGTCCAGGAACTCCGGGATCCGGACGGGTTCACGCCGGATGAAGCCGGGGTCGCCGGAGTTTGCGAGCAGCAGGAGATCGTCCACCAGGCGCTGCATCCGGTCCACCTCGTCCAGCAGCACGTCCCTCGTGGCAATGACATCGTCAGGATCATCCACCGTCACCAGCTCGAGGTGCCCGCGGAGAATGGTCAGCGGGGTCCGCAGTTCATGGCCGGCGTCGTCCAGGAACTGCTGCTGTTGCTGGGCGCCCTCATCCAGCCTTTCCAGCATGGTGTTGAAGGTCTTGGCGAGCAGGGTGACGTCGTCCTCGCCCTTGCGCACCTCCACCCGCTGCGTGAGGTCCTCCGGGCCCACCGCCCTGGAAGTCTCGCGCATACGGCGGAGTGGATCGAGCAACCGTCCGGCAACGACGCCGCCGATCACCGCGGCAGCCGAGAGCATGCCGAGGGCCACCAGCGAATACGTCCGGACTGAGCTGGCGTTGTGTTCTTCCTGGTCGCCCGCGTCCCGGCCGACCAGGAAGAACGTCCCTGGGGCGCCCTTCATGGGCACCACCACAGTCCTGAGCGGGCGGCCGTCCGAGTTCAGCTCGCCGAAGGACACGCCGAACGGGTTCCGGAGCTGGGCGGCGTCGGCAAACATCGTGCTGTCCAGGAGGTCTCGGTCCCCGCTGCCCTCAACGGTCCATGCCACCCGTCCGTCCACGATCCCGGCCATGACCTCGTTGCTGCGCGGTTCGATGTCCTCGGCGGCCTCGTGAAGTGCGCTGATGTACGTCCTGTTGGCGTAGTCCCCGGACGTTTTCTTTTTGGTCTGGACGATCTTGACCACGGAGTTGGCCTTGTCCAGCACCGCCTGGTCGATCCTGGCATCGGACTCCTGGAACTGGACCACGAACGTGACCAGCCCCGCGGTGACCAGCCCGGCGAGCATCATGCCCAGCATGGCGGCCACCACGCGGAATCGCACCGAGTGGATCTTTGCGCCCCAGCCGGACGGGTCCTGGGATTCCGTCGAAGGGGAGACAGCCGCCTGGCCGTCCCCGCCGGGGTGTTCATCCACAGTGGCCACTTCCCTTCCTGTGACGATCAGCTGGCCTTGCAGCGTTTTGCAGAAGGTCTTGCCTAGCTCAGGCGGTACCCGGCGCCGCGGGTGGTGAGGATGCGCTCGGCGCCGAGTTTCATCCGCAATTGGCGCACGTACACGTCCACCACATTGGACGTGCCGTCGAAGTCGTAGCCCCAGACGTGGCTGAGGAGTTGCTGCCGGCTCAGGACCTGCCCAGGGTGGAGCAGGAACATTTCCACCAAGGCGAATTCGCGGGCGGAGAGCTCCACCATCCGGCCGTCGACGCTGACGGTGCGGGTGAGCAGGTTCAACTCCAGGGGCCCGTAGCGCATAACGCTTCCCGCCAGCACATCGCCGGTGTCCCCCTTACGTATCCGCGCCCGGATGCGGGCCACGAGTTCCTCAAAATGGAACGGCTTGACGATGTAATCGTCCGCGCCGCCCTCCAGCGCCGCGACGGTGTCGGTGGACGAGCTGCGGGCTGTGAGGACAATGACCGGGATGCCCACCTGGCCTCGGCGCAGTGCCGCGAGGACGGCGTAACCATCCAGGCGGGGGAGTCCAATGTCGAGGAGCAGGAGATCGAATTCGCCGCTGGACGCGTAGTCCACGGCCGAGACGCCGTCGGCGACGACGGTGGGCGCGTAGCCGGCTGCGCGCAGGCCCTTTTCGATGAAGCGGGAGATGCGTTCTTCGTCTTCTGCAATGAGGATGCGGATCAAGGTTACTCCCTGGAAAAAGCCCGGATCCGGGAGGTCCCCCCTGGGCCGCGCGTCGGCGCGGGCCTTATTCGCGGGATCCTGGCCTGCCCCAAATACTGCGGCGTCTCGTGCACACGAGCCGGAGAAAATCCGAAGCCCCAGCAGCCTCGATCTGCCCGGAATGCGGGCGGGGTCCGGGCCCCATAGTGCGGGGCCCGCGGGTTGGTCGGCGCGTTTCCGGTCAGGGCGGCGCGTCGGGCCGTGCGGGACCGGAGGCCCCGGCGTCGGCGGGACGGCCGGTTCGTAATTCAAAAGGAATCAACATCTGGTGCTCCTCCAGGGGACGCCCAGCATCGTGGAGTTCCGTCGGGCAGCTTCGGCTGAGACTGTTCCGGCTTCTTTCATCCTGCCCCCGTAATGGAGCGTGCGCCACCTTTGAAGGGTCGATTTTCAGCCTATTAACAGCTCACACGCAACATCACGCCAAGTCTGTCGTGTTAGCGCCCGAACAGGGCGCCGGTGACCTGGTGAGTCAGGTCGTGGATGAGGTCCAGACGGTTCGCGCTGTCGGCGTCGTCCGGGCCCCACGTGTAGATGACCACCGCGTAGGAGCGGTCCCCGGCGCTGAGCAGCGCGGCGTCGTGGACGTAGCCCTGCACCACACCGTACTTGTGGTGGACCGTGATGCCGGGGGAGAGCGCCGCCGGGATGAGTTCCTCGTCATTGGTGTGCTGCATGTAGCCGAGCAGCTCCGCGGTGTGATCCGGGTTGAGCAGCTTGCCCGTGGCGAGCTGCTGGAGGAGCCGGACCATGTCCGTCGGGGCGATGAGGTTTTTCTCGGGATCGTAGGTGATGCCGAGGGTTGCGGCGTAGGCGGTGAGGTTGGAGTAGCCGATATCCCGCATCAGCAGCAGCCACGAGTCGTCGCTGCTGGTGTTGATCATGGCCTTGAGCTGGAACGCGGCATTGAACGAGCCCAGGGGAGCATCGAGTGACTTTTCGCCGGTCTCCACGAGGTGGTAGTAGGCGGCGGCCGTCAGGACCTTAGCGGTGCTCGCCGCCGTGTACGGTGCCACGTCGCCGTAGCTTTGCAGCTGACCGTCGCGGGTGTCCATCACGGCGACGCCGATCCTGTGATCGGGGTGTTCGCCGATGATCCGCTGGATCTCGGCGGGGAGGTCGACGACGGCGGGCGGCGGGGT
>NZ_CAKKMF010000086.1 GCF_918697925.1 Arthrobacter sp. Bi26
CTGCTAGAGCGCGGGGGCGGGTGCGGGGGTGGCCGCAGGAGCTGCAGGAGACGGGGAAACCGTGCTGCCCTTGGCGTCGCGGGAATCGGTCCGGTAGAAGCCGGAGCCCTTGAACACTACGCCGACGCTGTTGAACTTCTTGCGCAGCGTGCCCTGGCACTCGGGGCAGGACGTCAGGGAGTTGTCGCTGAACGACTGCACGATCTCGAAGGCATGGCTGCAGTCCTTGCAGGCGTATGCATACGTGGGCACTGGAAATCCTCACTCTGGGGCAAACGAGCAGGTCCCGTGCTGCCGAGCCGGAATCACTGCCGATATGCCTATCGACCGGTTCCGCCCTTAGCAGTCCCAGGGCCTGAGTGCCAATTCTATCACCTTGGCAGGAACCTACATCAGCCGGGGCGGCATCAGCCGAGCCGGATGATCCCGCCCGGGGTCAGCGCCACGTCGACCTTCCGGTCGAACGACTCGGCGGGAATGCTGCCCGCGGGCAGCACCTCCGTGTCATAGACGACGGCGGCAGTCGGCAACGCGACAGCGTCGGACACCTCGCCGGACGCGGGGGACATGGCGGCCAGGGCGGCAAGGAACTTGTCGTAGTAGCCGCCGCCTTGTCCGATGCGGTTGCCCGAGAAATCCACGGCGGTGGCCGGGAGGATGACTGCCGTGGCGTCGCGCATGACGGCGGTGCTGTGGCGTTCTCCGACAGGCTCCTGGATGGGAGCGTATCGGCTGCGTACAAACCCGGACTGCGGAGTCCAATACACCCAGCTGAGCGAGATGTCTGGTTCGCAAACCGGAAGCAGCACCCGGTGCCCGGCAACGGTCAGGGCCGTCAACAGCGGCAGCGTGGGCGGTTCGGCGCCCACACCGAGGTACACCGCGAAGATGCCTTGGCGGCCGCGGGCCTGCCCGGAGGCCCACTCGAGCCCGTAGCGGGCGATGCCCGCCGCGGCAGCATCCTGTGCGGCCGGCGGGAGTGCGGAACGCTTCGCCCTGTGGCTGGAGCGTATTTCCTCTTTAGACGCCAAGCTGGACTGTCCTCTGCCTCTTCCGGCCGCCAGGTGTCGGGAGGGCCTGCCGGGCGGTTCGAATAAAAATTACGCAATGATTGGTCCCTCCGTTAGATTAGTCGAGTGAATACACCGAACTCTTCCGTCCGTAAGGCCGTCATCCCCGCCGCGGGTCTTGGTACCAGGTTTCTTCCGGCCACGAAGGCCATGCCCAAGGAAATGCTGCCTGTCGTTGACAAGCCGGCCATCCAGTACGTCGTTGAGGAGGCCGTGAATGTCGGCCTGAACGACATCCTGATGATCACGGGCCGCAACAAGCGGGCGTTGGAGGACCACTTCGACCGCGTACCGGCGCTGGAGTCCACCCTCAAGGCGAAGGGTGACACGGCGAAGCTCGAGTCCATCCAGGCCGCCAGCAACCTCGGTGACATCCACTATGTCCGCCAGGGAGATCCCATGGGCCTTGGCCACGCCGTCCTCCGGGCCAAGCAGCACGTCGGGCAGGAGCCGTTCGCCGTCCTCCTGGGCGATGACCTCATCGATGCCCGCGATGAGCTGCTCAGCACCATGATCGAAGTCCAGGCCAAGACCGGCGGGTCGGTGATCGCCCTGATCGAGGTGGATCCGTCCCAGATCAGTGCCTACGGCTGCGCCGACGTTGAGGCAATCGTTGGTGAGGACTACGTCCGCGTCAATCAGCTCGTGGAGAAGCCCGACGTCGAGGACGCCCCGTCCAACCTCGCCGTGATTGGCCGCTACGTGTTGCACCCGGCCGTCTTTGAAGTGCTTGAGCGCACCGCGCCCGGCCGTGGCGGAGAAATCCAGCTCACGGACGCGCTGCAGGAGCTCTCGGCCGGCACCGGCGAGGGCTACGGCGTGTACGGCGTCGTCTTCCGCGGCCGCCGCTACGACACCGGCGACAAGCTCAGCTACCTCAAGGCCTGCGTACAGCTCGCCTGCGACAGTGAGGACCTCGGCCCGGGTCTGCGCGAATGGCTGCCCGGCTTCGCGTCCAGCCTGGCCCCCAGCCTCGCAAAGTAACTCCCGTGGGGGGCAGCTTCACCTGGCCGGTGACCCTGGAGAGTGGCGAGATCGTGTTGCGCCCGATCCGGTACCGGGACCGCAAGGAGTGGACAGCACTCCGGTCCCGTAACTGCGAGTGGCTGGCCCCCTGGGAGGCGTCAAACCCGGTCCCCGGCGGCGGCCTGCCGGACTACCGGCAGATGGTGCGTTCGCTCAAGGCCCAGGCCGCGCAGGCCACTGCCCTGCCCTTCGTGATCGCGGAATGGACGCCCGGCCACCAGGCACCGGTGATCGTGGGGCAGTTGACTGTGTCCTCGATCGTGTGGGGATCGGCCATGATGGCGACGCTTGGCTATTGGGTCGACAAGGAACGGGCCGGGCGGGGAATCGCCCCGACCGCCGTGGCCATGGCAACGGACTATTGCTTTGGCACCCTTGGGCTGCACCGCATGGAGATCAACATCAGGCCGGAGAACGCGCCGAGCCTGCGGGTGGTGGAGAAACTTGGGTTTCGCGACGAGGGATTCCGGCCCAGGTTCCTGCACATCAACGGCGAATGGGCGGACCACCGGACCTTCGCGCTCACGGCTGAGGAAGTGCCGGAAGGCCTCCTCGCACGGTGGCTGAGGACGCGCCAGGCCTGAACCTGTGACGCCGCCTGACCATCCACGGTGCCCCGGCGCCGGCCACTGGCCGGCGCGCGCGACACACCCCTGACAATGCGGGGCAGCACCCCATATACCTCATACGGTTTTGAGTGTGGACTTCCCTCTTAGCAGCTCTGTGATCCTTGTCATTGCTGTTGCGCTCTGGATCGTGTGGGTGGCGCCTTACGTTCTCCGGAACGGGCGCCACCAGCTGCAGCCTGCAGGCGAATTCCTGGCGGACGTCATGGACATGGAACCAGCAGATCCACATGCGGGGAAGGTTATGAAAATGACAGCGCAGCAGGAGAAACCCATGACCAGCACCCAGCGCGCAGTACCGGCCGGCGGCACCGCAGGCCATGGTCCAAGTAGCGGGGCGGCGGCCGGAAGGAACCCGAATTCTGCAGCGACCTCCCCGGCGTTCCGGATTCGTTGGGGACGGCTGGTGCTGGCGGTAGCCGGCCTCCTGGCCCTCCTCACAGGAGTGGTATCCGCGGCCCTTCGACTTTTCGGTATTGGTTCCGGCTGGCTCCCCGTGACGGCCCTGCTGGGCGCCGTCGCCGCCGTGGCGCTGCTCCGCCGCCTCGCTGTCCGCGACCGCCGGCGGAAGATGAACGCCGCATTCCGTGCCGCCATGGGCAGCCCGGAACGCACTACTGCGCGGCCTTCCGCGCCCGAACAGGTCCCCGCCCTTCCTGCCGGCCGTCCCGCTGCCCGGCCGGAAAGCCCGCTCTTCGACGCCGAGGCGGACCGGGTCACTCCCGAGCCTGCACCGAAGCCGTTGACCGCACTGGAGCTCCGCCAGGCCGCCCTCGCCGAAGCTGCAGCCTCGGGGGATACCTCGGCGGCTTTGGCAGCCGAAACTGCGGCAGCGGCGGAGGGCTCCAGCTGGGAGCCCGTCGATGTTCCCAAGCCCACCTACGTCGAAGCGGCGAAGGCCGAACGCGCAGCCCCCATGCCCCTCGACCTGCCTGAAGCGCCGAAAGCCGTCGGGAAGCCGTCTCTCAAGCAGGCCGCCGCGCGGCCGGCCGCATCCGATCCGCGGGCCGCGGACGATTCCGAGCCAAAGCAGCTCAGCAAGGCCCAGAGTGCTTTGAGCAACCTGGACGATGTCCTCCAGCGGCGACGCGCCTGATCCGCTCCGTTCTTCCGGAGATTTCGCCCCGGGCAGCCAGCGATGGCTGCCCGGGGTTTTCATTTCCCCGGGGCGTCGCGGGCGGGCTTCGTTGCGGTAGCCTCGGGTCATGACAAGGATCTGCGTCGCCGGCGGAACCGGCCAAGTAGGCCGTGAAGTGGTGCGCAGGGCTGTCGATGCCGGGCACTCGGTGGCCGTCCTCAGCCGCAACCAGCTGGCGGCCGGCACTGCCGCCAACATCAGCGGCGCGGAATACTTCCGCGCGGACGTGACGACGGGAGAAGGTGTCGTGGCCGCACTGGCCGGTGCCGACGTCGTGATCGATTGCCTGGAGGGACGCTCCGGGACGGCGCGCAAGAACTTCGCCGACGGCGGCGCGCGTCTTCTGGCCGCCGCTCGGGATGCGGGTACGGCGAGGGCCGTCATGCTGTCCATCGTGAACTGTGGTCGCAGTAAGTCAGCCTTCTACCGGTCGAAGGCTGCCAAAGAACACGTCTACATGCTGTCCGGACTGGAGACAGTGGTGGTCCGGGCCACCCAGTTTCATTCGTTGCTGGCAATGATGTTCGGCGCCGGCTCGAGAGTGCGGATCATCCCCGTGGTGCGAGGCGCCCGGTTCCAGCCGGTCTCGCCGGCCGACGCGGCCGCGGTGCTCCTGGAAACCGCACTGGAACCGGGGCCGGTTCCGGCCGCAGGACCGCGGCACCGGGTGCTGAACCTCGGCGGCCCGGAATCCAAGGACATGGCCGACTTTGCCCGGGAGTGGCAGCGGGCCACGGGCGTCAAGGGCCAACTGGTGCGCCTGCCGTTGCCGGGCGCGATGGGCCGCTATTTGCGCGAGGGGCTGAACCTGGTGCCGGAGGCACGACACGGCAACGAGACATTCCGGGGCTGGCTGGAAAACAGCGCAGATAGTTTGTAGCCTAGGGACACCGGCAACGCCGTTCCCTCAGGACCGGCGTTGCTTCGGGGCTATAGCTCAGTTGGTAGAGCGCTTCGTTCGCATCGAAGAGGTCAGGAGTTCGAATCTCCTTAGCTCCACAGTTTGCAGGGGTTTTTGAACCCTTGAATGATGAAATAAACACTTTGCCAGGTGAAATCACTAAGAGCGCCTCGCCGAAAGGTGCGGTGCCGTCACCGGAACCGAATACGTCAACAAGATATTGTCAAGGAAGCCGCCCCGGGTCGATTTCGCGTGCTAGGTTAGCGGCAAAGCCGCGGCGATTGCCAGCAGCTTCCGTACTCTTGGGGGAGAGTGACGATGATCCCGAACAACAGGCAGCTCATCAATCTCATGGCCGGCGCCGATCCGGTTTTTCTTGCCAGCCGATTCGCTACCGATTTTTCGGCAGCCCTCGGTCTGGAGGGGGAGCGGGGCACTTTCCGGTACTTCGGGGGAGGCTATTGGGACATCAGGATTGACGGAGGCCCTGCGTTCCAGTTGACCCCTCACGGATCGAGAGTCGTCCGGGCCAACGGGTCGGCCGAAGATGGCCCGGTCATGACGAGCCCGCGGCTCCGACCGCCGTGGTCCCTGGTGCTGCCCTGTCATTCGACATCGACCGGACCGAACCCACGGATGAGGACCTGGCGGAGCTGGAATCTTTGAAATCCAGTGTCCAGAACTTTCCCGGAACGACCTGAGCCGGAAGATAAGGGATCGTCATGACGGAAACATCCGCCGAGAACCCCACCACCGCCCGGCGAACGTCGCGACGGACAGGCCCAAACCGACGCATGATTAACGCATGAGAGGGTCAATGATCGACCCGCTCCGGACCGGACTCCGCAGCCCGCATTTCTCTTGGGGGACAACTTGAATTCACGCATCACCGGCCTGCTGTTCACCGCGGCACTGACGGGGGTCCTGCTCACTGCCGCGGCGTGCGCCGTCCCGCAGGCGAGCACGGAGCCGAACGCCACGCCTCTGAGCGCGCCGGCCACTACTGTGGAGCCCTCGCCCAGTGCCGCAGCCACAACAGCGGCAACCCTCACCCCGGCAGTCAGTGAGACGGCGGCGGCGCCTGCTCCGGAGACCCGACAGTCTGCACCGATGCAGACGTTCACGTTTCCGGACGGCCACATTTCCTTCACCCACCCGGCGGGCTGGACCGTCACGGTCAAGCCCGGTCCGGTAAACAACGCTGAAGAGCAGAAGATCTCCTTCGAGGCGACCATCTCGGACGAGTCGGGCGCAGAATTGGCCCGCGTTTACAGCGGTAAGTACGGCGACGGCGCCGCGGGTCCGGCCAAGCGGACCGTTCTGGACCACAGCCCGGTATCAGGAATCACGGACAAGTCAGGGGAAACCGCGCAGTTCGGCTTCGCCTACGATGAGGACCTGGCGGGCGGTCTCCACTACTTCATGGATGTCCGGGAAGCTCACGAGTTCCTGGCACATGACGGCAGCTCCGGGTCCAACCAGATCGCGCTGCCCGACAGGATCATGAACGCTTACGTCGTCCTCACTGATTCACCGTCCACACTGGCCTTCACTTCGCCGGCCGCCGCGAAAGCCTGGATGGAATCCGGACGGTACGCCCAGCTCAAAACGATGCTGCTCAGCCTGAAATACGCGTAGCCGGATAAGATCCCGGCGTTCCGACCTGGCACCGCCGGACCGTCCTGCAAGCCCAGGCGACGCCATGGTGCGTGACTACCCCGTGAAGAGGACCAATATGACAGCTACAGCGATCAGCACCCGGACGGCGTCGGACGTCAATCTGCACGTCGGCGCACCGGGACCCGCCGTGGCCACCGAAGCGGCAGCGCTCCTCAACGAATCCCTCGGCTCTGGATTCATCCGCCCTTCCGAGCTGGCTGAACTCACGGCAGGCCACGGGGGAGTCCTCATCCGCGCCCGCAACCGGCCCGGCCAGCTCTTCGGCGCGGCCACGGCCCGCCTCCTGGGCCGGGAAGACGTCAATGCGCTGCAGGACCTCCTGAGCCGTGCCGGCGTCGAGGCCGGCCTGGACGGGCACCGGATCGGTGAGCTGAAGTCCATTGTCGTCTCGCCCGCAGCCCGGGGGATGGGCCTCGGCACCACCATGCTTGCGGCCAGTCTCGATTTTCTGAAGGCCTGCGGTTGCCGCTATGTTGTGTCCGCGTCGTGGGTCTCGGCCGATCCACAGCAATCTTCTCTCGGGATGCTGGAACGGGCCGGATTCGCGCAGAAGGCGGGCGGTTACCTGTGCCCCGAGTGCGGCGCCGAGTGCGTCTGCGCGGCCATCATCCTCGTGCTGCCACTCGAGGATTGGCCGGTGGGCCCCGGCGGCACGTGACCTAACTCGTGGGGGCTGCCGTGGCGACTGGTTGTCAAGGCCTGCTGGATGATCTGTTGGTCGGCCGTCAGAGCCTCGGGCGGCCGGGCGCCAACGCCGAACAGGGCCGGCGGCCGCTAGAGCTCTTCCTTGGCGAGGGCCGTGGTGCCGGGAGGTGTCGGCCGTCCGAGGCGCATGTCGAGTCTGGCGCGCAGCCTTGCGGCGGTGACCTGAACCCGGTGCTGCGGGACGGGCGCATTGTGGGAAGCCTTCGCGGAAACGAGCGGCCCGCCGTCCGTTATTTCCGCAAGCCCGTTCACGGACTTCCACGCGATGTCCAGGAGTTCAAGCTCTTCGTTCCGTGCCAACTCGCTGCCGGCGAGCACATCCAGCGCTGCCAGCCCTAGGGCTTTGATGTCCTCGTCCTCGTCCAGGGCACGTTCCAGTGCCCATTGTGTCCGTTTCCACCACTCGGCCCGGTCGTCGGAGATGGCCTTCTGGCGCAGTGTCTGCCAGGCCATAAACGCTCCAACTGCCGCCGCTATGAGTACCGCAACAGGGGCAAGCGCGGCAACGATCTGCCACCACTCGGCCGGACTTGAGTGGAGAAGGACTTCAACTGGAACTGGAGTCGGGGCAGGCGTTGGCGGCATGCGATCAGCCTAAGCCGCAGCCCGGACAGTGTCAGGCGACGAGGCGGGCGCGGCGTGGTTTCGGCGCTCGCGCGCCATCACCGCGGACACCGGTGTCCGGCCACCGGTGTCCGTGGTCTCCCGGTGGGCGCCCCGGCGTGGATGCCGCCCTTGACGGTCCGCTCACCGGCTCTTCCAACCGGCAGCTTGCCCACCGGCTGTTGCCGGAGGAGCCGTTCTGAATATCCCCTCGGGCGGCGCGGAACGTCCCGTCGGCGACGCCCTTCTGGTGCTTCCCACCCGTAAGGATGAACAGGACAGCACGGACAAGTAGCCGCGGTACCCTCCGGTCACAGCGAAGCGTAGAGCCGGCCGAGTGATGTCAGCTGGCCGTTGGTTTTGTAGAGGGCTGACGGGCCCATGGCAGGGTCGCTGGGTTCCCTGGATTTCCACGCAAACCGTTCGACGAAGGGCATCACACGCATGCCGGCTACCGCAACCTGCATGAAGTATGCGATTTCGCGGGTCGTGTATTTGGACGGATGTGCCGGGGTTGCCGACCAGTCCGCAACCGCAAATTCGGTAACCCAGACCGGCCTTCCGTACCTGTGATGCAAGTACCAAACTTTTGCGAGGAAGCTCTCTGGGTTCGGCGAACCGTAGGAATGCATCGTCATGAAATCGACCCGGAGATTCGCCTTCCGCGCCCTGGCCATGAACTGGTCCAACCATGGGCTCCTGACACCGACAGTGGCCGGAGATCCCAGCCGCAGGCCGGTGGACTGAAGGTGGGGCCACAACCGGATGGCCTCATCGACAGACATGCTGGCTTGGCCAGGGTGGTCCGGCTCGTTGAAAGCGAGGAGGTGTCTGGTCCTCGTCTGGGGAAGTTGCCTGGCCACGTCGCCAAGGGCGTCCTTTCGGAGCAAAGCATTCGCGCTCCACACCATCGGGACAAAGGCCGGGTTGGTCGTGACGGTATACGCGGATCCCCAGGAGTAGTACCAGTTGGCGTTGAGGCTCCGGATTTGTCTCAATGCCAACGCATCGTCTCCGCCGTGGGCTGCGCCTTTAAGAGCCCTTGGGGCAGAGATGGCCGTCCGGGCAAGGGATGGTGCGGACGGGGCCGGAACCGGCCCTGGGGGTGGTGTGGCGGCGAAACTGGCCCCGGCCGCAGCCGGGGCAGCCAGCATTGCAGTGAGAAATGTCCGGCGATCCATGGATTCCTTCTTCCGAAGCGAAGCGGGCCGATACCAATCCTCAACCGGATGTGACCAAGATCACGCTACGCCACTCTCTCGGCATTTGGAACAGCCGCAACGTGTCGCAATACCGGCGGCTTCGCGTGCGGGGCAAAAGAGTTTTCATGAGATGGTGTGAACATGCGTGATCGGCGCCGTGGCCGCGCCGGCGCTGCCATCTGCGCGGCGGAACCCAAAACGCAAATCAACGGCAAACCAGCCGAAATCCACTGCAGACATCCACGGCAGAATCCCACAGCAGAATCCCAGTGCAGAAACACAGTGCAGACGAGGCCACCAACCATGAAGAACATGATCGTGATTGCGATTGCCCTGCTGACGCTTCTGCTGACGCTTCTGCTGACCGCAGCCTGCTCCGCCTCGCCGAATCCCGAGCCGTCCGCCGGGAGCGCGTCCGCGGGCCTGCCGGCGTCGCTTCCCAAACCGGACGCGGCCGAGCAGGAAGCCCTCCTGGCCTCGCTCGCCGCGATTGACCCCCGGCTGCCAAGCGATACGGCAGTCGATAAGGCCCGCAGGCTCTGCGGCCGCCTTCTGGGGCAGTCGCCGGAAGACCAGCTCATCGCCGCCGCAAAAGCGGAGTTCACCGGCGGCGACGTCCCGGCCGTCTCGGACGAGGACGCGCAGCGGGTACTCTCGGCGATCGGGGCCAACGGGTTCTGCCGCTAGCCTTGTTAATAACACGAGGAGAACTATGACCACCCTGAAAGAACGCCTGCACGCCGACGTCGTGAGCCACATGAAGGACCGCAACAAGGTTGCCCTCACCACTGTGCGCAACGTCCTGGGCGAGATCGAAACCCGCGAGAAATCGGGTAAGACGCCAATCGTGCTGGACGACGCACAGGTGACCGCCCTCCTGCAGAAGGAAGCCGCCAAGCGCCGCGACACTGCCCGCATCTACACCGAAGCCGGCGAAGCCGAGCGTGCCGCTGCCGAGATCGCCGAGGCCGAGGTGATCGAAGCCTACCTGCCCAAGCCACTCACCGCAGCCGAAGTCGAGACGATCGTGGACGAGACCATCGCGGCGCTCAAGGCCGACGGGGTCGAGCTGTCCCTGCGTCAGCTGGGAGCAGTGATGAAGCCCGTCACCGCCACGGTGGCCGGACGTTTTGACGGCAAAGCCGTCAGCGAAATCGTCCGCAACCGTCTCGCGCAGCAATGAGCCTGATCCGGCTGCACGACGTCGGCGTCCGTTTCGACAACACACAGATCCTTCGCGAGGCGTTCTTCCGCTTGGAACCCGGGGACCGGGTGGGCCTGATCGGCAAAAACGGCTCGGGGAAGACCTCCATACTCAAGCTCATCCTGGACCAGGTGTCCCCGGACACCGGAACGGTCACCGTGGAGCAGGGAACCAGGGTGGGGTATTTCTCCCAGTTTTCCGAGCTGGACGGCGAGGCGACCATCCTCGAGGTCCTTGACGGACTGTTCGTCCAGATCAAGGCTGCCGAGGCCGAGCTGGCAGGCATCGACGCCGCCATTGCGGCAGACCCCGCCGAAGCAGAGCTGGACCGGCTGATCCGGCGCCAGGCCGAGCTGTTCGAGGACATGGACCGTCTCGACGGATGGGACTACAAGCGGCGCATCGACACCGTCCTGACCACGCTGGGGTTCAGCGAGGCGCACCGCACGTGCGCGATTGACGAACTCTCCGGCGGGTGGCGCAACCGCGCTGCTTTGGCGAAGATCCTGTTGGAGGGTCCGGACGTATTGCTGCTGGATGAACCCACCAACTACCTCGACGTGGCCGGCGTCGAATGGCTGGAAAGCTGGTTCCGCGACTACCGGGGTGCCGCGATCATCGTCTCGCACGACCGGAAGTTCCTCGATGCGGTGGTCAACCGGATTATCGAGGTGGAGAACTTCCATCTGCACGAATACCCGGGAAACTTCGCCGAGTACGTTGTCCAGAAGCAGTTCCGGCTCAAAACACTCGAGGCGCAGTTCGTCCACGAGTCCGAGCTCCTCGCCTTTGAAGCGGAGGGCATCGCCGACCGCCGCGAGGCCGCCAAGGCAGCCAGCCGCGGGCTGGGGAACCAGTTGGCCAAGATCAAGAAGGCGCGCACACCCCGGCCCGTCGACCAGATCGTCACCGAGATCTACGGCGGGCTGCACGTGAAGGATGTCCTCTGCCGGGTCGAGGGGCTGGGCAAATCCTATGGCGACAAAGTGTTGTTCGAGGACCTCAGCTTTGAGATCCGCCGTGGCAACAGGATTGTGGTCCTGGGCTCCAACGGCAGTGGCAAGTCCACGCTGCTGAAAGTGCTGACCGGGGAGGAACCGACTGATTCCGGTGATGTGGTCTGGGCCAAGGGGCCCGGTTTTGTTTCGTACAACAAAATGCTGGAACAGCTCGACGACGCCGACACCGTCTCGCACGCGGTCAACGCGCTGCCGGACAGCCTCGCCTTCAGCGCCACGAAGAAGTCCGTGAACAGGTTCCTCGCGATGTTCCAGTTCTCCGAGGCCGACCTCAAACAGAAGATCGGCAACCTATCCGGCGGACAGAAAGCCCGCGTCGCCATGGCTCAGTGCCTGTTGTCCGGTGCCTCGGTGCTGCTCCTGGACGAGCCCACCAACCACCTGGACATGTCCAGCACCCAGGTGATGGAACGGGCACTGCTCCACTTCCCCGGGGCGGTCGTCGTGGTCAGCCACGACCGGTTCTTCACCGAGAAAATCGCCACTCGTCGGCTGGTCTTCGGCAGCGACGGCGCGGAACCCGGCGAGGTCGACGTGCGCGCGGCCTAGCAAACGCAAGATGAACCTTTGCTCAGCGTTGGCTCAGCATTGGCTCAGGTTGTGGCAGAAGCGCGTGAACGGCCGAAACGTGCTGGGTTCTGTCCGGTAACGTGGCGCTGGCTGCCGATGGGGGACCGGCAGCGGTCTCACTCGCCGCGTTGAAAGGTATCTCTCTCATGGCAGGAATCTTCGGCTGGCTTGGTGCGTTGGGCACCACCGGCAAAGCAGTAGTTGTTGCGTCCGTCGTCGTCACCGGCGGCGCAGGCGCCGCAGCCGCTACCGTGACCCCAGATCTTCCGGCTGACCCGACGTCGACCACGACGTCGACCGGCACCGCGACGGCTGAGCCGGACGATCCGGCTCAGCCTGAGACGCCGGGAGCGGACGACCAGGAGTCCGCCGAGTCGGGCGGTCCGGCTGGGGCCGAAACTCCCGAAGCCGACGACGAGGAAGCCGATGATCGAGAGTCCGCCGAGTCGGGCGATCCGGCCGGGCCGGAGACTCCCGAAGCCGACGGCCAGGACGCGGACGATCAGGGCACGGACCAGGACTCCGACGGCCAGGACGCGGACGATCAGGGCACGGACGAGGACTCCGACGAGAATGGACCTGCTGCCCCCGCCCCCGCCGCTCCCGAGTCTCCAGCACCCGCCGCTCCGGAGTCTCCGGCACCGGCCGAAGATGATGAGCAGGACTCGGCCGATGCGCTGGAATCCGACGGCTCGCACCAGTGGAATGGCAACAGCGGATGGGCGCACCAGAATGCCAACGAGCACCGCGCCGCTGGCCAGGCCAACGCCTCCGAACACCGCGGCGACGCTGAGGACCGCGGAAGCGATCACTCCGGCAAGTCCAAGGAGCACGGCGGCTCCGGCGAACACCGCCACAACAAGTAGCGCGAACAGCTCTGAAACGGCGGCCCGGACCATTGGTCCGGGCCGCCGTCGCTGTGACGGCGCGAAAATGGGATGCCGCGAATAACGTCACGGCCGGCCGCCTTCAGGGGCGCGACGGTCCGGTCCGCGAGATAATAAGAACATGACCAACCAGGAGCAGGACCGCGACCCGTGGGAGGAGTTCGACCAGCTCAAGCCCGCAGGCCCGGACAGGGTCGCCGGCTACCCCGGCGGGGAACCGCAGGGCTTCGGCTTCCGCACGGGCGTCCGCAGCGCCAAGGTTGCCCTCGGATTTGCCGTCTACTCCCTAGCGCTTGGCAGCATTCTGGTTCTCATCGGGGCCATCGTATTCATTGGCAGCGGGAAGTGGCTGCTGCTCGGGCTCATGGTACTGGCCGAGGTCGTCTTTATCCTGGCGTTCCGGCGGCTTATGGTCCAGGTCCGGGACCGCCGCGCTTCCGGCTAGAGCCAGCCCTTCTTCTTGAAGATGGTGTACATCAGCGCCGCCGTGGCGGCCATGAGCGCGACTGCCATCGGGTAGCCGAACGTCCAGTGCAGTTCCGGCATGTGGTCGAAGTTCATGCCGTACAGTCCGGCCACAAATGTCGGTGCGAAGAGGATCGCGGCCCACGACGAGATCTTCTTGACCTGCTCGTTTTGTTCCGCGCTGGCCTCGTTCTGGCGGTTGGCGGTCAGGGTCCCGTCCAGGGTGAGCGCGTTCTGCAGCAGGTCACGGAAGGAATCGGCGCGGGAGATCAGCCGCTCCACGTGGTCCTCGACGTCGCGGAGGCTGTGCTGCAGTTCCGTGTCCACCCGGTACTTCTCGAAGCCCCGCCGGAGCTGTTGCATCATTGCAGGGAGCGGGTGGATGGCGCGCTGGAAATGGATGACTTCCCGGGCGAGTTCGTAGATCCGCCGGGACACCAGCGGGTCGCCGCTGAAGAGCTGGTCCTCTATCTCGTCGATGTCGTTTTCGAGCCCGGCCACCACGGGCCCGTAGTCATCCACCACCTGGTCCATGAGTGCGTACAGGACGGCCTCGGGGCCGTGGCGCAGCAGGTCGGGTCGGTCCTCCAGCCGGCGCCGGACCTGGCCCACGACTTTCGTCTCGGCGTGCCGGACGGTGACCACGAAGTTCCTGCCCGTGAAGATGTGCAGTTCGCCGAACTCCACGGTCTCGGTCTCGTCCAGGTACCGGGCAGGCCGGAGAACAGTGAACAGGTTGTCGTCGTAGCGTTCCAGTTTGGGGCGCTGATGGGCAGAAATTGCATCCTCGACCGCCAGCCCGTGCAGGCCGAATTCCGCCGCCACAGCCGCCATTTCACCGGGCGTGGGCCGGTAGAGCCCGATCCAGGCCATGCCCCCGCGCTCGGTCAGGGTCTCGAAAGTCTGCTCGAGGTTCCGCGGCTCGGCGCTGCGTATTCCGTCCACGTAGACGGCGTTGTCGATGATAGTCACCGGGACATTATCCTTTGTTCATCTGGGGTTCGGCGGGATCGGCCCGCCGCGGCGCGGACCGGCCGGGGGTCAGCGCGTTGCCCTGGGCGAGCCGGCTGATCAAAGGTTCGGTCCGGTAGGGGATATGGGTGTGCAGCGCCAGTACGGTCTCGGTGCGGATGACGCCCTTGATCCGAAGGATCGACCGGAGGGCCGCCTGGAGGTTGTGCGTATCCGTTGCCACCACCCGGCACCAGACGTCGCCGCGCCCGGAGATCTCATGGACTTCCAGGACTTGGGCGATCAGCCGCAGGGCCCCGACGACGCCGTCGAGTTCCCGGTGGTTGACCTCGATCGTCACGAAGGCGACGACGTCGTACCCCACCGCTTCCAGGTCGATTTCGCGGCCGCCGTCGTGCAACACGCCCGAGCGCAGCATGCGCCGCACGCGCGACTGGGCGGTGTTCCGGGCGATGCCCAGGGCATCACTGAGGTCGCCGATCTGGATCCGCGGATCCCGGATCAGCTCCAGCAGAATTTTGAGGTCGGTGGGGTCCAGACTGTTCAAATCATCACTCCGGTTCACGTCAACAGCCCGAGAATGACTGTTTTGATCAATTTTGACACAGAATTTGGCCATGAAGATCATTGGTATTGCATTCTGTAGGTACCAATCTTTCAACCAGGCCGGGCGTTTCCCCCACAACAGGGAAAGCCCGGCCTGCACTTTGCAAGGGCACGGCCATGACAGTCTTCAGTGAACTTCGCATGCGCCCGGCCACAGCTGACCGCTGGGGCTGGGACGCTTCCACCACCGCACGGCTCGTAATGGCCGGCGTCGTGATCTTTACGCTGCTCGTCGGCGCGAATCTGGCGACTCCGCTGTACCCCCTGCTGCAGGCAAAACTGGGAATTACGGCGCTCGACGTCACGGTGGCGTTCTCGGCCTACGTCCTGGCGCTCGTGGCCACCCTGGTCCTGGCCGGTCACTGGTCCGACCACATCGGACGCCGCGCCGCCCTCGTGCTGGCGGTACTGGTGGGCCTGACCGGCGGCTTTGTCTTCGCCACCGCGGACAGCCTCGTGGCGCTCTGCGCCGGGCGCGCGCTGCAGGGCGTCGCCGTGGCGCTCGCCACCGGCGCCAGCTCGGCTGCCCTGCGCGAACTCCTGCCCAGCCGTCCGGAGTGGGCCTCCCGGTTCACGCTCCTGGCCTCGGCCGGGGGCGTCGCGGCCGGTCCCGCGATCGGCGGACTGCTCTCACTCCTGCCGGGCCCGACGACGACCCCGTACTACCTGCACTCCGTCGTCCTCGCGGCCGTGCTGGTGCCCCTCTACCTGCTCAAGGCGCGGCCCGCCATCAGCCTGCATGCCGGACCCCAGCCGCTGCGTGTCCTGGCGCCGCGGCGGCCTTCGGTCTCCAGCGAGGCGCGCGGCGCCTTCTGGCTGGCGTCCTCTGTGGGCTTCCTGAGCTTCACGGTCTTCGGCTTCTGCCTCTCGCTCGCGCCTGGCTATTTCGCCCAGATTGTCCACGCCGACTCACGGCCGCTGATTGGCCTGCTGGCCGGGCTGACGCTGGGCTCCTCGGCCCTGAGCCAGCTGCTGGCCGTCCGGGGCCGGTTCGCCGTGTCCGCCGGGCTGGCCGTCCTGGGCGTCTCCGTCCTGCTGATCGCCGCGGCCGCTGCCTGGAGCAGCCCGTGGCTGCTGATATTGGCCAGCATCACTGCCGGCGTGGGGCAGGGCGTGGCCTTCCGGACCGTCTTCAACGACGTCGCCGGCAAGGTGGAGGCCGCCCGGCACGCCCAGATCATCAGCACCGTCTATGTCATCACGTACCTTGGCAGCGCCTTCCCGGTGATCGGGCTGGGGCTCGCGGCCGGTATGGTCGGGCTGCAGGCCGCCGTCGCCGGTTTCGTCACAGTGTGCGCCGCCGCCGCGCTGACGCTGGCGGCCGTAACGCTGCGGACCGCCCTGCGCCAGCCGGTCTATGTGCGCCAGCAGGTCTAAGTGCGCCGGCAGGTCTAGTGCGCCGGCAAGTGCGCGGTCGGCAACGGGCGCGCCGTCGCCCCGGTTACGGCAACGGGCCGTGGTTGCCCTGGATGTGGTCAAAGACCAGCGTGGTTTCGGTGTGGCCCACTACGGGGTCGGTGGCCAGGTTGTCCAGCACCCAGTCCCGAAGGTCCTCGGTGGTGGCCACGGCGATGTGCAGCAGATAGTCCACTGACCCGGACGTGTGGAAGGTCGAGAGCACTGCCGGGAGCTTGGGCACCCGGGCTGTGAACCGGTCGATCTGCTCGCGGTCGTGGGCCCGGAGCCGGACCGCAATGAGGGCCTGAACCGAGCGTCCGATCGCGGACAGGCTCAGATTGGCCTCGAAGCCCTCGATGATGCCGCGCTCCGACAGGGCGCGGGTGCGCATCAGCGCGGTCGACGGCGCGATCCCCACGAGCTCTGCCAGCTGCTTGTTCGAGATGCGGGCGTCCGCGACGAGGGCAGCGAGCAGGCGCTCGTCGATCGCGTCCAGCGGCTCGCTGGCTCCCGGCCGAACATTCTTCGCACTGCTGCTCACGGATCCTCCTCGTAGTGTGGTCTATTCATCATAAACGGCACTATCCGACAGTTCCATTCACATGCCCTACAAAAGCTCGAATTATTGCCAGATACTTGCGGAATTCAATGGCGAATATTCGTAAGGAGTAAGGGTGCTCTCTCAAGATTCATTGGCGGTCCACGCAGGCCGGAACGGGCTCACGGAACTGGGCGTCCATGCGGTGCCCATCGATTTGTCCACGACGGCACCCCTGCCGTCCGTGCACGACGGAGGCCTTGCCTACGAGCACATGGCCACGGGCGGGTCGCATGTGGAGGGGCAAAGTACCGTGTACCAGCGGCTGTGGAACCCCACGGTGGCACGCTTCGAAGATGGCGTCGCCGTCCTGGAAGGGACCCCCGAGTCTGTCGCCTTCGCCACCGGCATGGCGGCGCTGAGCGCGGTGCTCCTCGCAGTTGTGGCGGCAGGCAAGAAGCACGTTGTCGCCGTGCGGCCTCTTTACGGCGGCAGCGACTACCTGCTCGCCTCCGGCTTCCTCGGCAACGAGGTCACCTTTACGACGCCGGAAGGCGTCCGCGCCGCCCTGCGGCCGGACACCGGCCTGGTGATCCTGGAGACGCCGGCGAACCCGACCCTCGAGCTGGTGGACATCGCCCGCGTGGCTGACGCCGCCGACGGCGTGCCGCTCCTGGTGGACAACACCTTCGCCAGCCCGGTGCTGCAGCAGCCCTTCATGCGCGGTGCCGCCATGGTGCTGCACAGCGCCACGAAGTTCCTCGGCGGCCACGGTGACGCCATGGGCGGCGTGGTGGCCGCCGGCTCTGAATGGGCGGTGCGCCTGCGCCAGATCCGGGCCGTGACCGGCGGAATCCTGACACCGTGGCCGGCCTACCTGCTGCACCGCGGGTTGGCGACGCTGCCTGTGCGTGTCCGCGCCCAGCAGGCCAGCGCTGAAAAGGTCGCGGTTGCCCTGGCCGGGCACGGGCTTGTGAAGCAGGTCTACTACCCGGGACTGGCTGAATGCGACCCGCAGGGCCTTGTGGGCACGCAGATGTCCGGGCCGGGGTCGCTGATGGCCTTCGAGCTCGCCAGCGCCGAGCACGCCGAGCGGATCCCGGCCGCCGTCGGCATGATCACGCACGCCGTCTCCCTCGGCGGGATCGATACCCTCATCCAGCACCCGGCCGGCCTGACCCACCGGCCGGTCGAAGCCGCGGCCAAGCCGCACGCGAGCCTGCTGCGGATCTCGGTGGGGCTGGAGGACCCGGCCGACATCGTCGCCGACCTCGTGCAGGCGATCGAGGCAACCCGGTAGCCGGCGGACCCGGCGCCTAGCCGGAAAGGGCATCTAGCCGGTTACTGTGGCTCCGCCGCCGGCGGCTTCGGTTCCGCGCGCCGCTCCGGTTGCGGACGCGGGCGCAGGATGCGCGACGGCGGTGATTGCCGCCGTCGCGCCGGCCAGTCCGATGACTGTCAGGGCAAGGGCCGTCCAGCCGAACCGCTGGAAGATCAGGCCGCCGGCCCAGCCAAGCACGCTGGAGCCGAGGTAGTAGGCGAGGTTGTACAGTGAGGCTGCCTGCGCCCGGCCCGTCGTGGCGATCAGTCCGGTCCAGCCGGAACCGATGCTGTGGGCCGCGAAGAAGCCGCCCGTGAACAGCAGCAATCCCACCAGGATCGGGACCAGCAGCTCCGTGAGCGTCAGCGCCAGGCCGCCCGCCATCAGTACGGTGCCGGCGATCAGGACGGTGCGCCGGCCGAACCGTGACGTCAGCCCCGCTGCCCAGCGCGCCGAGACGGTTCCGGAGAGGTAGGCCAGGAAGATCAGGCTGATAGCGGTGGCCGGCAGGCTGAACGGTTCCCCGGACAGCCTGAATCCCAGATAGTTGTAGACAGCCACGAAGCCGCCCATGAGCAGGAAGGCCTGGACGTACAGGGCCAGCAGCCGGGGATTGCGGGCATGGCCGGCCAGCGTGCACCAGGCCCCGCGGATGCCGCCCGCGGCCGCGGCGGTGAACCCCTGGGCCCGCGGCACGAGGACGAGGAACAGGACAGCTGCTCCGGTGGCCAAAACGGAGACGGCCAGGGCCGCGGCCCGCCATCCCCACAGTTCCCCGACCGGTCCGGCGACCAGCCGGCCGGCAAGGCCGCCCAGGGTGGTCCCGGCGACATAACTACCGGCGGCAAGGGCAGCATGGGCCTTGTTGACCTCTTCGTTGAGGTAGGCAATCGCGATGGCGGGGATGCCGCCGAGGGCCATTCCCTCGAGCATCCGCAGACTGAGCAGCACGGGGAAGCTCGGGGCCAGGGGGACCAGCAGTCCCAGGATGGTGGCCGCGGAGATGCCCCACATCATTGCCCGGACGCGGCCGATCCGGTCGGCCAGGAAGGACCACGGGAGCACCGTCAGGGCGAGCCCCACCGTCGCCAGGGAAATCGTCAGCGCGGCCTCGGCGGCCGAGATGTGGAGATCCGCCGCCAGGAGGGGGAGCACCGCCTGGGTGGAGTAAAGCTGGGCGAAGGTCGCGACGCCGGCAAAGGCAAGCCCGGCGAGGATCCGGCGGTAGGCCGCGGAGCCCTTCGGATGGCCAGCCCAGGCAGCAGCGTTAGCTGCAGGATCAGCTGCAGGATTGGACACTGGACTGGGACCGGCGCCGGAGGGTGCGGAAAAGCGTGGCATGCCCTCAGGCTAAAGCCTGCCCGGGGCATGCTTCCAATGCATGATTTCCATAGAATAGATAGCAAATATGGAACAGTGCACGGAGGAAGGGCCCATGGACGTCGAACACAGGCAGCTCGTGCAGCTGCTGCCCCTCCTGCCGCTGCTGGCGGAACTCGGGCGGACGGAGCACATTACCGAGACGGCCGAGCTCCTGGGCCTGCCGCAGTCGACGGTGAGCCGTGCAATAGCGCGCGCCAGCGCCATCGTGGGGACTGAGCTGTTGATCCGGGACGGCCGCGGCGTGCGGCTGACGGCCGCGGCGAAGACGCTCCTGCCCCACATCGAGGCCGCTCTCGACGAATTCCAGACGGGGCTGGATCGTGTCCGGCACGAATCGGAAGTGGTCCGCGGCCGGATCGCTGTGTCGTTCCAGCACACCTTCGGCGAGGCGATGCTGCCGCTGCTCATCAGTGCGTTCCGGAGCCGGCACCCGCAGACCGCCTTTGACCTCAGCCAGGGCGCACGGGACGGCTGCCTCGCGGAACTGGCCGAGGGCTCCGCCGACGTGGCGCTCACCGCACCCGTGGCCGCGCCAAGCAAGAGAATCGGTTCGGCCGCGCTGTACCGGGAACCGCTGCGCCTGGTGGTGCACCACCGGCATCCCCTGGCCGGCCGCCGTCGGGCCCGGGTCACTGATATCCGGCAGGAGCCGTTCGTGGCGATGGGGTCCGGCTACGGCATGCGCTCACTGACCGATGCGCTGTTCCGGGAGGCGGGGTTCCGCCCCCGGATTGCCTTCGAGAGCCAGGACTCGCACACCGTCCGCGGACTTGTCTCGGCCGGGCTCGGCGTCAGCATCCTGCCGCCGGGCGGTTCCGCGCCGGGGCGGCAGCTCCCGTCGCCGGGGGCCGGCGCCGATGACGGCGGGCCCGGGTGGGTGGAGATTCCCCTGGATTCGGCCCTGGCGTTCCGCGAGATCGGCCTCGCGTGGCGGGAGCCGGTTTCGCGGAATGCCGGGGCCGATGCCGAACCTGATCCCGTGCGCTTGTTCCGCGAACTCGTGCTGCGCGACGGGCCCGCACTCCTGGCTGGTTTCGTGCGCGAACGCTCGGGAGGCTGAGCCGGGCCGACGGGCGCGCCGAGGTCGCCGGTTGGCCGCGAGATCGCCGTAAGAGCGGAATGAATCAAGCTGTTTGTGACAGCTGGTTGGTTTTGTGGTTGATGCCGGCGTGGGCCGGGGCGGGTGGTGCGGTGGGTTTGTTTCGGTAGCGGTGAGGATGCCGGGCGTGGCAGGCGTTGAGG
>NZ_CAKKMF010000087.1 GCF_918697925.1 Arthrobacter sp. Bi26
AACTAGCGCACCGGCGCCCGCACCAACGAACCCGCCCGCGCCCGCACCAACGACCGCTCCAGCCCCCGCGCCAACGAATCCGCCGGCTCCCGCGCCTAACCCGTGAGACGCACCTTCCGTCAGGAATTCACTGCTGGTAGGTGATGTAGGCCTCGTACTGCACCCGCCATTTGTCAGCGGCTTTGGGATCCGGCACGGTGGTGGTGAGGAATTGGACGCTGGTCACTTGGCCCTTGAGGTATTTCAGCCATTTGGTCACCTCTTCGGCAACGTCGCGATCGAACTGGGCTACGTGGTGCACCTGCATTGCCATGGCGACCTCCGGGTTCGCTGGGGTTCGGTGCAGTGACTTTACCTCCGGCGCCCGCTCCCGGCCAGCCTTTCGCCCACCAGGGATGCCTCCGGTGCTAGTCTCCAGCGCGCGCGGTTGCCCGGCCAGCGCCCGGCTCCCCGCCGTCCGGCTCGCCGGCAGCCGGTTCCCCGCCAGTCGCAGTGGCGTCGCTGACACCGCTGGGCCTCGAACTTCCGGGCGTGCTTCCCTCCCCCACAATCACCGCCAGCACACCGAGTCCCGCGTGGGCGGCCAGGACGGCCGGCAGTGCGCTGATCTGGGCAGGCGGACAAGCCGGCAATGCCACGGCCAGGCGCCGGGCAAGCTCCTCGGCCTCGGCCTGGTTGCCGAAGTGGTGCACAGCCAGCCGCGCCTGCCCGGCGGGGCGGGTGGAGGCATCGGCGGCAACGATTTCCTCCAGCCGTGCGATGGCCTTCGCGGCGGACCGGACCTTTTCCAGCGGGATGATCCGGCCGTCTTCAACCGCCAGGATGGGTTTGATGGAGAACATGGTGCCCCAGAGCGAGGCCGCGGCCCCTATCCGGCCGCCCCGGCGCAACTGTTCCAGGCTCGGAACGTAGAAATACACTTTGGTGCGGTCCAGCCGGTCCTGCGCGAAAGCCAACACGCCGGCCGCATTCCTGCCGCCCGCTGCCGCGACGACGGCGCCCTGCACGCCCATCCCCTGCGCCATCCCCACCGTCCGGGAGTCGAGGACCTCTACCGGGATGCCCACCCGCTGTGCTGCCAGACGGGCGGCGTCGGCAGTCCCGGACAGCGCACCGGAGATGTGGATCGAGACCACGGACTGGAAGCCACGCTCGCTGGCCGCCCGGTAGGCGTGTTCAAACTGCCCCGGTGACGGACGCGAGGTCTTGACGGGCTTGCCGCTGGCGAGGGCCACGGCAATCGTCTCGGCAATGTCGTCCTCGCCCTCGCCATAGATTTCGGCGCCGACCATGACGGGCATCGGGACCACGGTCAGCGCGCCGTCGGCAGCGAAAGCCCGGATCCAGTCCGCGGGCAGCGCGGCGGCAGAGTCAGTGACCACCGCAACCTGCACGACGGCGTCGGGAGCTGCTTCGGGAACGCCGCCTCGGGGGCCCTGCCGAAGGCGAACAAGCCGCTCGCGCAGCCATGGCCAGCCTGACGGCTCGCGGTCTGGCACGAGGGACCTCCTGCTGTCGGGACGCATGGACTTTTTCTCCGGCCAGGGCGGTGCATGTCACGTTCCCTGCACTGGCCGCCGGTATCAGCCGGCGGCCAGTGCTGGCTAGTACGTCCAGCTAGGCCGGGACGATGTTGACCAGTTTAGGCGCCCGCACGATCACCGTGCGAAGGGCACGGCCGTCAAGGGCGCGCTGGACGTTCTCCGAGGCCAGCGCCAGTTCGCGCAGGTCCTCCTCAGAGATGTCCGGGGACACCTCCAGGCGGTCCCGCACCTTGCCCTGCACCTGGACGACGGCGGTGACCGTGTCCTCTACGAGCAAGGCGTCGTCGTGCGTGGGCCAGCCTGCGTTGGCGACCGAGGCCGGGTGTCCCAGAACGTTCCACAGGTCCTCGGCGGTGTAGGGCGCAAACAGGCTCAGGATGACGGCAACGGCCTCCACGGCTTCGCGGACCGCGGGGTCCGCGCCGCCGGCCCCCGTGGCTGCATCTATGGTTTTGCGGGTCGCGTTGACCAGTTCCATCAGCTTTGCCACAACCACGTTGAACTTGTTGTGGTTCAGCAGGGCCTGCGCATCGGCGATCGTGCGGTGCGTGACGGTGCGCAGGGCACGGTCGCCGGTGGCGAAGTCGATGCCGGGTGCGCTCGATACATCCTGGCCGAGGCGCCAGGCGCGGGCCAGGAACTTCGCGGAGCCCGACGGCGATACGTCCGCCCAATCGACGTCGTCCTCCGGCGGGGAGGCGAAGATCATGGTCAGGCGTACGGCGTCCACGCCGAACTTGTCCAGCTGCTCACTGAGGTCGACGCCGTTGCCCAGGGACTTGCTCATGGCCTTGCCGCCATTGAGCACCTGGCCCTGGTTCAGCAGCGCACTGAACGGCTCGTCGGCCTCGATCATGCCGAGATCGTGGATGACCTTGGTGAAGAACCGCGCATAGAGCAGGTGCAGGATGGCGTGCTCCACGCCTCCCACGTACTGGCCGACCGGCATCCAGTCGTTGATCTTCTCCGGATCGAACGGGCCTTCGGTGTACTGCGGCGAGACGAAGCGCAGGAAGTACCAGGAGGAATCCACGAAGGTGTCCATGGTGTCCGTGTCCCGCTTGGCCGGTCCGTGGCAGTTGGGGCACTCGATGTTGACCCAGCTTTCGACCGCGGCCAGCGGAGACGTGCCCTTCGGGGACAGGTCTTCGCCGCGCAGATCCGCCGGCAGGGTCACAGGCAGCTGGTCGTCGGGGACGGGAACCTCGCCGCAGGCCGGGCAGTGGATGATGGGGATCGGGGTGCCCCAGAACCGCTGCCGGCTGAGCAGCCAGTCACGCAGGCGGAAGTTCACGAACTTCTCGCCTGTGCCCAGCTCACGCAGGATCTCGATGGCTGCCGGGATGGCCTCGGCCTTCGGCAGCCCGTCGAGGCCGCCGGAGTTGATCAGGGTCCCCTCGCCGGTGGTGGCAATGCCCGTGGCCGCGGGGTCTTCCTCGCCGGTGTCCAGTACTGCCCGGACGGGCAGGTCAAAGGTCTTGGCGAAGTCGAGGTCGCGCTGGTCGTGCGCCGGGACGGCCATGATGGCGCCCGTGCCATAGTCGGCCAGGACATAGTCCGCGGCCCAGACGGGCAGCTTCTCGCCGTTGAGCGGGTTGGTCGCGTAGCGCCCGGTGAAGACGCCGGTCTTTTCGCGCTCGGTGGACTGGCGCTCGATCTCGGACAGCGCCTTGACCTGTTCGCGGTAGGCGTCCAGGGCGGCGGCGTGCTCGACGGTGACCAGTTCGACGGCGAGCGGCGCGTCGGCGGCGACGACGAAGAAGGTGGCGCCGTAGAGGGTGTCCGGACGCGTCGTGAAGACGGTGACATCCTTGGCGGCCTTGCCGCCCTCGGCTTCGATCACGAAGTTGACGTGGGCGCCCTCGGAGCGGCCGATCCAGTTCTTCTGCATGGCCAGGACGCGCTCGGGCCAGTGCCCGCGCAGTTCGTCCATGTCATCGAGCAGCCGGTCGGCGTAGTCGGTGATCTTGAAATACCACTGGTTCAGGGACTTCTTGGTTACGGGCGTGCCACACCGCTCGCAGGCGCCATTGACTACCTGTTCGTTGGCCAGCACAGTCTGGTCCTTGGGGCACCAGTTGACCGGCGAATTCTTGCGGTAGGCCAGTCCACGCTCGTAGAAACGCTTGAACAGCCACTGGGTCCAGCGGTAATACTCCGGGTCGGAGGTGTGCAGCCGGCGGGACCAGTCCGCTGAGATGGCGTAACGCTTGAACGACGCCGCCTGGGTGTCGATGTTGGCGTACGTCCACTCGCTGGGGTGCGCGTTGCGCTTGATCGCTGCGTTCTCTGCCGGCAGGCCGAAGGAGTCCCAGCCGATCGGGTGCAGCACGTCGTAGCCCTGCTGGCGCAGGTAGCGCGCCACAACGTCGCCCATCGCGAATGCCTCGGCGTGGCCCATGTGAAGGTCACCGGACGGATACGGGAACATGTCCAGCACGTAGCGGCGTTCCTTTGAGCCGTCGTCGAGCGGCGTGAAGACTTTCAGGTCCTCCCAGACCTGCGGCCATTTGGCTTCCATTGCCGCGAAGCTGTAGGCACCTTCCTCGGGCCCCTCCGCCGCGGCGGCTGGTGATCCGGTCTGTGTTTCCGGCTGAACGCTCACTGCTGGCCTCTTCTGTTCTATGCGGCCTGTTATCCCAAGCCTGTCTACCTTCAGGCCTGCCTGCCGCCAGGCCTGTTCACCATCAAGTCTGCACTGTCACGGCCGGCTGCCCGGCCCTGACTCCATACTGTTCGTACGTGGCACTCCTGCTACTACTACATGCGTTGCGTCCGGGAATGTACCCCGGACACACAAAAGCCCCTCGACATGGAGGGGCCGCCGCTCGGCAATCCGAGGACTCTTCGGGATCGAGGTCTCGTCGGGATGCCGGGCGGCTAGCTAAGCAGGAGCACGGCGCGCATAGGACCACTTTAGCCCCTCGGGCTGGTTCGCGCTGAACCGCCGGCCCCGATGCTGCCCGGTAGTCGCAGTGGACTCGCGCTCCGTCGCCCTTCGCGGGCCGTTATTTCCAAAATTGTTACAAATGCCATACCTATGGAACAGCGGTACTTACTGCCAATTGCAGAACGCCTCAGGCGGGTAGCAAAAATGGAAATTCAGGTAGCATTCCCCGGGAAAACAAGTAGAAAAACCACTAATACTCGGGTGGCGTTTTGCGCACGTCCGTACATTTCCACGAAGTTCGCCCCGAAAGCGGATTATGCCGCTCTAGGCTGGGAGAATGCCGTGAATAACCTAGGCCAGGACAAAAAATTTTGATCTTGCCAAAAGATTCAAATGGGAACACTATTCGGTAAAGATCAGCAAATGGGATCTCTTGGGGGGATTCGCAAATGGTCTCGGGTTGAGGAGCCTATCATGTATCACTTGCGCTATTCTTCTGTGCATCTGCCGAATACCCCCGCTGGCGGCACCCGCGACGCCGGCTCCCTGGAACCGAGCTAGCCATGTTCGGCTGGATCACCCGTTTCAGTATGCAGTTCCGTATCCTGGTTCTCGCCTTGGCCGCCGGACTCATTGCCTTCGGGGTAGTGAACGTCCCCAATGTCGCCATCGACAGCATGCCCGAGTTTGCTCCCGCGCACGTCGAGATCCAGACAGAGGCCTTGGGCCTCTCAGCTGCTGAAGTCGAACAGCTCATCACCGCTCCGATGGAAGCCGACCTCCTTAACGGGGTGGCGTGGCTCGATGAAATCCGGTCCAAGTCCGTTCCCGGCCTTTCCTCCATCGAGCTCGTGTTCGAGCCGGGCACCGACCTTCTGCGCGCGCGCCAGCTCGTGGCCGAACGCATGACCCAGGCCCACGCACTGCCGAACGTCTCGGCGCCGCCACTGATCATGCAGCCTCTGTCGTCAACCAGCCGCGTCCTCATGGTCCGGATGAACTCCAAGGAGCTCTCAGGGATCGAAATGTCGGTCCTGGCCCGGTGGAAGATCAAGCCACGGCTGATCGGCATTCCCGGTGTCGCCAACGTTTCCATTTGGGGACAGCGCGAGCAGCAGCTCCAGGTCGAGGTGACCCCCACGCAAATGCGCGACAAGGGGATCACGCTCGAACAGATCATCAAGACCACAGGCAACGCAGTCTGGGTGTCGCCGCTTAGCTTCCTTGAGGCGTCAACCCCCGGCACGGGCGGGTTCGTGGAGTCGCCGAGCCAGCGTCTGGGCATCCAGCACGTCTTGCCCATCCGAACGCCCGCGGACCTGGCCAAGGTCAGTGTCGAGGACGCCCAACCTCCCATGCTCCTCGGTGACATTGCCCAGGTGAAGGAGGACCACCAGCCGCTGATCGGCGACGCCGTCGTCGGCCAGGATGCAGGCCTCCTGCTAGTCGTGGAGAAGTTCCCCGGAACCAGCGCACTGCAGGTCACCAAGGACATCGAAGCCGCCCTGAACGACATGCAGCCTGGGCTTTCCGGAGTCCAGATGGATACGTCCGTCTTCCGGCCCGCCTCGTTCCTGCAAGATGCCGTGGATGGACTCGGCGTGGCGCTGCTCGTGAGCCTCCTGATCGCCGTCCTGCTCTTCTGGGTCCTCTTCCGGTCCTGGCGTGTCGCGGTGATCGCCCTCGTGGCCATCACCACGACAGTCATGGCGGCAGGAGTGGTGCTCTACCTGCTCGACTCCACACTGAATATCTCGATCCTGGCCGGCATCATCCTGGGTGTCTCCGTGATTGTGGGTGACATCGTGGAGGACGTGCAGGCACAGCGGCGCCGGCCGTTGCGGACCACGGAGACGGAGACTGATGCCACCATCAGGTTCCGCATGGTCCAGCTTGTCCGCAGTGTCCGCACACCGCTGTTCCACGGGTCCCTCATCATGGCCCTTGCGCTCGTTCCGACGCTGTTCGTTACGGGAGTCGGCGGTGCGTTCTTCCAGCCGCTCTTCTGGTCCCTGGCGCTGGCGCTTGCCGCCTCAATGCTGGTGGGTTTGTCCGTGACACCGGTCTTGGCGTATCTCCTGCTTCCCGGTGAGAAACCCCGGCGGGCGGACTCGTCAACTGTTGCCCGGGCCAGGTCCTACTACAACCGGGCCCTCGAAGGCGGTCGCTCCCGCACCGCGCTCGGCATCGTCGCCGTCGCCGTCGTGGGACTGCTCGGACTGGCCGCCGCATCCCAGCTGGTCGGAAACCGGGCGGTCGTTCCCACTATTCCGGACCGGACGCTCCTGGTGCAGTGGGACTCGATGGCAGGCACGTCCAATGACGAGGTCCGCCGGGTGGCGTCGAAGGCGTCCGATGAACTGCGGACCCTGCCGGGTGTTTCGGGAGTGGGCGGGCATATCGGCCGCGCCATTTCCTCCGACCAGGTTGTTGGGAACAGCTCCGCCGAACTCTGGGTATCCATCACACCGGACGCCAACTTCAGCGAAACGGAGCAGGCGGTCCGTGAGGTCGTCCAGGGCTACCCGGGCATTGCCCACAACGTGGTGAACTACTCCCAGCAGAAGATCGGGGAACAGCGCAGCAGCATGGATCCGGGATTCGCCGTCCGCGTTTACGGAACCGACTTGCCGGTCCTGCGCGAGAAAGCCGAAGAGGTCCGCAAGGCCATCGAAAAGGTCGACGGCGTGAAGAACCCGACGATCAATGCCAGCGCCATGACGCCCATCGTCGAAGTCGAGGTCAACCTCGAGGCGGCGCAAAAGGTCGGCATCAAACCCGGCGACGCACGGCGCGCCGCTGCCGCCCTGATGCAAGGCATCGTCGTCGGCAACCTCTTCGAACAGCAGAAGGTTTTTGAAGTGGTGGTGCGGGGCGCGGTGGGTGTCAGGGATGACCTGACCAGCATTCGTGAACTCCTGCTCGACACGCCAAGCGGCGGCCAGGTCCAGCTGGGCCAGATCGCCGACGTCCGGCTCGTTCCCAATGAAGTCGTGATCCTGCACGATGACACCTCGCGCCGGATCGACGTCGTGGCCGAGGTCAGCGGACGGCCGCTCGCGGATATCCAGCGCGATATCAACACGGCGATCGAGCAGATCCAGTTCCCACTGGAATACCACGCCGAAATCCCCACAAAGTACAGTGAGCAGCTCGCCGGGGACGCCCTGGTTCTGTGGATCGGCGCGGCCGCCCTCCTGGCAATCCTGCTCCTTCTCCAGACAGCCGTGCGGAGCTGGAAGCTGGCGCTTGCCGTCTTCCTTTCCCTGCCGGCCGCGCTGGCCGGGTCCGCCGTGGCAGCGTGGATCGCGGGAGGCGCCATCACGGTGCTGGCGCTCACGGCGTTTGCCGCGGTGCTGGCCGTCGCCGTCCGCAACGCGACGCTGCTCTCGGCCAGGACGGATGAGCTGTGGCGGGCTGCCCCGCACGAATCCCCTGACAAAGTCATCATGATGGCGGCCCGGGACCGGGTATCGCCCATCTTGAAGGCCGCCCTGATCACCATGGCGATCCTGATTCCGCCGGGATTCTTCGGCGGCGCCGTAGGCGAGGCCCTCCTGGGTCCAATGGCCCTGATCATTGTCAGCGGACTCATCACTACAACTCTCATCGGGATCTTCGTACTCCCCCTGCTCGCACTCTGGTTCGGGCCCAAGTCCGCCCCGGAAGAGTGGGCGGAAGTCTACGAGGCCGAAGTTCCCGTCCAGCCCGTTACGCAGGAAAAGGTGGAAGCAAAATGACCAGCCAACAGCCCCTGCGGCGCCTGCCCCTGGCGGCCGCTGTATGCGCAGCACTTCTGTTCGCGTTGCCCGCATGTGCCCAGACGACGGCGGCGGCCCCCGCCGTCGTCGCGGCCAACGAGCCCGCCAAGGTGGAGAAGAATGCCGCAACAGGCATCGCTAAACTGACCTTGACCGAAAAGGGAATCGAACGCCTCGACCTGAAAACCGAAACCGTTAAGGCCGGCACGGGGACCAACGTCGTCGTGCCCTACGCAGCCCTGCTCTATGACTCCAGCGGAAAAACCTGGGTGTACACCAACCCGGCCCCGCGGGTCTACCAGCGGCAGGCGGTCACTGTAGCCAAGGTGGAGGACGGATTGGTCACGGCCTCGGCTGGCCCCGCGGTCGGCACCACCATCGTGACGGTAGGCGCGGCTGAACTCTTCGGCGCTGAATTCGATACGGCGCACTGACATGCGCCGGATTGTCGCTGCAAGTCTGAGGTTCCGGTCGATCATCATTGCGATGGCGGCTGCCCTCATGATCGTGGGCGGCGCGCAACTCAGCAGTGCTTCGGTGGATGTTTTCCCGGAGTTTGCCCCGCCCCGTGTCGAGGTCCAGACCGCGTGTCTGGGACTCACCGCCTCCGAAGTCGAGGAACTCGTAACGGTCCCGATGGAGCAGGCCTTCAACGGCATCGACGGACTGGACCAGATGCGGTCCAAGTCTGTGTCGCAGCTGTCCGCCATTGTGATGGAGTTCAAGCCAGGAACCGATCTGCTCACCGCCAGGCAACTGGTGTCGGAGCGGATGGCAACGGTCATACCGACGTTGCCTACCTGGGCCGCGCCGCCGGTGATGCTCCAGCCGCTGTCCTCCACCAGCCGTGTCATGAAGATCGGGCTGTCCTCCGAGACCCGCTCCCTGATCGAGATGTCCATGGTTTCCTACTGGAATATCCGGGCGCACCTCCTGCGGGTGCCGGGCGTCGCGAACGTGGCGATCTGGGGCGAACGCCTTCAGATGCTGCAGGTCCAGGTTGATCCGGCCAAGCTGGCGGCCAACAACGTCACGCTGGAGAACGTCATGAACTCCACGTCCGACGCCCTGGACGCCGGCCTGCTCAAGTACTCCCCCGGCGCCTTGATCGGCACCGGCGGGGCGCTGGAAACGCCGAGCCAGAGCTTGACCATCAGGCACGTACAACCCATCACGTCCCCGGCGGACCTTGCCCAAGTGGCACTGGAGGAACGCGAGGGACTGCCTCCCCTGAAGCTCGCCGACGTGGCAACCGTCGTGGAGGACCACCAGCAACTGATCGGTGACGCGGTCATCAACGGCGGCCCCGGACTCATGCTGATTGTCGAAAAGCTGCCGTGGGGCAACACGCTCGAAGTCACGCGCGGGGTTGAGGAAGCGCTCAAGGAACTGCAGCCCGGCCTCACCGGGATCGCAGTCGACACAACCCTGTTCCGGCCCGCCTCGTTCATCGAGGAGTCCCTCGGCAACCTGAGCCTCGCGCTTTTGCTGGGCTGCTTCCTGGTGGTCCTGGTGCTGAGCGTCTTCCTGTTCCAATGGCGGACGGCGCTGGTCAGCGTGACGGCGATCCCGTTGTCGCTGATGGCAGCGGCCCTGGTGCTGTACTGGACCGGAGGCACTATTAATACGATGGTGCTTGCGGGATTGGTGATCGCCGTCGGGGTGGTGGTGGACGATGCCATCATCGACGTCGAGAACATCGTCAGGCGGCTCCGGCACCACCGCGCCAGCGGCGGAACCGAGAGTACCGCCCGTGTGGTCGTCAATGCTTCCCTGGAAGTTCGCGGCCCCATCGTTTACGCCACCTTGATTATCGTCGCCGCCACGGTGCCGATCTTCTTCCTGGACGGACTGACGGGCGCCTTCTTCCGCCCCCTGGCCACCTCCTACACCCTGGCCGTGATGGCGTCCATGCTGGTGGCCCTCACGGTCACGCCGGCCATGGCGTACATCTTCCTGCGCAATGCCAAGCTGGAAGATCGGGATCCGCCGGTGGTCCGGGTTCTCAAGCGCTGGTACGGCAAGGCTCTGCGGCCCATTGTAAAGCGGCCGCTCCCGGGCTATCTCGCGGTGGCGGCGCTCGGCGTCGTCGGTATCATAGCGGCACCGCTCCTGGGTCAGTCGCTGTTGCCGTCGTTCAAGGAACGCGACTTCCTCATGCACTGGGTCACCCAACCCGGCACGTCCAATGCCGAGGAAGTCCGCGTGAGCCAACTGGCCTGCCGGGAGCTGATGACCATCCCAGGCGTCAACAACTGCGGGTCCCACATCGGTCAGGCGTTCGCCGCCGATGAGGTGGTGGGCGTCAACTTTGGAGAGAACTGGATCAGCGTTGACCCCTCGGTCGATTATGACAAAACCCTGGCCTCCATCCAGCAGGTCGTGGACGGATACCCCGGCATCCACCGGGACGTCCAGACCTACCTCAAGGAACGTGTCCGCGAGGTGCTCACCGGCACCGGCTACTCGATCGTCGTCCGTGTATACGGCGATGACCTGGACACACTGAAGAAGCAGGCGGACAAGGTCAAGACGGTCCTCGCGGGCATCGAGGGGGCAATTGGAGCCAAAGTCGCCCTGCAGGTGAATGTTCCGCAGGTGGACGTCGAGGTGAACCTGGACGCCGCCAACCGCTATGGCCTGAAGCCCGGTGACGTCCGCCGTGCCGCAGCCACCCTGGTGTCCGGTGAGGAGGTCGGCGACGTCTATCGGGACGGCAAAGCCTACGACGTCCAGGTCTGGAGTCCTCCCGCGATCCGGACCAGCGTCACAAGCATCGAGAACCTCCCGCTGGACACTCCCAGCGGACAGAAGATCCGGGTGGCCGACGTCGCCAAGATCACGGTAAAGCCCACTCCCAACGTGATAGAGCGTTCGGAAGGGTCCCGCCGACTCGATGTCAGCGCCAACGTCAAGGAAGGCGATCTTGCCAAAGTCGTGGAGAAACTCGAATCCGACCTCAAGTCGGTTGAGTTCCCCACCGGTTACAGCGCGGACATCCTGGGCGAATACGCAGAGCGGCAGGCCGCCTCACAACGGCTCCTCCTCTTCGCCATCGGCGCCCTGGTTGTGGTGTTCCTCTTGCTCCAGGCGGCATTCCACAGCTGGCGGCTTGCCACCCTCGGCATCCTGACGCTGCCGGTAGCCCTGGTAGGCGGGGTGATCGCCGCGCACATGAGCGGCGGAATCCTGTCCCTTGGGTCGCTGGTCGGGTTCCTGACAGTGATGGGCATCGCCGCCCGCAACGGCATCCTGCTCATCAACCACTGCCAGCATCTGGAGCAGTTCGAGGGCGTGCCGTTCGGCCGGGACCTGGTCCTGCGCGGCGCTGCCGAACGCTTGTCTCCAATCCTGATGACCACACTCGCCACCGCACTCGCACTGGTGCCGCTGGTGATGTTGGGCAACCGGCCCGGCCATGAGATCGAGCACCCCATGGCCGTGGTGATTCTGGGCGGGCTGGTGACTTCGACACTCGTCAACCTGTTCGTCGTTCCATCGCTCTACCTTCGGTTCGCCAAGAAGGGTCCGGCACGCGAACGCGGGCCCCGCGAGCCGGAACCCGTACCAGCCGCCTAGCATCAACCACCTACTGAGAGGCCAGTCAGATGACTCCACGATCAAAGAGATTTACCGCCTACGGCTCCGCGCTCTTGCTGGTGGTGGCGTCACTGACCGCGGCCACCGCTGCATCGGCGGCCGCGCCGGCGGCCACCAGTTCTCAGGAACTGTGCGGCCCCGGCTCGGCGCTGTCCTTCAACCGCTCTGCCTTCCCGGCCAAGCCACTGATCAACAACCAGTGGCTGACGCTTAAGCCCGGCATGCAGTCCACCACCGTCGGCAAGGTAGTCTCCCCGGACGGAACGACCACCCGCAAGGTGGTCAGCACCGTCACGGGTCTGACCAAAGTGATCGACGGGGTCAAGACGATCGCGATTTGGGACCGGGACTACTCCGACGGCGTACTGGTGGAGTCCGAGCTCGCCTTCTTCGCCCAGACGACGAAGGGGACGGTCTGGCTCTTCGGCGAGTATCCGGAGGAGTACGAAAACGGCAAGCTTGTCGGCGCGCCCAGCACGTTCATCAGCGGCATCGACAAGGCCCAGGCCGGCATCGCGATGCAGGCCGAGCCGCACCGGAATACCCCTGCCTACGTCCAGGCCTACGCCCCCAGCGTGGACTTCCTGGACTGCGGTGACGTCAAGTACAAGCACCTGCGCGTGTGTGTCCCCACGGGCTGCTACAACGATGTCATGGTGATCGATGAGTTCAACCCGCTGGATCCGCCAAGCGCGGGCCACCAGCGCAAGTCCTACTCAGCCGGGACCGGGCTCATCAAAGTGACGGCCGTCGGCGGCGAGGACCAGGAGTTCATGGATCTGGTCAAAATCAGGAAGCTGAACACCACGGAACTGGCTCTCATCAACAAACGTGCCCTGGAGCTCGACAGCAGGGGCTACACAGTCAGTAAGGACGTCTACGCCAAGACGCCGCGTGCTGTCGTGACCACCACGTCAACGCGGCCCGTGTCCTGAGGGACGAGGCGGACGCGGGAAAGCGAAGAGCTCCGGCTAGGTTTCCCTGGCCGGAGCTCTTCATTGTCCGCCGAAGCCGTGCCCGGTCGGCGGGTCAGGGTGCGCCCCTACCGGACGTCGTCGTCAACCCAGTCCATGGACTTGGTGACGGCCTTCTTCCAGAGGCGCATCTGGCGTTCCCGCTCGGCCTGATCCATTTGCGGCTCCCACCGCTTGTCCTCGGCCCAGTTGGCCGAGCACTCGCCCAGGTCCTTCCAGAATCCGACCGCCAGGCCGGCCGCGTAGGCTGCGCCCAGCGCGGTCGTCTCGACCACCTTCGGACGAATGACCGGCACGCCGAGGATGTCCGCCTGGAACTGCATGAGGGCATCGTTGGCGACCATGCCGCCGTCGACCTTCAGCTCCGTCAGCGGGACGCCGGAGTCGGCGTTGACGGCGTCGAGGACCTCACGGGTCTGGAAGGCGGTGGCCTCCAGCGCCGCGCGGGCGATATGGGCCTTGGTAACAAATCGGGTCAGGCCCACAATGGTGCCGCGGGCGTCCGAGCGCCAGTACGGCGCAAAGAGGCCGGAGAACGCCGGCACAATGTACACGCCGCCGTTGTCCTCAACCGAGGCCGCGAGGGTCTCGACCTCCGGGGCGCTGCTGATCATGCCGAGGTTGTCCCGCAGCCACTGGATCAAGGAACCGGTGACGGCAATGGAGCCCTCCAGCGCGTAGTGCGGCGCCGCGTCGCCGAGCTTGTAGCCGACGGTGGTCAGCAGCCCGTTCTTGGAATGGATAATCTCCTCGGCCGTGTTGAAGATCAGGAAGCAGCCCGTGCCGTAGGTGTTCTTGGCTTCCCCGGCATCGAACGCCGCCTGCCCGAACGTGGCCGCCTGCTGGTCGCCCAGGATGCCGGCCACAGGAACCTCGCGCAGCAACTGGGAGGTGTGCACCGTGCCGTAGACCTCGGAGGAGGACTTGATAGCCGGCATCATGGAGGCCGGGACGCCGAACGCGTCCAGAATCTCCTGGTCCCATGACAGCGTCTCAAGGTCCATGAACATGGTCCGTGAGGCGTTGGTCACGTCGGTGACGTGCACTCCGCCGTCGGTCCCGCCGGTCAGGTTCCAGAGCACCCAGCAGTCGGTGTTGCCGAAGACGAGGTCGCCGGCCTCCGCCTTGGCCCGGGCACCATCGACGTTGTCAAGGATCCACTTGATCTTGGTGCCCGAGAAGTAGGTCGCCAGTGGCAGGCCCACCTTCTGCTTGAAGCGTTCTACGCCGCCGTCCTTCGCGAGTTCGTCCACGATCGGCTGGGTGCGGGTGTCCTGCCACACGATGGCGTTGTAGATCGCCTCGCCGGTGGTCTTGTCCCACACCACCGCCGTTTCGCGCTGGTTGGTGATGCCGACGGCGGCGATGTCGTGCCGGGTCAGGTTCGCCTTGGACAGGGCCGAGCCGATCACTTCGCGGGTGTTGTTCCAGATTTCAGCGGGGTTGTGCTCCACCCAGCCGGGCTGGGGGAAGATCTGCTCATGCTCCATCTGGCCGGAGGAGACGATGCTGCCGCTGTGGTCGAACACGATGGCTCGGGTGCTCGTGGTGCCCTGGTCGATGGCGACTACGTACTGGTTCATATTGACGTCCTTGTCTTTTTAGCGTGGCAGTTGAACTAATGGTTAGAGCGGGAGTACAGGGGGGATGATCGGCACGACGGCTGCCACAAGTCCGGCAAGGCCTCCACCGATCAGGGGTCCCACGACCGGGATCCAGGAGTAGCTCCAGTCGGAGGACCCCTTGCCCTTGATGGGGAGCAGGGCGTGCGCAACGCGGGGGCCCAGGTCACGAGCCGGGTTGATGGCGTACCCGGTGGGACCACCGAGGGAAACACCGATGCCGACAACCAGCAGGGCGACCGCCAGCGGGCCGAGCCCGGAAGGTGTCCCGCCGAAGGTCAGGATGACGAACACGAGGACAAAGGTGCCGATGATCTCGGTGGCCAGGTTCCACGGATAGGAGCGGATCGCGGGGCCGGTGGAGAAAACGGCCAGCTTGCCGGCGGGCTCGGACTCGACGTCAAAGTGCTGCCGGTAGGCCACCCACATGACGACGGCACCCAGGAAGGCACCGGTCAGTTCACCGCCGAAGTACGTCAGGGTCGAGGCGAAGTCAACCGGAACGCCGGGAGCGTACAACCTCTTGCCGTTGAGCAGCAGACCAAGGGTGACCGCGGGGTTCAGGTGCGCACCTGAGATGGAAGCAACATAGACACCGGAGAAGACGGCAAGGCCCCACCCCCAGGTCACCATCAGGAACCCGCCGTTGTTGCCCTTGGTGCTTTTGAGCACAACGTTGGCCACAACGCCGCAACCCAGCAGGGTCAGCATTGCGGTTCCGAATACTTCGGACAGGAATACTATTCCAAGAGACATCTTTGACTCCTCTATTTTCTGTTGTCGGCCCTTCGCGAGTTTGAATGGCCGTGGAGCCGGCAGCATGTTGGTGCTGCCGACCAGCCACTGCGCCGGCCGCCGGGGCGGACCGCGCAGTGCTTGCACCCGGGCTTCCCTGCCCGGGCACGCAAGCTGTATCAGGCGACCAGGCTGTGGACCTGGACGCGGTGGAACCGCTGAAGCACCTCCTGCGTGTGGCTGATCTCCTTGGCCCGGCGAGCCGCGTCCCAGCCGAGCGGGCCCGAAAGTATATCGGCAACTTCGTTCAGCAGTTCCCCGGTCACGAGTCCCCGGAAGGCCAACGAGGTGCGGCGGATGAGGACGTCCACGAGGTGTCCGACCTGCTCGTGCGCCGCCATGAACTCCAATTCACGCGTGCTGAGTTCGCGTGTTGAGTGCAGCAGCCTGTCCGGCGCACCTGCCCGGTCCGCATCCAGGAAACGGATGACTTCCTCGGCGCGGGTCCCGTAGCGGGTCAGCAGCCCGGTAACGCGGGCGGCGTCGCGGCCGGCCGACATGTGGGCCTTGATCCAGCGCTGGATGCCGTCCTCGCTGTCAGGGAACCCGGCGCCGCCGCCGATGGCGAGCTTCGCCGTCGAGACCTTCCGTTCCATGCCGAGTTCGGCCAGGACGTCGTTGCTCAGGTGCTCGGCGAGGGCCCGGAACGTGGTCCACTTGCCGCCCACGAGGCTGAGGACGGCCCCGCCCGCCGCCGCACGGCGTTCGATCCGGTAGTCCCGGCTGACGAACCCGGGCTGGGTGGCGTCATGCCTCGGAAGCGGGCGCACACCGGAGAACGTGTAGACAATCTGTTCCCGGTCCACGGGGATGCCCGGGAACACGTGGCCGATCAGGTCAAAGAAGTAGTCGATTTCCGCCTCGGTGCAGACGGCGTCCTGGGCCATGTCGGCGTCGACGTCGGTGGTGCCGACCAGGACGCGGTCCCCCATCGGATAGATCAGCACGATCCGGCCGTCGGTGTGTTCGAAGAAGATTTCCCGGCCGTTGCACGCCGCGAGCAGCTCCGGATGGTCCAGCACGATGTGCGAACCTTTGGTTCCGCCCATGAACGACGACGCCGCCCCCATCGCCTCGTTGGTCAGGTCGACCCAGGCGCCGGTGGTGTTCACGATGACGTCGGCGGTGAAATCGAACACTTCGCCGGTCTGCTCGTCGCGCAACTGGACTGTGGTTCCGGTTCCGGTGGTGCCGGTCCCGCTTGTGGCGGCGCCCGCGTTACCCGGCGAGAGGAACGAGACGTAGTTGCTGGCCCGGGCCATGCCGCCGCCGGCCTTCTCGCCGTCCTGGAGCACATCCAGGGTGAGGCGCTCGGGGTTGTGGACCGAGGCGTCAAAGTAGGTGGCCGCGTATTTGATCCCGGGGTGCAAGCGGGGCAGCTCGGCGAGGGCGCGCTTGCGTCCGCGGAACTGGTGGCGCGGAACCGTGCCGCCGTCGCGGGAGAAGAAGTCGTACATGCTGAGGCCGAGCTTGATCAGGAACGCTCCGCGCTCGGTGTGCTTGCCCTGCTTGTGGGTGAGGAAGCGCATCGGGGCGGCCAGGACTCCGGAGAAGGTGCTGAAGATCGGGATCGTGGTCTGCAGCGGTTTGACGTAGTGCGGTGCGATCCGCAGGAGCCTGTTGCGTTCGACCACGGACTCCTGGACGAGGCGGAACTCGCCGTTTTCGAGGTACCGAATGCCGCCGTGGATCATGTGGGAGGAGGCGCCACTGGCTCCCTGGCAGTAATCGCCGCGCTCAACGAGCGCCACGTCGACGCCCTGCAGCGCCAGGTCACGGAACGTGCCCACCCCGTTGATGCCGCCGCCGATGATCAAAACCTGCGCGTGCCGCCGCGTCCGCAGCTTCTGCACCGAGGCGCGATCGTTCGCCGCTGTGCCGACTGAGTCCTTCTGTCCCAAAACTGCTCCCTTGGGTTTGGTTCTGTGCGGCACGCCCGTGGCGCGGCGCCGTTCAACACTATTCTTTGGACTAATGGAAAATGGAGTCAAGCACTATGCACAAACGTGCAGACGGGAAATTTCATGACGCATTCACGCCAGTCCGACGCCCTCCGCGCGGCCCAGCTGTATTACCTCCAGGACCTGACCATGGACGCCATTGCCCGCGAGCTCCGGACGTCCCGGTCCACGGTTTCGCGGCTGTTGGCGGCGGCACGCGATTCGGGTCTGGTGCAGATCCAGATCCGCAGCCCGCTGGACACCGGGCCCGAACTCGAGGGAATGATTCGCGCCGAATACAAGGTGGATGTACATGTTGTTCCGGTGGTGGACACCCTCAATGAGGCGGAAACACTGGACCGGGTGGCCATGCAGGCCGCCCGGACGATCGGACCGCTGGTGGACTCCAACGCCATCATCGGCGTCGCGTGGGGCTCCACCCTGAGCGCCGTGAGCCGGCACCTGACCCGCAAGATCACCCACGACAGCGTTATCGTCCAGCTCAACGGCGCCGGCAACATGCAGACCACCGGCATCACCTACGCCTCCGACATCATGCGACGGTTCGGCAGCGCCTACGGTGCACGGGTGGAACAGTTTCCCGTGCCGGCCTTCTTCGACCACGCCGCGACCAAAACGGCCATGTGGAATGAGCGCAGTGTTCAGCGGATCCTGGAGCTGCAGGCCCGGATGAGCATCGCGATCTTTGGTGTCGGATCGGTCGACGCCGACTATCCCAGCCACGTCTACGCCGGCGGCTACCTCGATGAAGACGACTTGAGCGTCCTCGCGAACTCCGATGTGGTGGGTGATGTTGCCACGGTTTTCTTCCGCGCTGACGGGTCCTCGGACGGCATCACGCTCAACAAGCGGTCCACCGGCCCGGACCTGGCCCAGCTCCGCCAGGTGCGGCGCCGCATCTGCGTCGTGTCCGGAGCCTCCAAAATCAACGGGCTCCGGGGCGCCCTGGCAGCAGGACTGGCCACCGACCTGATCCTGGATGAGGCCAGCGCCCGCCGGCTCGTCCGGTTCGACGGACTGTCCTGAGCGGCCGCGGTGCGCGGCGACCGATGCGGCCGCCGGCACCCGCGGTCCGTCGCTCGCCAGCGCCAGTAGGTAAAGTCATTGTCATGAAACTCTCCTCCCAGCTGACCCTGAACAACGGCGTATTGATCGACCGGCTGGGATTCGGGCTGTACAAGGTCCCCCCGGCCGACGCCGCCAGCCTGGTGACCATGGCGGTCGAGGCCGGCTACCGGCACTTCGACACCGCCGCCATGTACGGCAACGAGACCGGCGTCGGCAAGGGAATCGGTGCCCTGTCCGGATTTGAGGGCACGGGCGGAGGCCCCGGGGAAACCGCCCCCTACGTTTCCCGCCAGGACCTCTTCGTCACCACGAAGGTCTGGAACGACGACCACGGCTACGACGCCACGATGCGGGCGTTCGACACCTCCATCTCCAACCTCGGCCTGGAATACATCGACCTCTACCTGATCCATTGGCCGTGCGCGCGCCGTGGCCTGTTCCCGGAAACATACCGGGCCCTGGAGACGCTGTACCGCGAGGGCAAGGTCCGGGCGATCGGCGTCTGCAACTTCCAGCCGCAGCACCTGGACCGGCTCCTGCAGACAGCGGAGGTGGTACCCGCCGTGAACCAGATCGAGCTTCATCCCTGGCTGCAGCAGGACGAACTGCGGGAACAGCACGAGGTCCTCGGCATCCGTACTGAGGCGTGGAGCCCCCTGGGCCGCGGCCAGGTGCTGAAGGACCCCGTGATCCTGGCCCTCGCCGCCGAACACGACCGCACCCCGGCGCAGATCATCCTCCGCTGGCACCTGCAACTTGGCAACATCGCCATCCCCAAGGCCAGCTCGTCCGGGCGGATCCGCGAAAACTTTGAGGTTTTCGACTTTGAGCTCACCCCGCTGGACATGTCGGAGATCGGCGGCCTCGAACGCGGATTCCGGACCGGCTCCCACCCCGACAACGTCGCATAGGATTCGAACCAATGGAACAAGTGGATACCGGGTCCTCACGCACGCCCCTGTTCAGCGGCGGACTTGACGCCCGCACCCGTGCCGCGTCCGTCGAGGTTGACGGCGCCCGGATCGCGTACTGGGTGTACGAACCCGTCCGCGTCACCCCGGAGACCCGCACCATCCTGGTGGTACACGGTTTCCGCGGCGACCACCACGGCCTGCTCCGGGTAGCGGACCAGCTGACGGACATGCGCCTGATCATGCCGGACCTGCCGGGCTTCGGCAGCTCGGCAGCCTTCGAGGGGACCGGGCACAGCGTTCGTGCCTACGGCAGTTTCCTCGGCGATTTCATGGCCGCGCTGGGCCTGGGCGCGGATACGGTCCTGCTGGGACATTCATTCGGGTCGATCATCGCCAGCCACTTCGTGGCAGCCAATCCCGGCGCCGTGGCCGAACTGATCCTGGTCAATCCCATCGCGGCGCCCGCCCTTGAAGGGCCCAAGGGCCTGATGACGAAGCTTGCCGTGCTGTACTACGAGGCTGCGGCGCGCCTTCCCCAGCGGCCCGGACTGGCCCTGCTGCGCAGCCAGGCGATCGTGCGGGTGATGAGCGTGACCATGGCCAAGACCGGGGACAAGGACATCCGCCGGTTCGTGCACGCCCAGCACAGCGCCTACTTCTCTTCGTTCGCGGACCGCGACAGCCTGCTTGAGGCCTTCAAGGCCTCGGTCGGCAGCAACGTCAGTGAGGTGGCCAGCGAACTGACGTTGCCCGTGCTGCTGATCGCGGGAGAGAAGGACGAGATCGCCATGCTGGCGGACCAGCACAAACTCGCGGCGCGGCTTCCGGACGGGAAGCTGGAAGTCATTCCCGGCGTCGGGCACCTGATCCACTACGAAACCCCTGAACCGGCAGCCCGCTACATCCGACGCTTCCTAAAGGACCACGCCGCATGAAGATTCTCATTGATGCCCGCTTCACCCGGCTGGACCAGCACGACGGCATCAGCCGCTACGGCGCCAGCCTGATCGCGGCGGCCGCCAAGATCGCCGACGTCTCGATGCTGATCAGCGACCCCCGCCAGCTCGCGCTCCTGCCCGATGTCCCGTACACCGTGATCAACAGCCCGCTGTCCCCGGCCGAGCTCTTCGTGGCCGCAAGGGTCAACAAGCTCGGCGCGGACGTGGTGGTGTGCCCCATGCAGACCATGGGCAGCTGGGGCCGGAAGTACGCCCTGGTGCTGACCCTGCACGACCTCATCTACTACGAGCACCCCGCC
>NZ_CAKKMF010000088.1 GCF_918697925.1 Arthrobacter sp. Bi26
GCCGGCGCCGGCACTCCGCCCTGGATTACCGCTACCCCAACGAGGTCCACTACAGTTACCAGCAGCCGCCCGCGGCAGCGTAGATAAAACCACTAATCCGCTGTCCGAAATCTCCCAAGCGGCCCAGTCCGGCCTCGATCTGTTGAATACCGGGGTTCGGTTACTTCAACTGCGCGGTGCTGCCTGTCCGGGGGTACTGGTAGAGGGTTTCGCGGCTGATGTTGAGAGTCACCGATAAACCATGGGCGTCACGCGGACAAGTGTGGACACTGTACACACCATTTTTGGCCGGACAAACAGCCGCCCACTTCTCCCCCAGGTCCCCCAGGAAACAGCGAAAAGAGGCCAAGAATCTGGAAGAAAATTTCGCGCAGGTCATGTCAACACCACAACCCCACAGCATGAATAAGTGCAAGACCAACCACGACAACCCGAGGAAGCCAGAAAGGAGCGCCGGATGACCGCACATCCCAGCAGGCGGAGTGCCCACCAGCCAGCGCCCTGAACCCGCCGTCCACACAACTTCATAGGCCACCGCGGCGGCCAGGCACCAGCCGCAACAAGCGTCAGAGGGACCCGAGCAGGGTTAATGTCCACACGTTAAAGCAAAAACCCCCTCTGACGAGGGGGAATGCCGTGCCCGAGGTGGGACTCGAACTGCATTCCAGCCCCTGCAAACACTGGGAAGTCCCGGAAACATGCGGAATCCGGCCCGATCCGACCCCGGTACGACCCGATCCGAAGCCCAAAGTGTGTACTTTGTACACACTTCCTTTTTGCCACATTTCAGGCAACCCAAAGCGCTGCGTAGGCACCAGCGAAACGACCAGTCACCAATGCTGAACTAAGTTCGCGATTCCATGAACCAACCGGCTGGTGAAGGCGCCGAAGCCTCCCACGCGAAGATGACTGACCCGCCTCCAGTATCCTGAAATCTTGGCGTTGCCACAGCCTGGATGAAACAGAATGAGGCCCTGTTGTCCCTTCCACGAGGCAAAGTCAGGAATCCGGCCTGGGTTCGACGGACACGCTGTAGAACGACTGACATGTGAACCCGATCGGTCCGTCATCGCCGCGCCCGGTGATGACGGTGATCCCGGAAGCGTACTGGCCGACCGCGCTGCGGAACAGTCCGGAATCAATGCCTCGAGTGTCGGTTCTCGTCATGTCGAGGGTGCTCCTTCTAGCTGTGGGCGGGTTCCGGTAGCTGTCATGTCAGTTAGCAGACGCGGCAATTCGGGGGTCGATCCCGTATTGCGCGGGTACGCCGAGGTGGTCCCGGAGAGTTGCGCCTCCGTAGTCATGGTGGAAGAGCCCGCGTTCTTGCAATAGGGGGACGACCTCGTCGACGAAGGTGTCGATGCCGTCTTCGTTGATGTCGATGGAGACCCAGAACCCGTCGCAGGCGCCTGCTTCGAACCATTCCTGCATGTGATCGGCGGTGACCGAGGCTGGACCGACAGGGGTGGGGTGGTAGTCGATGACGCCGTGCGCGAGAATGTCGCGGATCGTCCACCCTTCGCGCGCGACTTCAAGAGCGCGCATGGAGCGCGGATCAAAGGGACTGGGACTTGCCGCAACCAGCTGAGCGGGAGTCAATGGCTCGTCGAGCTGACTGGCATCAAGGCTCAGGTTCAGCATCGATCCCAAGTAGGGGACCCGCGCTGGGGCGGTGAGTTCACCCAGGGCCACTCGGCGGTCCAGGGCCTCCCGCCTGGTGGGGGCTATGGCCGGCATCACTCCGGCGAAGAACTTCACTTCATCAGGATCCCGACCTGCCCGGCGAGCAGCCTCCCGGAGCGACTCACGCTGGTTCCGGGCGTCCTCGATGGTAAACACGGCGCCGATGACCCCGCTTGCATACCGGCCGGCGAGTTCTGCACCGTTCCCTCCGCCACCGGCAGAGAAGATCACGGGCTGGCCTTGCTCGGACGGAGGGACGGGCAGTGGGCCGCGGGAAGCGACATATTCGCCCTGTAGGTTGATGGGCTGGATCTTGGCCGGATCAGCGAAGCGGCCAGTAGCGGTGTCCTTCACCCAGGCATCCCGCTGCCAACTCCCCCACAGGGCCTGAGTGATCTGAATGGTCTCGTGAGCACGCTGGTAACGCTGTGGCCCAGGCGCAATCGACTTCCCATAATTCGCAGCAGCGGCCGGGTCACTGGTGGTCACCGCGTTCCAGCCCACGCGACCGTGACTCATCACGTCCAGCGCTTTGAACTGGCGTGCGATGTTGAAGGGTTCGTTGAACGTCGTGGAGCCGGTGGCCACAAGCCCGATACGCTCGGTCTCACGGGCGATGGCCGCCAGAGTCATCATCGGCTCAAGGGTGATCATGAGCGATTCGCGGGTCAGGTCCGTCTGCTCACCAAGGAAATCAGGCAGAAACAAGAACGCGAACTTACCCCGCTCGGCGGCCTGTGCGTAGCGAACCTGCGCATCGAAGCTGGTGTAGTTCTCGGGGTCCACCCCCGGGGCCCTCCAGGCCGAGCCCTGCGACCCGTACCCGTTGCCGAGGTGCATCCCCAGGATCATCTGTTTTCCGTTTGTCATATTTTCCTCTTTCTTCTGCGAGTTGGCAGACCGCTTCAGTGGTGGGCGGCGCGATTGATCGCGACGGTTCCCTCGCGGGAGGGCATCTCATTCAGGGAACCGAAGTGCTCCATCAGTCGGTCGCGAGTGCCCGGCGCTTTGTCCTTGTCGGCGGCGGCGAGAGCCTGACCGAGGTCCTTGAGGCCCAGCTCGGTGCAGTAGGCCGGGGTGCCGGGCTGCTGGCGCCACGACTCGGCGAGGGGGCCGGCGTCGTACGCGTCGAAGCCGCTATCGTCCACGAGCTGCATCACCGTTGCGCGAGCCTCTGCTGAGTCACCCGCGACCGGGATCGCGATCCGGTCGGGACTGCCGGCCGGCTTCCCCATGCTCCGCTGCGTCTCAGCCAACGCCGCGTTCCAGGCTTTCACGACCGGGCGTCCCAGCTGCTCCTGGCTCCACAGGCTCTCGACCTGCCCGTCAATGACGGCCTCGATGTGCCCGTTCATTCCGGGGTAGTAGTTTGACGTGTCTACGACCACCGTGTTGTCCGGCACGGTCGTGACCAGGTCCTTGAGCTTGGGCTGGACACCGAACGGGATCGCCAGGATGACGACGTCCCTGTCCTGGGTCACAGCCTCCAGCTCGGCCGGCTGCGCACCCGCATCGGACACCTCAGCGCTGACACTCTCGGGTCCGCGCGCATCTGCGATGAGCACCTCGTGCCCGGCTTCACTGAGTCGACGTGCAATGTTGCCGCCGATTGCTCCGGCGCCGATGACAGAAACCTTCATGGGTGTTCCTCTTTCGTTCGTGTGAAGCACAGCCCTGTGGGTTGCGCTCTGGATAAGTGGTTCCGGGGGCTTGCTGTTCCGTGCACCAACCAGCATGATTGATGTACGCAATTTCCCGTACATCTACTGTAGGCCATGTACGCATAAAGCGGTACATCTTTATGCGTCGCGGATTAGGATAGAAACCATGGCTAGTCGCTTGGCAAACCCGCTCACCATCCCTGCCGAGGACGAGTTCGATCTCTTCGACGTGATGTCAGCCCTCACCGACCCGGTGCGCAGGGCGATCATCGTGCAGCTCGCGGAAGAACCGGGCCGCGCGTGCAGCAACGCGGACTACGGCGTCTCCAAGTCCGCCCTGACACGCCACTGGCGCGTTCTCCGCGAGTCGGGACTCATCAGACAAGAGGCAGAGGGAAACAGGCACCGCAACTGGCTCCGCCGCGAAGAACTCGATCGACGCTTCCCCGGACTCCTGGCACTCGTCCTCGACGAATCAACTCACGGCTCAAAAACGTCCTAGCTGCCGGACCTGGCTTGCCGGACGCCAGGGCCTCCACTCGTCCTGGAGCTGTCGACCCGGCAGGCGGCCAGGTCAACACCGTAGGCAGCTGTAGCACCCGGCGCTAAGAGCGGCCCTTAGGCGACCGATACCCCAGACCCGGACTCAGTTCAGGAGGGAAGACTCGCGGGAGTGCGCGACTAGGGCCGGCGGAAGCAGCCGGTTCCTGACGGCTTGAGGGAATCCGTCGGCGCCGGATACTAGGCGGTTTTCTCCATGGTTACCGACTGGACGTTTTCGCGTTCCTCCAAGGCTCCGGTTACTGAGGCTGTGAGGCTGTTGGCGATGTGGGTACGTGCGAGTTCGGCCGCCCCGGCACCGTCGCCGGCAATGACGAGATCGAGTATCTGGTGGTGCTGGTTCAGGTCGATCGTTCGGGGCTCATCCCCGGAGGGGAGTTCGAGGCCGATGCGTCGGTAGCGGTCGGATTTGTCCCACAGGTCATCCAGGAGCTTGATCATGACGTCGTTGTGCGAGGCGGCGTAGACGGCCCGGTGGAATTCCCGGTGCACCGTGATCGCGTCCTCGCCCCAGACCCGCGTGACAGGCAGGAGCTTCCCGGCGGCTGCGCGCATTGCTGCGATATCAGCGTCAGTCCGGCGGGAGGCTGCCAATTCTGTTGCCGATGGTTCGAGTGAGAGGCGGACTTCAAGGAGTTCCCGTGCTTCGGAGGCGCTCATGGCGGCCACCCGGGAATCCCGGTGGGTGTCCATGATGATCAGCCCCTCGCTGGCGAGCCGGCGGATCGCCTCCCGCAGGGGAGTGATGCTCATCTGCATGTTCTCCGCCAGTTCGTACTGGGAGATGCGCGAGCCCGGGGCAAGGCCACCGGAGAGGATCAGCTGGCGGAGTTCGTTGTACGCCAGGCTGCCCTTACTGGAAAAGACGTTCGTGCTGTTCATCTGGCGCTCCGAATCCCTCATCGAGGTGTGGCCCCCGTTGCTCACAGTATAGTCCCGTGGAAACATCTTATAAGAAATTCCCTCGGAAGGCTTGTGCCCCCCGTCACTCCTGGGCTAGCCTTTGATCCAAGGTCTTATAAGATATTCGCTCGAAGGGTTGATATCCCTCATCACTTTGGGTCAGTCTCGATCCAAGTCTTATAAGAAATAAGATCCCCACTCAGGAGAGATTCAAAGATGAAAATCGTTTCCGCCCACGTCGGCACCATTCCCATCAGTTCCTCGATCCGGAACGCCTTCATTGACTTCACCAAGATGGACTGCACGATCATCGCCCTCGTCTCCGATGTCTTCGTCGACGGCAAGCCCCTGATTGGCTATGGATTCAACTCCAACGGCCGCTACAACGCGACGGGCATCCTGAAAGACCGCATTCTTCCGAGGATCATGGATGCCCCGTCCGAAGACCTGCTCGATGAGGACGGCCAGCTCTCCCCGGGAAAGGCGTGGGACCTGATGATGTCCAACGAAAAGCCCGGCGGACACGGAGAACGCTCGGTCGCCGTCGGCGTCGCGGACATGGCACTGCACGACCTCGCCGCGAAGATCGCCGGCGTCCCGCTCTACCGGTGGATCTCGGACCACTACGGCGACGGAAACCCGGACAAGGACGTCTTCGTCTACGCAGCCGGCGGCTACTACGCACCCGGCAAGAGCCTCGAGGACCTGCAGAACGAAATGCGCGGCTTCCTCGCCAAGGGCTACAACGTCGTCAAAATGAAGATCGGCGGCGCCGACCTCGCCGAAGACCTCCGCCGCATCGAAGCCGTGATCGAGGTCCTCGACGGCGATGCTTCCCGCCTGATGGTCGACGTCAACGGCAAATTCGACCTGGAGACCGCGCTGGCGTACGGCAAAGCCATCGACCAGTACGGGCTGTTCTGGTACGAGGAAGTCGGCGACCCGCTGGACTACGCCCTGAACGCCACCCTCTCCGAGCACTACAAGAACCCGATCGCCACCGGAGAGAACCTGTTCTCCCTCCAGGACGCACGGAACCTGGTCCGCTACGGCGGGATGCGCCCGGACCGCGACTTCATCCAGGTCGACCCCGCCCTGAGCTACGGCCTGACCGAATACCGCCGGATCCAGGACATGCTCGCCCAGCACGGCTGGTCCTCACGCCGTTGCATCCCGCACGGCGGACACCAGTTCTCCCTGCACATCGCCGCAGCCCTCAAGCTCGGCGGCAACGAGTCCTACCCGGGCGAGTTCCAGCCCACCGGCGGCTTCACCGACGACGCCGTCATCGTCAACAGCCGCGTAGCCCCCGGCGATCTGCCCGGCATCGGGCTCGAAGGCAAGGCCGAGTTCTACAAGATCCTGCGCGCACTGCACAACTAACCAATCCGGTAGTGCCCCGGTCCCGGGCAGCATCACTGCCCGGGACCGCACCTCTCCAACCTTCTCTGTCTGACGTGCAAAGGAGCACCCAAGATGTCGTCCCACACCATGCAGAACCCGCAACATTCCGCCCACCCGCCCAAGCAGCGGTCCCGGTTCGGCCGGCTGCTTCGCGAACTCTGGTTCCAAGTCGTCCTGGGCGCCGTCCTGGGCATCGCCGTCGGCCTGTTCCTGCCGTCCGTCGGAAAACAGCTCACCCCCCTCAGCGACTGGTTCATCGCCCTGGTGAAGATGATCGTGATCCCTGTGGTCTTCTGCGTGGTGTCCCTGGGCATCGCCTCGATGGACAGCCTGCGCAAAGCCGGCCGCATCGGAGTCAAGGCGCTGGGCTACTTCATCGCGCTGTCCCTCGTATCGATGCTGATTGGCCTGGTCGTAGCCAACGTCTTCCGCCCCGGTGAAGGCATGAACATCGATCCGTCTCAGCTGGACGCGAGCAAGGTGCCGGCGGCCGCCAACAAGGGCTTCGATGGCCTCGAGTTCGTCAGCAACATCATTCCGGAATCGCTGTTCGGCGCCCTGACCGGCCACACCATCATCGCCGCGCTGATGGTCTCCATCGTGTTCGGTGCCGCCCTGAACGTCTCCGGAGAATCCGGCGCGTTCCTCACCAAGGGCATCCAGGCCCTGTCCGTGGTCATCTTCAAAATCGTCAGCTGGGTCATGCGCCTGGCCCCCATCGGAACCTTCGGCGCCCTCGCGGCCGTCGTGGCCAACTACGGCACGGCCAGCCTCCAGCAACTCGGCTACCTCGTCCTGCTGTTCACCGGAACCTGCGTCGTGTACGTCGTCGTGGTCCTGGGCACCATCGCCCGTGCCTGCGGACTGAACATCTTCACCGTGATGCGCTACTTCAAGGCCGAACTGCTGATCGCCCTGAGCACATGCTCCAGCGAAGCAGTCCTCCCGCAGCTGATCAAGAAGCTCGAAAACATGGGCGTCGGCAAATCCACCGTGGGCATCGTCATCCCGTCAGGGTTCTCCTTCAACCTCGACGGATCCGCGGTCTACCTGACCATGGCATCCGTATTCCTTGCCCAGGCCGTCGGCATGGACCTCTCCTGGGAACAACAGCTCGTCATGGTCGGCGTCATGATGCTCACCAGCAAGGGCACCGCAGGTATCGCCGGGGGCGCGTTCATCGTCCTGGCCAGCACACTCAGCTCAGTGGGCGGCATCCCGCTGGCCGCCCTCGCCCTCATCGTCGGCATCGACCGGCTCCTCAACGAAGGCCGCGTCTTCATCAACGTCCTCGGCAACGCGATGGCCGCAGTCGTCGTCGGCAAATGGGAAAAGGACTTCGACCCGGAACAAGCCCGCAAAGCCCTGCACGCCCACGGCCAGCAGAAGAACGAAATCGAATCAAAAAGGCCGGAAGCTGTGGAAGCCGACAAGGTCGACGCCCACTAACACCGGAACGACCGGCAGGGCCTCCGCGCACACCACGGCGGCCCTGCCCGCGTGAAACCGCCAGCCGGCAGAGACTTTTCCCTCCTGCTTGCTGCATCATCGAAGAGGAACCCGCACCATGGCCGCCCGCGTCCTGATCACCACCGATTACCTCCACCCGGGAGACACCGTCGACCAGCTCCTGCGGGAACACGGTCTGGAACCGGTCTACTCGCCATCCCGGGGGCCACGGACCACTGAGGAACGTCGCTCGATGTTCGACGGAATCTCCGGCGCGATCCTCGCCAGCGAACCGGTCACCGCCGACATGCTCACTGGCGCTGCCTCCCTGCAAGTCATCGCCCGCAGTGGAGTGGGGTACGACTCCATCGACATCCAGGCCGCGGCCGCACAAGGCATCAGGGTCTGCAACGCCCCCGGAACAAACCACCATTCAGTCGCCGAACTGACCATCGGACTGATCATCATGGCCGCACGCCGCCTCGTGGAGGTCAGCACCGCCGTCCGCCAAGGCCACTGGCCCCGGGAAGCCGGCCATGAACTGCGCGGTTCCACCCTGGGCATCATCGGCTACGGCCCCAGCGGACGCGCCACGGCAAGCCTGGGCGCCGCCCTCGGCATGACCGTCAAGGTCAGCACCGCCCACCCCGACCCCAACAACAAGGCGGTCCATTTCACCGACCTCGACACCGTCATCCGCGACGCTGACTACCTCTCCCTGCACACCCGCGGAGGCCAGAGCACCAGCAAACTCATCGACGCGCCCCGGCTGCAAGCGATGAAACCCACCGCCGTCCTCATCAACACCGCCCGCGGCTCACTTGTGGATGAAGAGGCCCTGGCCAAGGCACTTTACGACGGCACTATCGCCGGCGCCGCGCTGGACGTGCTCGAGAGTGAACCCCTGCCCGTCAACAGCCCCCTCCGGGGCCTGGACAACGTGCTCATCACCTCCCACCTCGCCGGCCAGACCGCCGAAGCCCGGACACGGGCCGGCCTGGCAGCCGCGCACGCCGTCATCGACGTCCTCGAAAACCGCGAACCGGCACACCCGGTCGACCGCTAACCCGAACACCAAGCAGAGACAAAGAAGGATCCTGATGTCGAAACCCCACCGCATCGCAGTCATTCCCGGCGACGGAATCGGCACCGAAGTCGTGCCCGAAGGGCTGCGCGTTTTGGACGCCGCAGCCTCAGCCTTCGACCTCAACCTCACATACGAACACTTCGACTACGCCTCGGCTGACTACTACACCCGGCACGGGAAAATGCTGCCAGACGGATGGTTCGAGGAACTGAACCAGTTCGATTCCATCTTCTTCGGCGCCGTCGGGTGGCCTGACGTCGTCCCCGACCACGTCTCGCTGTGGGGCAGCCTCCTGCAGTTCCGCCGCCACTTCGACCAGTACGTCAGCCTCCGCCCGGTCAAGCTCCTGCCCGGCGTGCCCAGCCCCCTGACCGGCCGTGTCCCGGGAGATGTGGACTTCTACGTCGTGCGCGAAAACACCGAAGGCGAATACTCCAGCATCGGCGGGAAGATCTTCGAAGGTACCGACCGCGAAACGGTCATCCAGGAAACCGTCATGACCCGTACCGGTGTGGACCGGATCCTCAAATACGCCTTCGACCTGGCCCAGAGCCGGCCCAAGAAGCACCTGACCTCCGCCACGAAGAGCAACGGTATCTCCATCACCATGCCCTACTGGGACGAACGGGTGCAGGCCATGGCCGCCGCCTACCCAGGGATCAAGGTGGACAAGTACCACATCGACATCCTGGCCGCGAACTTTGTCATGCACCCCGACTGGTTCGACGTCGTCGTCGCCAGCAACCTCTTCGGCGATATCCTCTCCGACCTCGGACCGGCCTGCACCGGAACCATCGGCATCGCCCCCAGCGGCAACATCAACCCCGAACGCAACTTCCCCAGCCTTTTCGAACCCGTCCACGGCTCCGCCCCGGACATCGCCGGCAAAGGCATCGCCAACCCCATCGGGCAAATCTGGTGCGCCGCCATGATGCTCGAGCACCTGGGAGAACCCGAAGCCGGGGCCGCCATCACCACCGCCATGGAAACCGTGCTCGCCCGCGGGCAACAGGCCCTCACCCCCGACATGGGCGGCAGCGCCACCACAGAAGAACTGGGCAAAGCCGTGGCATCGGCCCTGACCGCACCATGACCCCATCAACCCGCCCCGGCGACCGGCGCGCAGCTGCCTGCGGAGAGCGGATCATGCTCCGCCAGTACATCCACTGGCGCCGGCTTATCGGAGCGACTGTCCGGATCCGCCAGCACGGCCAGATCATCCGCACCGGAACCATCGATGATGCCATGGCAGACTGCTCAGCGCTCTGGATCGCAGGCGACGCCGTCCAACCACGCACCCTGTACGAAGCCGCGCGCGGGATCGAGGTGTGGGCAGAACCGGAAGAAGCCGAGGACGGGCTCTGCTTCTGGGAGCAATAATTGCCGTACGGCTATGAGTACGGGCGGGATTGTTGAAGATTGGGGTCCGCCGCGTCTGGCACTTCAGGAGGTCAGAAAGCAGGTGGCGAACTTTGCCCCTCGGCAGTCGGACCAGGATTATGTCGTGGACGTGGCATTTCATTCATGGCACCTGCATAAAGAACCGGAGTTCACCGGCGTTCAAGCTGCCATGGTCGGGCGCAAGCAGCGACGCACTATTGTCTGGCATTCGGGTCCCGAAGGGGCTGGATACTGCCGATGCTGTTCGCAACTGGCTGGTCAGTGTGCTTCCCGAGACGGCGCGGCTGGTCCGTGAGTACCTTCCTCGGAAGTCGAAGTCCTACCCGTCTGAGCAACTCGCGGCCGAGATCGACGGGCTGCGGGAGATGTTGTTAAGAACGGAATATGTCGACCGTTCGCCGACGTGACATTCAGGCCACCCGGCAATTTCCGCTTCATCGACCGCCTCTTCACCCGGGTGGAACGGGTCATGAAAACCAATGAACTCGGCACCATCACCGACGAAGTCATAAGGGCACCCTCCACCCTCGTCAAAAGCCGCCCAACCGAACTGTGAAAAAGCCGCCATTCCGAACCAACACACCCGCCCGCAAAACTGTCCCGCTCAGGTTGGACAATCGCGACAGTTGCACCTGTCCGCGCAGATCACCGGCTACGCCCAGGTCTCCACCAACGAACAAGACCTGGCAACGCACCGCAAGGCACTTACGGGTCTGGGCGTCCCCGAGGGGCCTGATCAATGTCGACCACAGCGTTACCGGCAGGAACAAGGAACGGCCGGGACTGAACGAAGCCCTGGCGGCCGTCCGGGCCGGCGGCACCCCGGTCCTCGCCAAACTCGATCGGTTCGACTGGCCCCTACCCGATGCCCGAGAACATCGTCGAGGAAATGACGAGCGTTTCCCAGGAGTTCCGGCTGTCGACAGGGACGATCATGAGAATTTGATCCCAAGTCACAGCAAGTCATGCAGTTCCCAGCGCTCCCGGCCATGAAGGGGTACGCAGCAACACCGCTGTCCCAGTCAAGAGAAGGAGCCGCCAGCCCGCAACGGCCACCAACAAAAATGGGCCCCCGCAGGGGCCCAAAAAAGGAGATTTGTACACAATCAGAGGCCTACAAGCCCCTGAACAGGGAAAACACGTGCCCGAGGTGGGACTCGAACCGGGTTCCAGGCCTTGAATTTCCGCTACTCCCCCGAAAACATCCGCAATCCGGCCCAGTCCGGCACTCGTACGACCCGATCCGAAGCCCAGGGTGTGCACATTGTGCACACCCTCTCTTTGCCCGCTTTCGGCGCCCCAACCAGGCTGCTTATATGGCCGTTCGCGCGGGGCAGCTGTGACTTGCGCGCAATTTCGCAACGATCTGAAGGGAAAGCCTCCGGAACCGAACCAGCCCCGAACAAGTGCTGCACGGTGGGGCTGTCCTCATGCTGGATGTCGACGAACATCATGGCGGCGGGTTCCTCCTTTCCGAACATCTCATGGAGAAGCGAACCACCACCTGCATGACCGCCCGACAGTCCGGCCCTCCACTAAGTGAGTACGGACCATCAACGATGCAGCCGTGCCCGTCACCCCAAGCGAACACAACTCGCATTGCGGAACGTCGCCCCACAAGCCGTCGGCCTGGTCAACATCCTTCAATGAGTACTCGTTCGCTGCGTCAAGGAGTCAACGAAACCCCGGGCAGCCCCCAAAGGATACGGCTGTATGTCCAAGCCATCGTGCCAGTGCCTGATGTGCCGCTTGCCCAAGGAGCCGCCACAAGGCTGTTGGACTCGTTCCGGTTCGGGACCAGGCGTCCTTTCCAGAAGTCTTCCGCGCCAGTTCATGGGGTAGTTGGTGAGACACTCACAGGCCTTCAGTGCCCGGATTTCAGGGGTTTTGGCTTCGTCCAACCAAGCTAGAGTTCCTGAGACGCCAGCAATGAACCGTCAGCCCGCGACACCCACGCCGTGTCGCATCCCGAAACCACCGGCATCCCAGCAGCAACAGAGATAATCAAAGCGATGCAGGAACGGGGTGTCCGGCCACCAGCCACGCTGGCTTGGCCCCGCCGCTCCTGTTATGTCGTGACCGCGGAGCCAGACGAGCAAGGGGACACCTGATGGACCATGAGAAGCCGAAATGCATTGACACGACCTTTAACGTCAACTCCGATGCTCAAGGGAAAGACCCGGACAAGTACAGCCCGACCCTGAAGGACTACCACCGAAAGCTGTGGAGCAAGAAGCTGCCCTGCGGAAACGGGCGTTTCGATCTGGCTCCGGAACTCAAGGCGTACCTTGTGCACAGGTCCTCGAATGGTGTCTTTTTTATGGCCAGCGACGCCATCACAACCAGACTTCAGAAGCGGGCGGGACGGATCATCAGGAACATCCCTCCGGAGGACCTACCAGCGTGGCCTGGCTACACGATTGGAAGCTCCATCGTGTTCCCGGGCAACAAAGTCGACGGGAAGATGACCATCAACGGGGCCCGCGGCTTCAACGGCAAGATCGCTGACCGTTTCGACCTGACCCTGGAATGCATCCGCCGCTACTACGACGGCCGCCAGGAGTGGAGTCCCCTTGAAGACGTCCTGCTCAGGTACGAAAAATTCTTCGACCTGTTCTGCGACTTCAACGGGTACGTCGACTTTTTCCTGCTGCAGGACCTTTTGAACGATGACGGGACCATCGACTACTTCCACGACTTCGACGACTTCAACACTCCCGCCGTTCCGCAGGACGAGGCCGAATACCTGAAGTACCTGGCCAAGAGCAACAGTTTCATCAGCGCACGCAACGCCAGGATCGCCGCAGAACCCTGCATGGCTCCCAGCTGAAATGCAGTAAGCGCTGAAGTTGCTTACCCGGCAGCGGGGTGAGGCCAGCTAATTCGACGGCAACAGCATAACTACGGGGGAACAATGCTGCTGACCGCGATGCTCGACGGGAGTCGGGTCGACGCCACGACGTACCGCAAGGAGGCTTGGTCTGAGCTGCAGGAGTCTGAGGACCGGAAGCGCATGGTCATGCCTGTATGTGGCGTGCGTGCCGTGGCTAAGACCCGGGGTGGAACCACCAAGTTCTTCGCGCACCTCCGGAAAGCTGGCTGCAAGGTCGATCACGGCGGCGAGACACCGCAGCATCTGGCCATGAAGGAAGCCCTGAAGCTGTGCATCGACCACGTGCCTGGCTGGCACGCCATCGTTGAGCACCCGCACCGCTCCCGGGAATGGATCATCGATGTCCTGGCCGAGTCGGACGACCTCACGAGGAAGGTCGCCTTTGAGGTGCAACTGTCATCGCAGACCCCGGACAAATACTTTGCCCGTTCCCAGCGTTACTTCGACAGCAGCATCTTCCCCGTCTGGCTGGTGCCGCGCCGGCTGGAGTACCACGAGACCAAGGTGCCAATCGTGGTGACCGGCTTCGGTAAATCGTCCACTCTCCCAGAGAGCGTCACCGACTTGCTGGCGCTCCCGGCCGACCAGGACTTCGTCCAGGCCAAGAACAACCTCGGAGTTTTTGTGGCCGCCCTGCTTCGGCAAGGCCCGCGCTGGAGGGCTGGCTCACCAAAGCACCAGGCTGCCCTGCAGAAAGCCGCGGCCGACAGGGAAGCGGCGCGGGCTGAGGCCGAGCGTAAGAAACTTGAAGCAATCGAGCAGGCCATCGCGGAGATGAATGATCGCTCCGCCTCCCCTGAAGCGGCCTTCGGTCAGCATCTCATCAGGACGCCGACGGACACTTTCGTGTGGGGAAGCCTCACATCCTGCTGGAGTTGCGAACAGCCGATGCTGGTCTGGGATGCCCGCATCTGGGCCAGGGGTAAATACGCGGGGGCGCCCGGATTGCGGGTGAAGCCCGACGTAGGAGAGAAGCGGTGGGAGAACCACCCCGAGGTACACCGCGCCGTCGACAAGTGGATCCACGCTGCCAAGTCCGACATTCCCAAGGCAACTATCCAGAAGAGGCGCACCAAAGCCAGTGGCCGGCTCTACGGCGCATTCGTCTGCCCCGGCTGCGACAGCACCATGGGTCAGTTCTTCATCTCCTGCATTCGGCCCGAGAAATGGTCGCTCCTCAGCAGCCCCCACATGGTGCTGTCGACGGAGCGATCAGCGGGCACGTCCTCGGATGCGAGGATTGAAACAGAGGCAGGGGCCCATCCCACAGTCCACACTGTCACTCCCCCGCTCCCGGCCGCCGGGGCCAGCACGTCGTTACGGTGCCGCCTCCACTCGACGCCGAGGCAGGCATGCGACTATTGCCGGCGGGCGCAGGGCTAGTTCAGGTTCATGCCGAACTGCCGGGTCAGGAGTGCCCGTTTGAGATGGGCCTCGGCGGCATCGACCTGCGCCGCCGGCGCGCTCGGCGAAAAGACCTGCAGGATGCTGAACTGGAAGTGCTGCCGGTGCCGGGCGTCGGCGGCGGCCAGCTCCCGGAGTGCGACGTTGCCGCCGTGGCCGTTCCTGGCATACTCGCTCCAGCGGCCAAAGAAGCGCTCGGCGCCGTCGGCCTTCCCCACATACATCCTGCCGTTGCTGGTGTCGGCGATGAGGTAGATTCCCTGCACGGAGCTGAGGGCCGTCCGCCACTGCCCGTAGCGTTCATCGGTGATGACGGCCTGAAGCTCGTCGAAGCTGACAAGGAGCGAATCAAATCCCGGGAACGGCACGCTGGACGGGTCAGAGATCTCGACAACCGTCATGGCGGTTGCCTGGTCACCCGTCTTGGCCCAGTTCACCGTGTCCTTCGTCCACTCGATCACCAGCCGGTCCGCCAGGGCTGCGAACACCAGGGCGGGCCGCAGGTCGAAGAAGCGGCGAATATCGGTACGCTCCGCCAGGACTTCGCCATGGTTCTCGTGCGCGGTGATGAACCGTGCCCGCCGGCCGGTCGTGGCGAGGAAGTTCAGCCAGATCCTCGGAGGAGTCGCTTGCAGCTTGCTGTTGCGGATGCCCTGTTCGCGCGCGTACGGCAGCAGGCCAGGCCCCATCGCGTCCGCCCGGGTTTTCAGCCCATCCGGCTTGAGCGTGTGCCGGATGACCTGCACATCCTCTGGCGCCAGTCCAGAAGCCTGAAAGAGATCTCCAAGGCTCAGTTCGCCTGAGTTGCCGTTATCCATGTCCTGCCTTCGCTTCGGTCATTTGCCCCCGGATCTCGGAACGCGTCTTCACAGTTCCGGAGACACCGGGGAGCTTATCGCTCAGCGGATTCTAGCTCGCCCAGCCATGATGAGATTTCCTCCATGGCTTTCTGTGGCTGGGGAGCAGCGGAGTACACGCGAATCTCAAGGTAGCGGGTGCTGTTGATCTCCAGCGGCGGCAGGTCATCTTCTCTCAGCCGGACCACCAGGTAGCCGGCGGCCAGCAGGTCGGCAGTCTTCCGCACATCGGTCAGCACCTTGGCAGGCTCGCGGTGCCAAATCCCTCAGGACTTCTTCCACCCAACCCTCCGGAATCTCGGCGGAGGGGTCCGGTGCTACTGCCAGCATCCGTAGGTATCGCAGCAACGGTTGCAATCCGCGCGGTGTTAATCGCGTAACCCGAGTCGGCTTTGGCCCATTTTCTCTGTCGTAAACCTACAAAATCCAAGTCTTTCGGAGCCGAATGTTGCTCCTGACTTGTAGGATTCCGCAGGCAGTTTTCACTACTGACCCACGCTCCTAGGACCCACCGCGGGGCCGCCCCTTCCTGCATGGGCAGACGTCAAGGCAAAGCAGTAACGACGCTGTAACGCTCCCGTCCTACGCTTGGTCTGTCGGCATGTCCGGGGAGGGAGCTTTCCCGACTGCGCGATCTACCGCGGGCCGAAGACGCCGAACAGGGCACGATGGGAGAGTTGTCATGGCGATTACAGGCTTTAAAGCCAACGAGATGTGGGCCCAGCATTTCGGGGGACAGCACGGCTACAGTGTCACCGTCCAGGTGCCCGGCGTGGCGGCGTTCTGCGAGGTCGCCTTGCATAGCACCTGGGCAGCCGGTGAGGAGCACCACGCCGCGGACGTCTTTATTACCCAGGCCGTGAGCGCCAGTGGTGTCGAGAATTTTCCGACCGAGAACCTCACCGGTGGCGATCTGAAAGCCGTGCTCTACCGCGACAGGGTAACGAGCGTGACATTCAAGCTCAGCGTCTTTCAGGCGAAGGGTCATGCCCGGTGGATCGTCTACTACTGGGCGTGAGATAGCCGGGCGGGACGAAGGAGAGGCAATGGAAAACGTAGCCGGGTACTCGAAGGCAACTCAGACGTGCTTTGTCTACGACAGGCGGACAGGCGAGGTGGTGCACATCCACCAGTTCGTGCCCGTGGAGCCGGACGGCCGGATGGCCGAGGAAGAGATGGAGGAGACAGCGCTCAGGCTGTCTCCAGCGAAGCATGACAGGGCCGGGCTTGCGGTCCTGTACCGCGGAGCCGACCTGGAGCTGACGCCGGCGGTGTTCTACCGTGTCGACGTTGAAAGAGGCGAACTGGTCGAGGAGTCCATTCCCTCTGCGTCGCCCTCAGACCTCAAGTCACAGGAGCGCTGACTGGGACGCTGTCCGCGCCGCGGCACCCCGGCGGCTTCCCACATCGCGGCGTCCAGGTCACCGTGCCGCCAGCCCTTCACGTCCGCCGCCGCGCGGATGACGCTGGAGACATAGTCATGGTTTGCGCGAAAGCGCCGCTGGCCCAACCCATGCCCATCAGGTACGGGTTGGTATCCCATGCGCGTCACTGGTTGCCATTGGCCTGCTCGAATTGTTTTGCACCACAGGGTCTATTAGCCCATAGTTTTCTCTACTATGGGCGTCTGGGGCGAGAGGCGTCATTCCTTCTAACCGCTTGGAGCGCCGGTAGAACGTTGCTCGGGACATCGCCGGGGTCTCGGGCGACCCTTTAGATAGGTACTTTCCGCGGGATGAGACGTCTTGCATCCTTAGCGTTTCGAGATAACCGGGCAGCAAGGCGAGAGCTGGCCTGACTGCCTCTTACACCCGCGGAGGGCATCCGAAGGCGCCATGAAGGGCGCTCAGCACCGCCTCATCGGACCAAACCACCCCAAATCGCAGTCACGTTGTGCTCCAAGAACCACTTTTCAGGCACAGTGATCGACAAGTTTATGGCCCAACCTGACATCGGACTCAAGTCCTCACAGCCCTCCAATAAAGCAGACATAAGTGCGGACACTGTCCACACCCTCTTTGGCAGGACAAACCTCGGGGCGCGACTCTCGCGGGCACGCCCTAAGACCGCCTCCCAGGGGCGCTCTTTAGCGAGATCGCCGAGGTCATGTCGTCGTCGCTTCCCCCACACATGGATAGGTGTAGTCCGCCCCCGGCCACACCGAAAGAACCGGAACGAGGAACCATATAACCCACTTCAGCAGGCGGAAGGCCCATCAGCCAGGGACTTGAACCCGCCACCCACACACCTGAACAGGCCCCGCGGTAGCCAGGCCACCGCCCGCGAACCAGCCGTCAGAGCGACGCGACCACAAGCTTTGTCAACACGTCAAAGCAAAATCGCCTCTGACGAGGGAAAACGTCGTGCCCGAGGTGGGACTCGAACTGCATTCCCTCCCCCACAAACACGGGACTCCCGCGGGAACATAACGAATCCGGCCCAATCCGGCCCCGGTATGACCCAGTCCGAAGCCCAAAGTGTGTACTTTGTACACACCCCCAAATTCGACGCTTCAAGCTTTCCAACCACCGACCGCACCCCACGTTGAAGGGGTGCGGTTCCTCGTTGAGCTGACAAACAATCCGAGATTCCGACCGGGTCTGAGGCATCGAACGGAGGGCACGCCCAATGGCAATGCCGCGTATAGGGCCTGGCCGGCATCCAATCTCTCCACGGCGGCTGTACCTCCCTTCGGCAATCTCATTACGCAATCGACCGAGATTCAAATGACCGATCAGAAACGTTCCACCGATGCGCACGGCCGCGCACATCCCGACTAAGACCGTGGCAGCAGGAGGCAGGGCGGGCCAGCGTAGATTTCAGGCAGTTAGCGGCCAGAGATCCCTCAAAAATGCACTTGTAACCATTCGGTGACATAATGGACGGTAGAAGGGATGCCATGACACTAGAAACGATCATCGAGACCCCCGCGGCTGCGGGCGCCATCATCCGCGCCCGGCGAAGTGCCCGCGGGTGGTCCCAGCAGGCCCTTGCGGACATGGCTGGGGTGTCACGGAAATTCCTCATCGACCTGGAAGCAGGCCACGACCGCGCCGAACTCGGCAAGACTCTGGCCGTCCTGGCCGCCGTCGGCCTCTCCTTGGCCGCCACCGATCCCATCCCCCGCGGCAGCGACCACGACCCGGCACGGCGCGACTATGCGGCAACGTTTACCCGGCTCATCGCCGAACGGGACTTTGAGTTCGCCATCAAAATGCTCGCCGACTACGCCACCGCATCCCTCGCCGCCGGCGCCCCGCTGCTCCAGCGCAGCCCCCGCCTCAAGGACACGCACTGGTCAGCGGCCCTTGCCGGAATCACCAACTACACCGCGCACCGCCTCGGCCAACCAGCGCCATCCTGGACGCGACGAATCAAGCCCCTCGACGCGGCGTGGATGCCGGCAGAGTCCTACCGCAGCATCCGAACACCAATGAAGGAACTCACCCGCGCCGAAACACCCCCGGAACTCGCCGCTTTGAACGTCTTCATCCGCGAACGCAGCCTGGCCACCGCATGACCGGCGGAGAACTCACCGCCCCACAAATCCGGGCCCTCCTCCATGAACTCGGCCGACGCCTGCAGGCCGCCGGCGCCCACGGCGACATCAAACTAGTAGGCGGTGCCGCCCTCATCCTCCAAGGCATCGGCAACCGCCCCACCGCAGACATCGACGCCAGCTACGCCGACCCACACACCATCCACGCCGTCGTCGCCGACATGGCGGCAGACTACGACCTCGCCCCCGACTGGCTCAACACCAACGCGTCAGCCTTCGTCCCCGACAACGCCACCTGGGTCGACATCGAACAGCTCGACGGACTCACCATTCAGGCCGCAGACACCGAAACGCTCCTAGCCATGAAAATCGCCGCCGAACGCGACAAAGACACCCTCGACATCGCCCGGCTCCTGCGCCGACTCAACATCACCAACGCCGCCGACGCCGTCGACCTCGCCTACGACAAGTACGGCGAACACTCCGTCCCTCTCGCCGCCGGACGTGACAACTACCTGATCGTCGTCGACGACGCCCTCGACGCGGCGACCGCACTCCAACCCGAAACCGACAAATAAGTCACCCGGCCCGAACGATCGACACTCCAAGCAGAACCCAAATTCGAAGCACATACGGGCTCCGAGGCAGCAATGGTCAAAACGCTCCCTTGCGCTTTATGACCCACTTCTGCGTCGCGGACATGAAGTTCATTGGGACTTCTCTTCGCCCAGGCATGCGAGCAGTTCGAGCAGTTCCGAACCAAGATGGGCGCTGCGCTGGCGCAAGCCGCCATCGCAGCAGGCGCTTGAGGCGGGCAGTTCGGGCCGCGTCGTCGCCCGCCGCCTTCTCCAAAGAGTGCCGCGCCCTGGTTCTGGGCGCACAGCGCGGGGTCGGTGTGCTCCATCACAAGCAATGGCACACGACCCGCCCTGAGAGGGCGGGTACTACTGGATCCGACGCGGAGCGGGTACAGGACGTTCTCCATGCGGGGGTCGACTTCGGCCGCGGGTTCTGGCTGTTCCGGTTCTTCCGGTTATGCTGCGTCAGCCATGAGCTGGTCAACGCGTGCCGAGTCCGTCTGGGCGGCATAGAGCGCGTCGGCGTGCTTGAAGGGTTCCGCCAGTGCCTTATCTGCCTGTCCGACGCGCGACCCGGTACGGTTCACACCGCCATCGAGCGGGTGGTTAGGCTGGGTGGATGGCGACAGCTATTCTCGTGCGGCAC
>NZ_CAKKMF010000089.1 GCF_918697925.1 Arthrobacter sp. Bi26
GTGCGGCCGGGGCCGGATCCGCCAGGCGGCGGCCGGGGGAGGGGAGTTGGGTGGTTGTCATGGTTTTCTCCGTCGACAGTCAGGGCCGGCGATACGACGACGGCGGCGGTTGCGCACCGCCGTCGTCGTACCGCGGGCAGCCGGCTAGTTCTTGTAGCCGCCGTTGGACTTGATGTTGGCGTCAATGGCCTTGACCGACTTGTCCAGCGCCGTCTTAGGGTCGGCGCCGGCGAGGATGTCCTGGACCGCCTTGCCGTATTCGGTGGCGATGAAGGGATAGGCCGGGGTTTCAGGGCGCATCACCGCGTAGTTGCGGGAAAGTTCCATGAAGATCCGGTTTGTGCCGCCCTTGGCGTACGCGGGGATCAGTGCGGCGGCCTCGTCGGTGGCCGGGATGGTGCCCGTTGCCTTCGCCACCGCGGCCAGGTTTTCCGGCTTCAGTGAGTAGGAGAGGTAGTCCATGGCTGCCGCGGAGTTGGTGCAGCCGCTGGTCACACCCCACTGCCAGGAGGCGCCGCCGATCTTGGGGCCGTTCCCGAGGTCCACTGACGGCATGACCACGAGGTCCTTACCCACCGCTGCGCGTGCCTTGTCCGCGGCCCATGAGCCGGTGTAGAGAATGCCGCTCTTGTTGTTGAGGAAGTCCTGGGTGGAGTCCTTGCCGCTCTTCTTGGCCATGAATCCCTGGTCGGCAAGGCCGCGGAACCACTGGGCCCATTCGACGGCCTTGTCGCCATTGAGGGCGCCGTCTGCCGACTGGAACCCGTCGCGGTTGATCAGGTCCCCACCGAAGGACTGCAGGAACGGCGAGTAGGCGTAGGGCAGCCACTCGCCGGTTCCGGCGGTACCCATGTCCAGCGGGTATTCCCACTTGCCCAGGGCCTTGAGTTTGCTCAGCGCGTCCTGGAACTCGTCCTTGGTCCACGGCTTCTCGACCGTGGCGACGCGGACACCGGCTGCCTTGAGGTCGGAGGCGCGTGCAAGCATCGCCAGCGCGACGTCATAGGTGCCCACGGCGTAGGTCTCGCCCTCCCATTTGGCCACCGTGCTCGGCAGATTCTTGGACACATCCGCGTCGAGCTGCAGCGGTGTCAGATACTTCGCCCAGGCCCAGTTGGGAACATTGGGGCCATCAATGTCAACAATGCAGGGAAGCTTCCCGGAGGCCGCGGCCGAGACCACGGAGTCGTTGTAGGAGTCCTGCGGGAACGCCTGGACCTTGATCTTGGCCTTGGCGCCGGCGCTCTTGTTGTACGAGTCCACGATGTTTTCAATCGCCGTGAGTTCTTCGGGGTTGCCCGCGTTGTGGGTCCACATGGTGATCTCGTTGGAGCCCTCGGACGGGGCCGAGGCGCTGCCCTTTCCGCAGGCGCCCAGGGAGCCGACAAGGGCCGCCGCAGCTACACTGGTGGCGAGGATCCGGGTGAATCGCTTGTTCATGATGGTCAATCTTTCTGCTGAATTTGGGTGTGGGGGATTGTCCCGGGTCCGGCGGGACGCGGCCGGTGCAACGGCTGCGTCCCTTTTCGTGCGGTCCCCGGGCAGTGGAACAGTGGAGCGGTGGAACGGTTCGGTGAGGGCGCCTCTTGCCGGCAATCAGCTAACTTGGCGGCGGGCCGAGGGACCCCCGCTCAATGAGGGGGCACTCCAGTTGCGTCTGGGCTGCCGGTGCGCCGGGATTTTCAATGTCGTCCAGGATTCGGTTGACCGCCCAACGGCCCATCTCGTAGTGGGGGAGGGCGACGGTAGTGAGCCCCGGCCACAGGGCGTCTGCGATGATTTCGAGATTGTCGATCCCCACAATGGACACGTCCTGGGGAATGCGCAGCCCCAATGCCGTGGCCGCTTGGTAGGCGCCCATGGCAACCCTGTCACTGAAGCAGAACAGGGCCGTGGGCCGGTCGGGCTGACCGAGAAGCCCCAGCGCGGCCTCGCGGCCCCCCGCGGTTTCGGGCTGACCGATCACGAAGTGGCGGGGGTCGTGCTCCAGGCCGTGCCGCCGGAGAGCGTTAAGGAAACCCTCCCTGCGGCCGTGCGTGGCGGGGATGTCGTCCACGTTGTTGATCATCCCGATCCGGGTGTGGCCCGCCTGGATGATTGCTTCAACGGCCGTCTCGGCAGCGGCCACTTCATCGGGGATAACCGAGGAAATGGACCTGTTGTCAGTGACGGAATCCAACAGCACGGTGGGAAGGCCCTCCAGTTCCGCGGGGACCTGCACGCTCTGGTGGTACATCCGGGCATAAACCACCCCGTCCACCTGATGCTGCCGCAGCATGTTGATTTCACGGTTTTCCAGCTCGCTGTCCAGGCCGGAATTGACCACCATCACCACATAGCCGCGGTCATAGGCGGCGTCCTGCGCCCCGCGGATCATTGCGCCTGCAAAGGGTGTGGTGGTGATTTCGTCGCTCACCAGCCCAAGGATCTGGGAGCGCTGGTTGCGCAGTCCGCTGGCCATCTTGTTCGGGGCGTACCCAAGATCCCTGGCCACGTCCCGGACGAGTTGCTGCGTCGCTGCCTTCACCCGGAAACTCGTGGCGTCGTTGAGGGCATGCGACACCGTGGTGACTGAAACCCCGGCGGCCTTGGCCACGTCGCGTATTCCCACTCTTGTCGTCATTGACTTCCCTTTGCAAAACGTTTTGTATCTGGTGTGAGCTACGCTACACAAAACGTTTTGCATTTGTCAACAGAGGGGTGGCGACATCGGTTGCGCCCCGTCGGCTACGTTGGCCGGATTGGGGGTGTCTGATAGACACTGCCACCGGCCGCCCGGCCTGCGTAGCGTGGTGGATGTGGAAAGAAAAGAGGAAATCCGTGAGTTCCTGATCTCGCGGCGCGCGAAGATCAGCCCGGAACAGGCCGGCATCCCCAGCTACGGGGAGCTGCGCCGCGTGCCAGGCCTGCGCCGTGAGGAAGTGGCGCAGCTCGCCGGGGTGAGCACGGACTACTACACGCGGCTTGAGCGCGGCAGCCTGCGCGGCGTCTCGGACGCGGTGCTCGAGGCGGTCGGCTCTGCCCTTCAGCTGGACGACGCCGAGCGGGCGCACCTGATGGATCTGGTGCGGACGGCCAGCACACCGTCGCGCCGGGCGCCGCTCCGGCCCACGCAGCAGCGGGTCCGTTCCGGGGTGTTGCGACTCCTGGACGGCATGACCGGAGTGGTCGCCCTGGTGCAGAACGGGCGTTCGGACGTGCTGGCCGCCAACTTGCTGGGCCGTGCGCTGTACGCGGAGGTGTTCAACTCTGCCGTACAGTCGGGGCCGGCCACGCCGGGGCGGCTGCCGAACCAGGCACGCTACCTCTTCCTCGATCCGCACGCAGGTGACCTCTACCCCGATTGGCACGCGATCGCCGCCACCACGGTGGCCATGCTGCGCCTGGAAGCGGGCAGGAACCCGCACGACCGGGCACTGAACGAGCTGGTCGGTGAACTGACCACACGCAGCGGGCTGTTCGCCGCGCTATGGGCCGGGCACGACGTACGGATCCACACCACGGGGACCAAGCGCTTCCACCATCCGGTGGCCGGGGACCTGTCCCTGCAGTTCGAGACGCTGGCCCTTCCCGGAGATGAGGGACAGACCCTGTTCACCTTCACGGCAGAGCCCGGCTCCGCGTCCGAAAACGCGCTGGCGTTCCTCGCCAGCTGGGCGGCAACGCCTCCCGAAACAACCACCACCGGCGGTCCCGCCGGTGGATCGACCGTCCCCGAGATGCGCGCCAACGCGCAGCCGGGGCCACACAACCCAGGAAAGACAGAACCGTCACATGAGTGAACACAACGACAACATGACAGGCCAGAAGGAAAACATGCCCGGGAAGAAAGTCTGGTTCATCACCGGCGCCGGCCGCGGCATGGGCACCGACATCGCGAAGGCAGCCCTGGCCGCCGGGCACGCGGTGGTCGCCACCGGACGCGACCCGGAAAAGGTCGCCCAGGCCGTGGGCCAGAGCGAGAACCTGATGGCCGTGCAGCTCGACGTCACCGACCCCGCCGCCGCGGAAGCGGCCGTGCAGGCTGCCATCGACCGGTTCGGCCGGATCGACGTGCTCGTCAACAACGCCGGCAACTTCTACGCCGGGTTCTTCGAGGAAATCACCCCGGAGGACCTCCGGAAACAGATCGAGACCACCATGTTCGGCCCCATGAACGTCACCCGCGCGGCCCTGCCGGTCCTGAGGGCCCAGCGCTCGGGGCTGGTGGTCACAATCTCCTCAACAGCCGGCATCGCCGGCGGGGAATTCCTTACCGCCTACGCCGCATCGAAGTTCGGCGTCGAGGGCTGGGCCGAGTCCCTGGCCCCCGAAGTCGCCCCATTCGGGATCCGCACCATGATCGTGGAGCCGGGGTTCTTCCGCACCGAACTGCTCACCCCGGAATCCACGAGCTACGCCGAATCCACCATCAACGACTACGCCGAGCGCACCCGCCAGACCGTCGCCGCCTGGCAAAGCATGGACGGACAGCAGGGCGGGGATCCCGCCAAGCTCGCCGACGCCCTGATCCAGCTCGCCGAACTGGACGAGCCGCCGCTGCGCTTTGCCGCCGGCGCAGACGCCGTCGGCGTATTCGAGACCCGGGCCAAGGCGCTCCAGGACCAGGCCGGCGCCCACCGCGAGCTCTCCAGCAACCTCGCCCACGACGCCGCCTGATAAAACGCAAACGGACGACGGCGGAAGGTCGGCGGTTTCTAGCGGTCGTTGCAACACTGCTGGTGGCTAGGCGGTCATTAGTAGATCACGCACGCGCTCGGCCGGGGTATCCCAGCCGAGCGTTTTGCGTGGTCGGGCGTTGAGTTCCTGGGCCACGTGTTCAAGGTCTTCGGGGCCGTAGACGGACAAGTCGGTTCCTTTGGGGAAGTACTGACCCGTGCGGAACTGGCCGATCTGATTCGGGTTGATTCCACGCATATGGCAACCGGTCATTTTGACGACGTGCTTCGGGAGTCGGCGTATTGGGCTAGGGGATGGGCTTCGATTGCGATGTTGAGTTCTTCCAGGGTCGGGGGGTTTGCTCCCGGGCGCTGCACGGTGATGGCCGCGGCTGCAGCTGCGGTGTGTCCAAGCTGCTCCAGGACAGCTGGGGCGAAGCCTTCGGTTCCTCGGGTGAGAAAGCCCAGGATCAGGGCGGACATGTAGGAGTCCCCGGCGCCGATGGTGTCGGCAACTTTTGACTTCACGGCGGGAATGTTGATGGTAGCGGCGGTTGTGGTGAATTGTGAGCCGTCGGCGCCTTTGGTGATGACGGTAAGCCCGGTGCCCAGACCGAGGATGTGGGCTGCGGTTTCGTCCAGGCTGTTTTGCGGGTACAGCCAGTGGGCGTCTTCGTCGCTGAGTTTGACGACGTCGGTTAGTGGCACGAGCTCTTCGAAGGTGGCCTTCGCTTCTGCATGGCTGCCGAGCAGGGCTGGCCTGATGTTGGGATCGTAGGTGATCATGCAGTGTCTGTGTGCCTGTTCGAGCAGTGACCTCACGGCGCCGGCGCCGGGTTTGAGGAAAGTGGCGATGGAACCGGTGTGCAGTATTTTGGGGACGCAGGCGGGGACTGCTGGGGCAAGGTCCCAGATGATGTCGAAGTCGTACTTGGCGGAGCCGTCCGGTTCAAGGGTTGCTGTTGCCGATGCTGTCCGGGTGAGGGATTTTGATCCGGGCAGAAGTATGACGCCTGCGCTGCTGAGGTGGTTTTCGATGGAAATCCCCCGCGCGTCCGGGGCAATTGCCGTGAGCAGACCTGTTGTTACGCCGAGGCGGCCGAGTCCGTAGGCGACGTTGGCCGGTGAGCCGCCGGGGTGTTCCACTTTGTCGTGTGACGTGGTGACCACGTCGATCAGCGCTTCGCCTATGACCATGACGTCGAGCGTCTGGTGAGCGTCGTTCCGGGCTGTTGTGAGGTAATCCATGGTCTGTCTCTCGTGGGATGGTGATGATGGGAACTCCCGGTATGGATCCGTCCGCGGACCTCGGGGAGGTCCGCGGACGGAGAAGGGGCTCCGGTAGAGCGGGAGGGTACTAGCCGGACCTCAGGCGGTGGCTGCGCCGGTCATGATCGCCACTGCGTCGGTCATGGTGTGTGATTGCGGAGTGATGGTGGCAGCGCACTTGCCCAGGCGCTGGATGTGGATCCTGTCCGCCACGTCAAAGACGTGGGGCATGTTGTGGCTGATCAAGATGACCGGCAGGCCGCGGTCGCGAAGGTCCCGGACCAGCTGGAGCACCTGGTTCGATTCCCGGACGCCAAGTGCCGCCGTCGGTTCATCCAGCACAACGACCTTTGAACCGAACGCCGCGGCGCGGGCCACGGCGACAGCCTGGCGCTGGCCGCCCGAGAGGTTCTCCACCGGCACTGTCACGTCCTGCAGGGTGGAGATGCCCAACCGGGTCAGCTCTTCCTTGGCCTTCCGGCGCATACCTTTGGTGTCAAGCATCCGGAACACGCTCCCGAGGAGTCCCGCACGCCGTTCCTCCCGGCCGAGGAATAGGTTGGAGGCGACGTCGAGGGCCGGTGAGACGGCGAGGTTCTGGTACACGGTTTCGATGCCGTGGACACGGGCGTCCTGGGGGCGTTTGAAGTGCACCTGCTGTCCTGAGACGAAGAGTTCGCCTGTGTCCGGGACTTCGGCGCCGGTGAGGCATTTGATCAGGGTTGATTTGCCTGCACCGTTGTCGCCGATGATCGCGAGGACTTCGCCGGGGTAGAGGTCGAGGCTGACGCCATCCAGGCCCACGACGCGGCCGAAGGTCTTGACGAGGTTTCGGGCCCGCAGGATGGGTTCGCGGGTGGTGACGTGCGGGGCTGTAAATTCTGTCATGGTCATGACTTGACCTTTCGGATCCACTGGTCGATGGACACAGCGAGGATGATCAGGACGCCCACTGCGAGGGTCTGGTACAAAACGTCGAGCCCGGCAAGGGAGAGACCGTTGCGGAAGACGCCGACGATCAGGGCCCCGAGGAGTGATCCCCAGATGGAGCCGCGGCCGCCGAAGAGGCTGGTTCCGCCGATAACGACGGCCGTGATGGAGTCCAGGTTCAGGTCGACGCCGGCGTTGGGGCTGGCGGCGTTGGTCCGCCCGATCTGGATCCAGGCGCCGGCGGCCAGGACAGCGCCGGCAGCGAGGTAGACGCTCATGAGCACCCGGCTGACGGGGATGCCGGCCAGGCGGGCGGCTTCCTTGTCATCGCCCACGGCGTAGACGTGCCGGCCCCAGGCCGTCTTGCCCAGGATGAAGGCAACAGCGATGTAGAGCAGGAGCATCATGACGACGCCGGTGGAGATCCGCACAGGGCCGAGCGGGAATGTGGTGCCGGTCCAGGTCAGCAGAGGCGGCATGGCCGAGCCGCGCACTGTCGCTCCGTTGGAATAGAGCAGTGTCAGGGCGATGAAGATGTTCAGCGTGCCGAGGGTGACGATGAACGGCGGGAGCCGGAACCGGGTGACCAGGAATCCGTTGAGTGCTCCGGCGGCGAGTCCGACGACGAGGCCTGCGAGCAGGGCAACAGGTGCGGGCAGTCCGTTGTTGACGGCAAGCTGGGCCATGACCATGGAGGAGAGGATCATGACGGCACCGACGGAGAGGTCGATGCCGGCGGTGAGGATGATGAGGGTCTGGGCGATGGCCAGGGTGCCGACGACGGAGACCTGCTGGGTTATCAGGGAGAGGTTTTCAACCCGCAGGAACCTGTCATTGAGGAGGCCGAACACCACCACCGCGATGAGAAGTACGAGAGCGGGGCTGACGGCGGGGTAGCGGTGAAGGATATTGCGTATCCGGCTGAGCGGTGTCTGGCGGTCAAGGAATTCCTCCGCCAGGTCGGCATGCCCGGCGCTGGGCGGGCCGGCGGTCTGTTGCTGGGTCACGATTGGTCCTGATCTTCCGTGATGGTTGCTAGGGCGGCCCTAGCTCGGTAGATGCGGGGCGGGGAGGCCGAGTAGCGGGCTCCGGACTCCCCGCCCCGCAGTGAAGCTGGGTGGATTACTTTCCCCAGCAGATGTCGGAGGCCTCGGTGGTGGTGATGCTCTTGACGCCGTCGGCCGGCTTGTCTGTGACGAGCTCGACACCTGTGTTGTAGAAGTCCAGCCCCGGTGAGTTGGCCGGCTTCTGGCCGGTCTTGGCGAGGTCAACGATGGCCTTCACGCCCAGTTCGGCCATCTTGACCGGGTACTGCTGCGCCGTGGCGCCGATGACGCCGGCCTTGACATTGTTCACGCCGGTGCAGCCGCCGTCCACCGAAACCACCAGGACGTCCTTTTCCTTGCCGGCGGCCTTCAGGGCCTCGAAAGCACCCGCCGCGGCAGGTTCGTTGATGGTGTAGACGACGTTGATGTTCGGGTTCTTGGCGAGGAGGGTTTCCATGGCGGTGCGTCCGCCGTCCTCGGCGCCCTGGGAGGCCTGGCTGCCGACGATCTCGTAGTCGCCGCCCTTGCCGCCGGTGTATTTGCCGGTCTTGGCTTCGTCGCCGTTCTTCTTCTTGTCCGCGGTGTCGATACCGAGGCCGGTCAGGAAGCCCTGGTCCCTGTTGTAATCAACCGAGACAACCTTGTCGTCAAAGAGATCGACGAGGGCAATGGTCGCTTTTTTCCCATCCAGCTGGGCTGCGGTCCATTTGCCGATCAGCTCGCCGGCGGCAAAGTTGTCGGTGGCGAACGTGATGTCGGCGGCGTCGGCCGGGTCCGGCGGGGTGTCCAGGGCGATGACGAAGAGCCCGGCGTCCTTGGCCTTCTTCAGGGCGTCCACTACGGACGGACCGTTGGGGGTGATCAGGATGCCCTTGTCGCCCTTGGAGATGGCGTTCTCGATGGCCTGGATCTGGGTGTCCTCGTCGCCGTCAGCCTTGCCGGCTGCGAGCTTCAGGTCCACGCCGCCGGCCTCGGCCGCCTTCTTTGCCCCGTCCTGCATGGAGACGAAGAACGGGTTGGTCGTGGTCTTAACGATCAGCGAGACGCCGACCTTGTCCCCTGACGAGCTTCCCGTTGATGAGGCGGACGGGGAACTTCCACCACAGGCTGAAAGACTGAGCGCTCCCAGGGTCAGCACTGCTCCCGCAGCGAACAGGCGGGTGGCCGTTGAACGGGGTGCTTTGGAACTCAACATTGAATCTCCTGGTGTTTGAGGCCCTCACTGGCCTCGACAACGATGTCATGTACGATGTAAGCAGCATCACACCGGAGAGTCAATAGATGCAACTTAGAAGGAGCGATTTATTTGACAACGATGTCCGATCGTAGCCAGCCGGCCCTTTCCGCCAGTCGTCCGACAATGCGCCACGTGGCCGCCCTTGCCGGCGTCGGAATTAAGACCGTGTCCCGGGTGATCAACGACGAACCTGGCGTGTCGGACGCCACCCGGGAAAAGGTGCTCAGCGCTTCACGACAACTCAACTACCACCTGGACATGGCGGCCGGCAGCCTGCGCCGCGCGGGCAGAAGGACGCTCTCGGTCGGGCTGTTGCTGCCGAGTGTTTCCAACCCGTTCAGCGGCGAGATCAACCGGGCAATAGAAGATGCTCTTGGGGCCAGGGGAATCGCGGTCTTTGCGGCGAGCCTGGATGATGACCCCCAGCGGGAGCAGGACATCGTGGCGGCATTTCTTGGGCGGCGTGTCGACGGGCTCATCCTCACGCCCATCGCCAGGAGCCAGGCGTATGTGATCCCGGAGCATTCCCGTGACCTGCCTTTGGTCTTCATCGACCGTGAACCGGTAGGAGTGGAAGCAGATGCCGTCGTGACCGACAACGCCGCAGGCTCCGCGAGGGCGGCTGCTCACCTGATGAGCCGCGGCCACACCAGGCTTGCCTATCTGGGTGACCGCACGGACATCCAGACCGCCCGGGAACGCCGGCGGGGGTTCATTGAGGAGATTGGCCGGCAGGGAATTCCCACCTCCACGATTCCCGTCCGTGAAAACCTGCACGATGAGGAATCGGCCAGGTTGGCCGCGTTGGAGCTTCTCACTGCTGCGGAACCACCGACGGCGATCTTCTCCAGCCAGAACCTCATCACTTTCGGTGCCATGCGCGCTCTGAGGGAGCTAGGGCTGAGCAAACGCGTGGCCTTGATAGGGTTCGATGACTTCACGCTTGCCGACTTGATGGATCCCGGCGTGACAGTTATCGCCCAGCACCCCGAGCGAATCGGGAAGCTGGCAGCAGAGCGGCTCCTGGCCAGGATCGATGGCGACCAGCAGCCCCCGCATACCTATGTTGTCCCGTCTGAGCTGGTACAAAGAGGCTCCGGGGAACTCCGCCCTCCGGCCTGACGCCGGGGACCTTCCTGAACAATCTGCCAAACACAAAAACCTGAATGGGATCATGATGACCAAAACCCTCTACGCCGAGTTCACCGTCAAGCCCGGCAGCGAAGCCCGCGTTGCTGAAATGATGCTCGAACTGACCCGGCATGTCCGTCGTGAACCGGGCAACGAGCTGTTCCTCCCCTGCACCCGGGAAGACAACCCCCGGGAGTACTTTGTCTTCGAGGTCTACCGCGACGAAGCCGCGTTCCAGGAACACATCGGCGCCGATTACGGCGCCAGATTCAACGAGGAACTGGCCCGCCACATCGAAGGCGACGCCTCGGAGCTGACCTGGCTCCTGCCGCTGGAATAGCCCTCAGCCAAATCCAGCCGATCCGCGGTCGGCGGGAGCTGCTGCGTCCAGGACCCACGGAGAGGGCTGAACGGAGCCGCCTACCGGAAATAACCCTTCCAGCCCTACCGCTGGGAGGGAATTTTCTGCTGCCCGCCCATCGCTTCGCCCGGCTCAGCCGCGCGCGGCCGGCCTCATGCCTGAGCCGCCAAAACCGTTGACTTGTCTGATGGACATCACTTAGTGTCCTTCGAGCTGACAACGTTGTCTATCGACGACGCGCGCAACGAAGGGCGAATCAAGCGAATGAAGAACACGAACACCCGCAGGACGCACGCCGTTTCTGCACTGACACTCGCGGGACTGACGCTGGCCGCGGCACTCGCAGGTTCCCTGCCGGCATCGGCCGCGACAGGCCCCGGGGACGAACCTTACCGGCCGGCCATTCACTACACGCCCGCAAAAAACTGGATGAACGACCCCAACGGGCTCGTCTTCTACAAGGGCGTCTACCACATGTACTACCAGCACAACCCCTCCGGTAACACCTGGGGGAACATGTCCTGGGGCCACGCCACGTCGAAGGACCTTGTCCACTGGAAGGAGCAGCCGCTGGCGATCTCCACCGATGCCCAAGAAGACGTCTTCTCGGGCAGTGTCGTTGTCGACAAGGACAACACGAGCGGTTTCGGTACGAAAGAGAACCCTCCGCTCGTGGCCATCTACACCAGCGCCTACAAGGACGCCTCGCCGCACCGCGGCCTGCAGGCGCAGTCACTGGCTTACAGCCTCGATGATGGCCAGACCTGGACCAAGTACTCCGGCAATCCTGTGCTGAACCGGAACTCCGCCAACTTCCGTGACCCGAAGGTGTCCTGGTACGACACGCCCGGCGGCGGAGGCTACTGGCTCATGACCGCGGTCGAAGCCACGGACCACAAGGTCGTCCTCTACAAGTCCGCCAACCTCAAGGACTGGTCCCCACTGAGTGAATTCGGACCAGCCAATGCCACCGGCGGGCAGTGGGAGTGCCCCGACCTGTTTCCCCTCGCCGTGGACGGCGACCCGAAGAACGTCAAGTGGGTCATGGTGGTCAACATCAATCCCGGCGGCGTGGCCGGCGGCTCCGCCGGCCAGTACTTCGTGGGGAACTTCGACGGCACCACCTTCACCTCCGAAACCACCAAACCCGTGGCCACGCCCCCTCCCGGCACGGTCCTGGCCGGATTCAACGACGGAACTTACAACGGCTGGACCGTCAACAACGAGCCAGGAAACTGGAAGAACGGCCCATTCGGCAGCACTCCGGCAAACGGAGCCCTTCCCGGCCAGAGCCCCGTGACCGGCTTTGACGGCAGTGGCCTGATCAATTCGTTCAACGACGGCGACTGGCCGCTCGGGTCCATGCAGTCACCTAACTTCACCGTGACCGACGACTACCTGAACTTCCTCGTGGGCGGCGGCAAGCACCCCCGCGTCTCCGACAAACTGGACAACACCCCGCCCGCAGGAGAGCTCAAGTTTGACGGCTTCGAGGTTCCCGCCGGGACATCGCTGGCCGACACCGGCTGGACCGGGACCGGCGACCTCACCCCCAACTTCCAGCCCTCCACCAGCGGCGGGGACTTCTACCTCGGGGCCAAACGGATTAACACCTTCGAAACCGGCAACACGCCGGGCGATGACCGACAGGGCACCCTGACATCACCGGAATTCCCCATCACCAAGAATTTCATGAGCATGCTGGTCGGCGGCGGCAACCGCTCCGCGGACTCCGGACAGATCCTGGCCGCCCAGTTGCTCGTCAACGGCAAGGTGGTCCGCTCCCTCGCAGGAGACAATTCCGGAATCCTGAACTGGAAAGGCTGGGACGTCTCCGAGTTCGCGGGACAGAATGCACAGTTGCGTGTAGTTGACCAGGCCACCGGCGGGTGGGGACACCTGACCCTTGACCACGTCATGCTGACTGACGGCCCGGCCGTTCCCCGGTCTGACGAGGAATCGGTAAACCTCGTGGTCAACGGACAAGTTGTCCGCACGGCCACCGGAAACGACAGTGAAAAGCTCGACTGGGCATCATGGAATGTCAAAGAATTCGTTGGCCAACAAGCACATATCAAAGTGGTCGACAATAACCGATTCGGTTGGGGCCACATTCTCGCGGACGAGTTCATGCTCTCCTCGAAACCGGCACAGTCGGCCCTGGAGACCTATGACTGGCTGGACTACGGACGCGACTACTACGCCTCCGTGTCCTTCGCCAACATGCCCGATAGCAAGCGGGTCATGCTCGGCTGGATGAACAACTGGGACTACGCCAACGACATCCCCACCAGCCCCTGGCGCAGCGCCATGGCACTTCCCCGCAAGGTCAACCTGACCACGACTCCTGACGGCCCCCGCCTCACCCAAAGCGCTGTCAAGCAAGTGGAACAACTGGGCGGGAGAGTCTCCTATCAGGATAAGAAGGGCGGACCGATTCCCGCCGGGACACACCAGCTCCCGGCTTCCGCATCGGGCCAGGTCCAGCAAGTGGACATCACCTTCGCACCCGGCACGGCGAAAAAATCCGGCATCAGCGTACTGGGCGACGCAAACACTTCCACCGTTATCGGCTACGACGCCACGACCGGAAAAATGTTCGTTGACCGCACCAACTCCGGCAACACCGCGTTCCACCCGGCATTCGCTTCCGTCGAGGACGCCCCCGTCACCCTGGACAAGGACGGCAACATCACCATGCGGATCTACCTCGACCGCTCATCGGTGGAAGTGTTCGCCCAGAACGGTCTGCGGACCATCACAGACCAAGTGTTCCCCAACGCCGGGGCCGACAAGATGGCCCTCTTCGCAGAAGGCGGGATTGCCCAGCTCAAATCACTCACCGTGACACCGCTGGAAAAGGCAATGTTCCTCCCGGAAAACAAGTGACCCAGCCCACCGCCTGACCTGCTCGCCAAGGAGTCGGAGCTGAAGGGCCTGCGTACGGTACTGCACCGGGCGCAATCCCTTCAGCTCGGCCTTTGTGAGGTCGTCGTACCGGCGACTGAAACACGAACTTCGTCACAGGCATTGCCAGCTAGCAGGCGACTTCAGCCCTGAGGTCGCGGATCGCGGCCTCGACGTTGGAGGCCTCGTCGCGGAGGGAATCAGCTGCCTGGGTCAACGTGGCGTCGTCGGGGACCGCGGCGACGGCGGCATTGAACTTGGCCTCGGCGGCCTTGACGGCATCCGCCCGCTGCTGGGCGAGGTTCTCGCTCGCCTTGACGAGATCGTCATAGGTCTTCGTGACTTGATCTTGGGCCGCGCGGACCTGCTCGATCGTGGCATCAGGCTTGAGCGTGGACTTGAACTCTGCCAGAGCTGCGGCATGGGCATCGATGGCCGCGCAGACCTGCGACGTGCTTGCCGGGGGGCTTGAGACGGTAACGGCCGGACTGGGAGTGGCCGCCGGTGGGCTGGTTGGGCTGCATCCGGTGAGCAGGGCGATGGTGGTCCCAAGTGCGATGAATCCCAAGAGAATAGCGCGGGGTTTCGACATCGGAAGATCCTCTTCCAGCTGGGGTGTTGGCTCCGAGCATCGGGGGCCGTATTCATCCTCCGCCGGGACGCGGGCGCGGACCTCATCCGCCGGGGGTGAATTGGGTGGAAATGCATGGCCGGCCGGCAGGGGCCAAATGGCTCTTTTGGGACCGGGTGAACGCGGGTATAAATGGTTGTGCCACGGCGGACGGGTCCTCCGCGACTGGTGTTGAAGCCGGGGCGGGCGGTCCAGGGAAGGACGTTGAAAACTTCCCTGGGCCGCCGCGGGGCTGATGGGGCTCTGCAATCACCGGAACAGCCCACCGGAACAGCCGAGGATCAAGCGACAGGCGGCGGGATCGTCGGCTCTGACAGATGGATGGCGCGGCGGTGTCCGCCCGGACGTATGCTGTTTTCATCGGTTCAGCAGTGAGCTGCGTGCTTTGATTTCGAGCGTGGAACATGACCCAAGGAACTGCAAGAGACGGCCGGCAGGATCGTCATGCCTCCTTCTGGGAGTTGCACTTCAACGACCCGGATGTCGGTGCCTTCCTCAGCGAAGCCGTGAGTGAGTTTGTCGACGACATCGGTGGTCCCGGCCGCGGGATCAGCTGGGCAATCACCCTGCTCGGGTCCGCGGAGGCCCTCACCCTTACTGCCGGCAGCGAACCGGCGCGGGCCGCAGATGAGGCGCAGCGATCCTTCGACGACGGGCCGGCTCGCACAGCGGTTCGCAGCGGTGAATTTGTGTTCGTGGGCGACACCTCCCTGGAGCGCCGCTGGCCCGGGTACGCCAGCGCCGCCGCAGCCTTCGGAGCCCGGTCCCTCATATCCGTTCCGCTGGTCCCACAATCGGTATTCCAGGCCGCTGTGAACTTGTACGCGCCGTGGCCGCATGTCTTCACCAGCGCAGATATCACCGCCGCGGCTCGCCTGGCCCGCCACCTGTCCCGTGCACTGCGTTTGGTTGAGCAGTTGGCGCTGAGGTCCGGGAGCAGCGCGGATCTGTCCTCGGCCCAGCTCTCCCGGGCGCTGGCCGGCCTGGCGTTGCGGACGCTGGTGCGGGAGTACGGACTCAGCGAGGAGGGAGCCCTCGACTATCTTCGGAGCGTCGCGGGCGGAGCTACACGGGAAGCCGCCGGCGCCACGGTCCATGTCCTGGTGCCCGATTCCGTTCAGGTCCAGAAAGAGCCCCTGCCCAGTCCCTATGCAGGGGCACCACATGGCGGGGACGCGCCTCCCGTCCGTCGTCGGCGGCGCAGGACGGGGACCCCGGCCTAGGCGTACAGCGCCATCAAGTTGGGGACACCCGACCAGCCGTCCCGCCAGGCCGCGCGCCTGCGCAGCAGATAGTCAGCACAGCCGCTAGGCGGCGCTGGCGTCTTCTTTCCCTCGGGCGTGGCCCGGGCGGAGGATCTTCAGCGCGCCGGCCCAGGCGATCACCTGGTCGAACAAGGTCTGCAGACTCGCCTCGGCGGCCGCCGTCGGGATGAAGGTGCGGTAATTCGCGAACTCCGTGGCCAACGGCAGCGCAACCTGGGCCCGGACGTCTGCCATCTGCAGTTCTGCCGCCACACCCCGGAGGTGTTCGACGGCGCGGATGCCGCCGCTGCTTCCGTAGCTGACGAACCCGGCAGCCTTGTTGTTCCACTCCTTGTACAGGTAGTCCAGCGCGTTTTTCAGCGCCCCGGGGATCGAGTGGTTGTACTCGCCGGTGACGAAGATGTAGCCGTCGAAACCGTCGACAGCCTCGGACCAGGCCTTGGTGTAGGGCTGGCTGTACCGGCCGAAGGAGGGCGGCAGCGGCTCGTCGAGAAGCGGGAGCCGGAAGTCGGCGACGTCGAGGACGTCAAAGGTGGCATCGCCGCGTTCTGATGCCCGGGCACTTACCCAGTCGGCGACGGCCTTTCCGAGGCGTCCGGGCCGGGTGCTCCCGAGCACGATAGCGATGCGGATCATGGCGGGCTCCTTTCCGGAGATTTTTTTGCCCACAATCACAACAACAAGCCGGACGGCTCGAAACTTCCGCAGCGCCGCCGGATTAGGGTGCTATTGCCCGACGCGCCGGCATTCCGGCAGGATCCGTCCGCCGCGAAGGACGGTCACGAGTTCGAAGCCCGGGTCAACGGCGATAACGTCAGCGCGCATTCCGGCCCGGAGCCCGCCGATCTCGGTTTCCAGGCCCAGGACACGGGCCGGGACCAGGGTCGCCGCCATGACGGCGTCGGCAGGACTCACGCCCGCCGCGATCGTGGCGCGGACAACCTCCAGCAGGGTCGCCGTGCCCCCGGCAAGGGCGCCGTTACTCCGCAAGGTGGCCACGCCGTCGTGCACCACAACATCCGAGCTGCCGAGTTCGTACTCGCCGTCGGGCAGCCCGGTCGCCGCCATGGAGTCTGTCACCAGCGCAATGCCCTCGGCTCCGACCAGGTCAAACACCATCCGGACCGTCTCGGGGTCGAGGTGGACGCCGTCGCCGACTAGCTCGACCACAACCGTGCCGGCCGCCGCCAAACGCAGGCACGCGGCAACGGGGCCGGGACTGCGGTGGTGCAGGGGAGGCATGCCGTTGAACAGATGGGTCACGGTGGGCCGGGCCTGCGGCCCGAAGGCGCCACCGGCCGCGGCCCTGCCGATGAGGTCCGCGGCTTCCGCCAGCGAGGCGGCCGCTACGTGGGCATCGGCATCGGTATGGCCCAGCGAGGGGGTGACTCCGTGGTCCGTGAGAATCCGGAGCAGTTCACTGGCGCCGGGCAGTTCGGGGGCGTAAGTCATGGTCTGCAGGGCTCCGCCGGCGGCCGCCAGCAGGTGCCGGAGCAGTTCAGGATCGGGGTCCCGGAGCCAGCGGGGGTTCTGCGCGCCGCAGCGGGCGGAGGAGAGGAAGGGCCCCTCGGAATGGACGCCTGCGATCAGTCCCTCGGCCGCCAGGACCTTGAGTACGCCGAGCGACCGCACCAGCTCATCGCCCGGGGCCGTGACCAGGCTGGCCAGCAGGGTGGTGGTCCCGTGGCGGTGCAGGAAGTCCACCGCCTCCCGGCAGGCCCGGTCATCTCCGGTTGGGAATCCGCCGCCCGCGGCGCCATGGCAGTGGAGGTCAACAAGCCCGGGAAGCAGCGAGCTGCCCTGCGGCGCCGGGAGCTCCTCGGCCCCAGGGAACTGCCCGGCGTCAAAGCCGCCGCTGGGTCCCGCGTAGGCGATCCGGCCGTCGGTCACCGCCACCACGGAGTCCGGGGTAACGGCACCATCGCTCAGGAGGGCGCCCCGCAGGAAGTAGGCGGGAGCGGCAGGGGCGTCGCGGTCCTCGGGGGTAAGGATCATGGTGCCTGGTTTCTGTGTGGCCGGGCGTTTGGGACAGGTACAGCTAGTTGAAGACTAGCCGTACGGCGCCGACGATGGCTGTTCCCGGATTCCCCACCTTTGCTTCGGTTCCGACGGCGTGCCCGCCCAACACGCTGGCGGGTCCCGGCCAAGTGGCGGCAAAGGTGGGGAAACTCCGGACCTCCACAGGAGTTACGGCTAACGCAGCACTACTGTCCTGTTGCCCTGGAGGATGACGCGTCCCTCGCAGTGCCAGCGGACGGCGTTTGAGAGTGCCTTGCATTCCGTATCGCGTCCGGCGGCCACGAGATCGTCCGGGCCGAAGGTGTGGTCCACGTCCACCACTTGCTGGGAGATGATGGGCCCTTCGTCCAGCTCCGCGTTGACATAGTGGGCGGTGGCGCCAACCGTCTTCACGCCCCGGGCGTGCGCCTGGTGGTAGGGCTTTGCACCCTTGAAGCTGGGCAGGAAGGAGTGGTGGATGTTGATGGCGCGGCCGTCCAGCTGCCGGGTGAGGTTGTCGGAGAGGACCTGCATGTATCGGGCCAGGACCACCAGTTCCACGTCCATCCGGTCGATCAGTTCCAGGAGCCGCTCTTCGGCCGCGGGCTTGGTGTCCGGGGTGACGGGCACGTGGAAGAAGGGGATGCCGTGCCATTCGACGGTCCGACGGTGATCGGGGTGGTTGGAGACGACGCCGACGATCTCGATGGGCAGTTCACCGGTGCGTGCCCGGTACAGCAGATCGTTGAGGCAGTGCTCGAATTTCGAGACCATGATCAGGACCCGCCGTTTGGTCCCGGACCGCCGCAGCTCCCAGCGCATGCCGAATTTTTCGGCGACCGGCACAAACGCCTCCCTGAGCACATCCAGCGTGGTTTGGTCTCCGGCCGACGCGAACTGGAGCCGCATGAAGAAGTGGCCGTCCAGCTGTGAGTCGAACTGTTTGCTTTCCAGGATGTCGCAGCCCTGGTCCAGCAGGAAGCCGGACACGGCGTAGACGATTCCTCGCGTTTCCGGGCAGTCCAGGGTCAGGACGTGCTCCACGGTGTCGGGTGTCTGGTCGGTGGTCATGGTCAGCACTCCACGACGTTCACGGCGAGGCCCCCGCGGGAGGTTTCCTTGTACTTGGTTTTCATGTCTGCTCCTGTTTCGCGCATGGTCTTGATGGCTTTATCCAGCGAGACTTTGTGGCTGCCGTCGCCGTGGAGGCACAGACGGGCGGCGTTGATGGCTTTGACGCTGGCGATGGCGTTGCGTTCGATGCAGGGGATCTGCACAAGCCCGCCCACGGGGTCGCAGGTCAGGCCGAGGTTGTGTTCAATCCCGACTTCGGCGGCGTTTTCCACCTGTTCCGGGGTCCCGCCCAGCACTTCGCAGAGTCCAGCCGCCGCCATGGAACAGGCCGATCCGACTTCGCCCTGGCAGCCGACCTCTGCCCCGGAGATGGAGGCATTGATCTTGAACAGGATCCCGACGGCGGCCGCTGCCAGCAGGAAGCGGACGACGCCGTCGTCGTCGGCGCCCGGGACAAACTTGACGTAATAGTGCAGCACGGCGGGGACGATTCCGGCGGCGCCGTTGGTGGGGGCCGTGACGATCCTGCCGCCCGCGGCATTTTCCTCGTTGACGGCCAGGGCGAACAAGTTCACCCATTCCATGGCGAGCAGCGGGTCAGCGGGCACGTGGACGAGCGAAGGGTTCCGGGCATCCGCCTCGGCGCTGACGGCGGATGCTGCCAGCGTCCGGAACAGGGACGGGGCGCGGCGTTTGACGTTCAGCCCGCCGGGCAGGATGCCCTCGGCAGCGCAGCCGTTGTCCACGCATTGGCGCATGACCGCCCACAGTGCCAGGAGTTTTTCCCGGAGTTCGGCCTCGCTGCGCCAGACGAGTTCGTTGGCGAGCATGACGTCGGAGATGGACATATTTTCGCGGCGGCAAATTTCCAGGAGCTCGTTGGCCGTGGTGAAGGGGTGGGGCAGCACGGTGTCGTCTGCCACCACATGGTCAGCGCCCTGGGCATCGCCGTCCACGACGAAGCCGCCCCCAATGGAGTAGAAGCTCCGTTCGCTGAGGACGCCGCCGGTGTGGTCCAGTGCCCGGAAGGTCATGCCGTTGGGGTGGGCCGGGAG
>NZ_CAKKMF010000090.1 GCF_918697925.1 Arthrobacter sp. Bi26
AGACGACTTCCTCGCACAGCTGGTCCTTGAACTCCTGGCTGAACCGGCGACGTGATGCAGGCATTCTGCACATTCCTCATTTCAGTAGTCCCCCGATTTTAAGGGGGTCCACTGTCCGAGAACTCCGTGGCGGCCCAGACCTTACCTAAGTTCCAGCCTCGATGGTTCTGTCTCTTAAGGGGCGCCCGGATCCTGGTCCGGCCGGTATCAGCCGGTTAAACCCCGGTCCGGGGTGGTACGAATTTTTTTCTTCTCCGTGTATCACGTGCTCGACGGCGTGCGTCAGCGGTCGGTGATCAGGTCGTGGGTCACGTGCCGTGTGCGGCGCGCACAGCTCTGCGATCATAAGACGGTGGCGAAAAAGTTGACGGTGCGAAGGATCATGCCGCTCGCGACCGGGTTCGTCGTCGTCGGGCTCCTGATTGGCATGCCGTGGTTCTTCCAACGCTCGCTCATCTATTTTCCCGACCGCGGCCAGCCACGTCCGGCCGCCGAGCTGTTGCCCGGAGCCCAGGAAGTCACGCTCACGACGAGTGACGGCCTCGAGCTCGGTGCCTGGTACTTGCCAGCCACAGTCGGCTGCCGCGCGACCGTGCTCGTCGCACCGGGCAACGGCGGCAACCGGGCTAATCGGGCAGAGCTGGGACGAGCGATCAGCGAGCTCGGCTTCGGCGTGCTGCTCTTCGACTATCGCGGTTACGCGGCGAATCCCGGGTACCCGTCCGAGGACGGTCTCGCGCGCGATGTCCGCGCCGCTCGCGAGTTCCTGACAGGTGCGGCAGGAGTACCGGAGGGCTCGCTCGTCTATTTCGGGGAGAGCATCGGCGCCGGGGTGGTCACGGAGCTCGCCACCGAGCACCCTCCAGCCGCGATGCTGCTGCGCTCACCATTTACCTCGCTCGCCGACGTCGGCCGGGCAGCCTACGGCGTGCCGGTGGGCTGGATGCTTCGCGATCATTACCCGGTACGCGAGAACGTAGTGCGAGCGGACATCCCGACCGCCGTGGTCTACGGGAGCGCGGACACCATCGTGGCCGCACAGCAGAGCCGGGACGTGGCTCAGGCGGCCCGGGACGCCGGAAACTACGTCATCGAGGTGGAGGTAGCGGCGGCGAACCACAACGATGCAGCACTGGGGCTGGGTCCCGAACTCATCGGTGCCCTCGTCGACGTGGCTGGCCGCGGCGGGGCGACCGGGTGCCCGTGACGGCTCAGGACGCCGAGTACACGCGCGTTTCGGCCGCTCACCACACACGCTTCACGTCAATGGCCAGATGGAAGTCCCCGGCGGAAGGCGTCCAGACGCCGCAAGAGCACATTCCCGTGCACACCTGCCTTAGTGTCTCCAACTTTTCCCATTGCACGGACTCCCACCAGAGGAGCCCAACGGAACGGTAGCGTCGGATTCACGGTGTTGGCGCTCGGCATACTCGATTACCAAGCCCAGCGGCTCTCAATACCCGTCATCGGGTGGGTAGGAGAGTGCGTCACCGTATTCCTGCCCGCCAAACCAGGCGAGGAGCACGGCGGAGACATCGTTCCGCCAGAGCATCAGCACCGGCGAGCCGGAGTTGACGATGACGACGGTGCGGGGGTTCACGGCTGCGACGAGTTCGTCCTGTCGGCCGGGAAGTGCGAGCGACTCCCGGTCGTATCCTTCGGATTCGACCTTCGCGTTGGTGCCGACCACGACGACGACGGCGTCTGCCTGGCGGGGGAAACCCGCGCTAGCCGCCGGTTCTGGGTGCGAGGAGGATCTGCACGGCCTCGATCCGTTTGCTCATACCCGATGTGCCCGCCGTTCCGCCGTCGGCGACCCATGACTGCCAGCCCAAATCTTGCACGTGGGCGCGGTAGTGGATCCTGTAATGTTTCGCCATCTCACCGGTAAGCCTGATTTCAAACGCTTCCAAACGTAGCCCTTGCCCGGCCGTGCCGATGGGATTGGCCAAGGATGTCCACGGCTGCCAGCCGATGTTCTGCACATGCCCCCGCCACGCGATGTCCCCGGTATAAGCCGTGCTGGACACGTTGAGGCGCAACGCCTCGGCCCGAAGGGCCCGGCCCGTGGTCCCGGCGACGGTCCCATCCGAAACGTTCGCCATCCAGCCGAGGTTCTGAACGTGGGCGGCGTACACGGCAGTGAATGCTGGTGCGACCTTCGGAACCAACTCGATCGTAACGGCCTCCACCCGCAGACCTTGCCCGACGGTGCCGGCCGTGGCTCCGTCGATCCCGTACGGCTGCCAGCCGACGTTCTGCACATGGGCGCGATACCTGATGCTGTACAGCGAGGCCAGATTCCCCGTCAACCGCAGCTCGAACGCCTCCAGGCGCAGACCGCGCCCGGTCGTTCCGATCGGGGACGCCGACATCGTCCATGGCTGCCAGCCGATGTTCTGCACATGCCCCCTCCACAGAATGTCGCCCGACAGGCGGTCTCCTGCCACCGACAGGCGCAACGCCTCCATCGGCAGTGACCGGCCGGTCGTTCCTGCGGTGGCGCCGTCCGAGACGCTCGACTGCCAGCCGATCGTCGCGACGTGGGCCTGATAGACCCCGATGCACGTCATGTCGTAGTCGTAGGTGTCGTCGGTCCATTGCGCGATGTGGACGGTGCCACCGGAGAAGCTGCGATTCACACTGAGGTCGGATGCTTCACTGGCGAAGTCGAGACGCCCTGCCGGTGACCAGACGGGCACGTCGGGAAGCTGCCACGATCCGGTGATGGCCTCCCAAGCGCTCAAATAGGAGTAGATCCCGTGCGGGTACCCGGCGTCCGCCAGTGCGGCCAGGAGCCCGGAGATGACGTACCGGTTCTCCTGCCGCTGGGCTGCTGCCGAGCTGGGCCAGGGCTGTTGCGGGCGGGGCTCGACGTCGACCCAGATTCTCTCCGGTCGCCATCCCACCTCATCGAGAGACGCGAGAGCCGCGCGACCCTCGGCGTACCCGACGTTGCGCAGCCGGTCCGGCCTGGTGCTTGCGGGCCAGGGGCCGTCGTCGCCGTAGGTGTCGTATTGCACGGTGGTGGGGAACGTAGCCATGGTGTAGGCCTGAGCCCGGACGCCGCGGTCGAGCACCCACTGGAACTGCCAGTCCAGGCAGGGGTTTTCGGTGAACGCGAGTCCCCTCGTCAGCCCCACGACCACGAACTCCGTGTCTTCCGGCGGCATCGGAAGACCGCCCGGACACTGTGGCCACGAAACGTCATGTCCGTAGTCGACTGCTCGGGCGGGTGCAGCGAACAGCACGCCGAGTGCGAGCACAAGTAAAACCGCCAGGAGCCGGGGCATGGATGCCCGGGAGCGGCGGCCAGGTCGAAGAGCACCAAGGCCGGCCATGATGGCCCCCTATTCGAAGGATGACCAAATTATCCCACTCGGCCACCTTCGCCGCACGGAAACTGCCCCGGGTACCGTCCGAGAGGGACGCCTTCACAATGCGGCAATCAAACAGGGCCGTTCGTAAGACGTATCGGAACCAGCGTCTGTGGACGGGACACTTGACCGTCACCGACTCGCCCTCGAGCATCTCAAATACGATCAATTACTGAGACAGCTTGGTCGTTCAGCCATGGGTTTCGAAAATCCCCGTCGCGAGACGGACACTGCCCGTCTCGAAATGCCGTCCAAGAACAGGGAGTCTCATAACTGAGAATTGGTCGGGATAAAGAGAATCTGGAGGCGGCGATGGCCGTGATCGGCTACGCGAGGGTTTCCACCACGGAACAGAACCTCGATCTGCAGCTCACAGCACTCAAGGCCGCCGGCGCAGCCAGGATATTTGCCGACGATGGAGTCAGCGGGTCCACGACGGAACGCCCTCAGCTGTCCAGGGCTCTGGACCGGCTGGAGGCCGGCGACGTACTCACCGTGTGGAAGCTTGACCGCTTGGGCCGCAACACCCGGCACGTTCTTGATCTTGTTGAGGACATCAGGGAGCGGGGAGCAGGTTTCCGGTCCCTGACCGAAGGGCTGGACACAACCGGACCCATGGGCACCGCCATGCTGACGATCATGGCCGCGTTTGCTCAGCTGGAGCGCGACACGATGATCGAACGCACCAAGGCTGGCCTCGCTGCGGCCGCGGCCAACAACCGCCACGGCGGAAGGCCCCGCAAGGTGGACGACGCTGCTGCTGCCCGAGCTAAAGAACTCAAAGGCAAAGGAATCAGTGCCTCCGACATCGGCAGGATGCTCGGAGTCTCCCGCGCCACGGTGTACCGATACCTTATATAGGCAACACGGAGAGCGGTCCCGACAACCCGGCGGTGACATCCACGCGGTCCGCCGCCGTACCGGAAGTTGCACGTGTGACGGATCATTATGGCGGTACTTTTGGGCGAACTTAACGGACGACCAGACTACGCGGCATTCTGTGGATTCGGGTTTCGGGGTCAAGGATGCCCGCACTTTTGACGGCGACGGTGTTGTTAAGACTGGCTGTGGCCTCGGTCAGTCTTTCGTCGAGTCGCGCAGCTTCATTCAATCTTATGTGTACCGAACCCGGGGTAGATTTTGGTGCCTGGGTTCCTTCCGGGGGCCTCGCTCGTCTGGTCTGCCAGATCGGCAGCTTGTTCGATCGGCACTACGTGGATGCCCTCGGTATGCCCGAAAACCTGCCGGGTCTGCAAGCTGTCATCACGTAGAATCCACACTGCGCTGGAATTACTGGTCTTCGTTTCAATGACGGCTGCGAAGGTCGCACCGTCGTTGGGCCGGACCCACACGTGTTGTCCTGGCAGGAGGCCCGTCCAGTCTTGAGGCGCGAAGCCGTCGCTCGGGTAGCGGGATTTCTTCTTCTCCACGGGTTTCACTTTCTACATTTCTCGCTGGGGCTTCCTGCCGCGGGTGCTGCTGGTGTGGTCAGGGGGCGGGGGCCGCCCCCCTTGGGCCCTTGGCTCGCGATATACATCCACAAAGCTCGACCCAGGGCCCCTTCCTTAAGAAGCGTTGGGGTCGCGATTCTTGACAGTCTGAATCCTTCCAGGGACTGGTTTCGGGTTCCGGTATGTACGTCATCGGCGACGACTTCGTGCGTCCGGGGCGTCATCGTTCCCGGTCATTGTTTCGGTGGCTGGGGTGCCGTCGTCTTCGTAGTGTGTGGCTCCTGCGAGGTCGCGTCCGGCGATGTATCCGAAGGTCAGGGCGGGGCCGAGGTTGATGCCCCCGGCGGGGTATTGTCCGCCCATGACTGAGGCCTGGTCATTACCGGCGACGTATAGGCCCTTGATGGGGTGCCCGTTCGTGTCCAGGACCCGTGCGCGCGCATCGGCTGCGAGGCCTGCGAAGGTGCCGAAGGAGCCAGGGACGATTTTGACGGCGTAGAACGGCCCCTTTTCCAATGGGCGCAAGGACGGGTTCGGGGTGTTCTTGGGGTCTCCGCCGTAGCGGTTGAATTCGCTGGCGCCGCGGTCAAAGTCCGGATCCACCCCCTTGCGGGCGTTCTCGTTGAACTCGGCCACGGTCTTGACCAGAGCATCGGGGTCGATGCCGCAGGCTGCGGCGAGTTCTTCGATGGTGTTGCCTTTTTTGAGGTAGCCGGAGCGGAGGTAGGGGAAGAGCGGGACGGGCAGCGGTTTGGCCATCCCCAGCGGGAACTTGCGCATGTACTCGGCGTCGGCAATCTGCCAAGCCTCGACCGATTCACCCTCGGGGGTCGCCTTCAGCATTCCTTCCACATAGTCGTAGTAGCCGTTGGCCTCGTTAACGAAGCGCTTGCCGTCCCGGCGCACCCCGATGCTGCCGGGTTTGGCGCGATCCATGATGTGCGGGAACGTACCGGTGCGTCCGTTCCGGTATGGGACCAGGGAGACCGGGCACCAGGCTGCCGGAGACGCCGCATCGGTGTCGAAGCGGGCACCCACGGCCTGGGCAATGGTAATGCCGTCCCCGGTGGTTTCCTTGGGTGCGAGTGTCCAGTGCTCGCGGCCCGTGGGGGTCTTGGGGAAAAGCGCCTTGCGGCGGGCAACGTCGTTGGGGAACCCGCCGGTGGCCAGAACGACGCCGCGGGAAGCGTTGATAGTGTAGCTGCCGGAGGGTGAATCCACGACGGCGCCGGTCACCGTGCCGGTCCCGTCGGTGAGCAAGCGCTTGGCGGGGGTGGAGACGCGGATGTCGACGCCGAGGTCGTCGGCTGATTTCATGAGCCGGCCGGTGAGGGCGGTGCCGTTGACCAGCTGCATGTTCCGGCGGTGAATGATCAGGTCCAACAGGTGGAAGCCCACCCGCCAGGCTGCGTGGAACAGGCCCTGGAGGTTTCCTTGGGAGGCGGAGAGGAACTTGGTAAGGTCCGGCCCGGCCATGATGCCCATGCCCAGGAATGATGTTTCGTAGAGCTGGTGGCGCATTATGGCGCGCAGTTCTGGTTTGATTTTGCGGGCGTTGAAGGGTTTGGGGCCCACGGAGCGGTGCCCGGTGCCGGCGCCCGGTGTGCTGCCGTAGATGTCCTTGATCTTGGCTCCGGGAACGAACTGCAGGCTGGTCTTGTCCTGGAAGAAACCGACCATGTGCGGGACGGCCTCAAGGAACGCCTCGACCTTGTCCTCACGGTAGTTCGCGCCGAGTCGGTGGCGCAGGTAGGTGCGGAAGAGTTCGGGGTCCTCGTTGACGCCGGCGGCTTTGGCCAGCGGGTTACCCGGGGTCCAGGCCCAGCCTCCGGACCAGGACGTGGCGCCGCCGCAGACCTCGGCTTTTTCCACGACGATGACTTTCAGGCCGTGGTAGGCGGCTGTTACGGCAGCGGAAAGCCCGCCCGCGCCGGAGCCGATGACGAGGACGTCGCAGTCCAGGGCTTTGGCGGGGGATGTGGTCAGGTCATCAGATTTGGTGGTCTTCACTCGGCGCTGGCCTTAATTGTTGGCTGTATCTGTGGTCTGTGTTTTGTGTGCAGGGGGTGAATGCGCGGCAACTGGCGTCTCGGTTGCCGGTTGCCGCGCACTCGTCTTCGCGTCACCGTTGGTTTGGTTGCGTCCTGCTTCTTGTCTTTAGCGGTGTTCCTTGTTGGCCCACTTGTAGGACCAAAGGCTGGAGACCAGGGCTATCAGGCAAAGCCCGGCGAGGAGCGCCGCGGCGGGGGCCCAGCTGCCGCTGCTGGCCATGAGGGCGGTGGCGATCAGGGGGATGAAGCCGCCCACGGCTCCGGCGAGTGCGTAGGCGAATCCTGCGCCGCTGTAGCGGATCCGGACGTCGAACATGTCGGTGAACCAGGTCTGCTGGACGCAGGTGGAGATGTTGTGTCCGAGGTTGATCAGGGCGCAGAAGCCCAGGATCATCGGGATCAGTTCGCCGCTTTCCAGCGCTGCGAAGAATGGTGCTGCTGCAAGGGCCGCGGCGAGGGGGCCGATGATGTAGAACCATTTCCGGCCGTACTTGTCCGCGAGGCGTCCCCAGAGTGCCAGGAAGGGGATGGCGAGGACCATGGCGACCATCGAGGCGGTCAGGACGGTGGAGGTAGGGGTGTCGGTGAAGTTTTTGACGTAGGCCAGGGAGAAGGTGAAGCCCATGTAGAAGGTGCTCTGGTCCACCATCCGCATGCCGATCACGGCCAGGATCTGCTTGGGGCTGGTCCGCAGCGCTTCAGCCAACGGTGCACGGGCGTCCTTGTGTTCTTCCTTGACGGCGGTGAACTCTGCTGACTCGGGCACGCCGGCCCGGATCCAGAGTCCGACAAGGGCGAAGAGGATGCTGATCAGGAACGGCAGGCGCCAGCCCCAGGCGAGGAACTGTTCGGCCGTGGTCAGTGCGGTGACCAGGGCGAACGCTGCGGTGCCGAGGAGCAGTCCGACGAATGATCCGATCTGCACGCCGGTGGCGAGGAAGTTGCGCCGGCCTGCCGGCGCGTTTTCCACTGCCATCAGGGCCGCGCCGCCCCATTCCCCGCCGACGGCGATGCCTTGGATGGCCCGCAGGGTCACGAGCAGGATCGGTGCGGCGACGCCGATCGCGGCGTAGCTGGGGAGTAACCCGATGGCCGTGCTGGCCAGTCCCATCATGATGACGGTGATGAAGAGCATGGTGCGGCGGCCGTACTTATCGCCGAAGTGGCCGAAGATGGCCCCGCCGAGCGGGCGGAACAGGAAGCCGACGGCGAACGAACCCATGGAGGCCAGCAGCCCGGCGACCTGGTTGTCCGATGGGAAGAACAACGGCCCGAACACAACGGCGGCAGCAGTGCCGTAGAGGAAGAAGTCGTACCAGTCCACGACGGCGCCAACAGTGCTGGCCAGCGCTGCCCGCCGTCCAGACGTGGCACTGATGACGACGGGAGGATGGTTCAGGGCGCCCATGGCGGTACCCCCGGTGCTCGAAGTGTGGGAACTAGGCATTGCGGTTCACCGCAACCTTTCTTGTTTGCTCGGCTGCACCTTTGCGGGCGAGCGGATTGAGTGCTTTAATGACTACGTAGTCATTTAGTGATTTAGATCATACGCGCATCGCTTAATAACAGTCAAACACCCAGAGCAGGATGGAAGTTATGAACAGAACGATCGGGCTGGCGCACTTGTCAGCGCTGCATTTTAGTCCGCCGGAGCTGGTGGACGCAGCGGCAGCTGCGGGCTTTACCTCTGTCGGGATCCGGGTTCACCCGGCAACCCGGAGTGAAACCCAGTACCCCATGGCTGCCGGTTCGTTCATGTCGGTGCAGACCATTGAACGCCTGGCGGCCACGGGCCTCTCAGTCCGCGACATTGAAGTATTTACCCTGGACGGACACCGCGGACGCAAGGAATGGGAACCGGTACTGGAGGCCGGCGCAGCCCTCGGCGCTTCTGTGCTCAACGTCATCGGCGGCGATCCGGACCGCGCCCGGTTGACGGACAGCCTTGCGGCGCTGGTTGAGGATGCCACGAAGTACGGCATCCGCCCGTCCATTGAACCGATCTCGTATCAGCCCCTTGACTCCATCCCGGCCGCCGGCCTGCTGGTCGGGCAGACAGGCTGCGGAATCATGCTGGACGCGCTCCATTTCGTGCGCGCAGGCGGCCTCATCGCAGAGCTGATAGCCCTGCCGGCAGGGGCGGTGACCGTCATCCAGCTCTGTGACGGCCCGGCCGAAACCCCGGCACTGCCCGTCCCGCACCGCATGCCGCTGGGACAGGATGTGAACGGATCCGCGCGGCAGATCGAGTCGCGTGCGAAAAGGCTGGCCCCCGGGGAGGGGGTCTTCCCGCTTCGGGAAATCCTGGCGGCCCTTCCCGACGCGCCGGTCAGCGTCGAAGTCCCTGACGTCTGGGCCGTCGAGGCCCTCGGCACAGCCGCACACCTCAATCACATCCACACCGCAGCCGAGAATCTGATCGGCTCACTCCTGAAAACTGAAATGGAGACAACACCATGAGCGAAGTCACCGAAATCACAACACCGGGGGCAGCCGCAGGCAGCCCCCCGCGGCCCCGAACCGCCAGCGCCGAGATCTATTGGCCCGGCCGTTTCCGGGATCAGGTCATCCTGGTCACCGGCGCCGCCGGCGGGCTCGGATCCGACACCGCGGACCGGCTCGCACGCGAAGGCGCCACTGTCGTCTGCACCGATGTCGCCGATGGCGGGCTGGGCGACGGAAGCAGCCCCACAAACTGCATGGCCCTGAACGTCACCAGAAGGGCTGATTGGGACCGCACCGTCCAGACAGTACTGCAGCGGTACGGTCGGATCGACGGGGCGCTGTTCGCCCACGGAATCCAGGGTCCCGAAGCTCCCGTGACCGAAATGCCCGCCGACGGATGGGCCAAAACCCTGAGCGTGAACCTGGACGGCTGCCTGCACGGCCTGGCGAGCATCCTCCCGGTCCTCACACAGCAGGGATACGGCCGGGTGGCCATCCTGTCATCCATTTCCGCCCGCGAAGGGAACCCGCACCAGGCCGCCTACTCGGCCTCCAAGGCCGGGCTCGTGGCCCTGGTCAAAACGGCAGCGAAAGAAGTCGCGCCCTATGGCGTCACGGTCAACTCCATCGCACCGTCCATGATGAAGACCCGGCTCCTTGAGGACCTCAGCCCTGAAAGGAACGCCCAGCTGCTCGCCAAGGTACCCATGGGCAGGGTCGGACTCCCGGAGGAATTCTCCGCCCTGGCCACGTGGTTGCTCTCCGCGGAAGCGAGCTATATGACCGGTCAGACGCTTGACCTGAGCGGCGGCCGCAATACCGCCTGAGGAGGCGGCGCCGTCGTCCCCCGTATTTCCAGCCTGACCGGAAATACGGGCTTCCGTGCCTGGCTGGGAGGCTCGCCCTCGATTCTCCCGGCCAGGCGGTCGACCGCCTCGTACGACATCTCCGCAATGGGCTGGTGCACGGTGGTCAGGTTCACAAAAGCCCAGCGGGATGGCCCGGAATCATCAAATCCCACAATCGACAGCTCATTTGGGACATTTATCCCCAGTTGGGCTGCGGCGTCCATGGCAGCAAACGCAAAAGCATCCGTCACGCAAAACAACGCCGTCGGCCTGTCCTGGCGATCAAGCATCTCCAGGGCCGCCCGCACCCCGTCCTCGTGCGTCAAGCGGAGGTGCTGAATCCAGTCCTCGCGTACCGGGATCCCGCGGCGCTCCATCGCAGCGCGGACACCGTCCTCGCGGTCACGGCCATTGGACCGGTCCCGCAAAGTCGACAGCACGCCGATTCTCGTGTGCCCCAGGCCCTGCAGATGGGAAATCACCAGCTCGCCGGCGCCCCTGTCGTCTGCGAGTACGGCTTCGACATCGACGCTGACATCATCACGGCTCAACAGCACCACCGGAGTGCCACGGTCAAGGACCCGCCGGACCGCGGCGGACCCCTCCCTCGCCGACACGAAGATCATCCCGTCAACCGTCGCACGATCGAGCACATCAACGGCCTCAGGATCCGGCGAAATATCCGGATCCCTAATCAGGACCATCCGGTAACCACGCTCCAGCAGCCGATTCTGCAACGACTCCACAATGACCGGGTAGATCGGGCTCGTCAGATCCGCGACCACAATGCCCACCGCATGCGTCCGCCTGGTAACCATCATGCGAGCCGCTGCATCCGGTACATAGCCAAGTTCCCGCGCCCCGGACAAAACCCGCTCCTTGGTAGAAGGCGCGACAGCCGGATCCCCCCGCAAAGCACGTGAAACCGTCGACTGCGACAATCCAAGATGCCGGGCCACATCAACACTGGTAACCATGGCCCAATCGTATTTCACCCACAGCGCGCCCGCCGGCAGAACCTGTCCCAACAGGTCAAAGTCCGCAGCGGCCGCGGCGTCGACAAAGCCTCGGTGCAACGGAGGCCCCCGTCGGTTCAGGGTCAGACCGTCGCACGAAATCCTGAACAGTAGGCCAAAAAACCGGCCCCCCACATCAACACGCTGAACTTGACAGGGAAGATCAAAGGCAACGACCAGCCCTACACCCCAGGTGCCCGTTCCTGGCTGAAACTCAAGCACCGCGAAACCGTGGAAATCATCTGCGAGGCAGTCATCGGGCCGATCACCGAACCCCGGGAGGTCGTGGCCGGGCTGGTCCTGGACGGGGAGCTGCGGATCGTGGGCAGGTCCACACCTTTGAAGACGGCAGCCGCGCGGGAACTGGAGCGGTGGCTGCAACCTCCCCGCGGCGCCCACCCCTGGCCCACGACCGTGCAAGGCACCACCCGGGACCGGTTCAACCGCGACAAGGAACCGGTAACGCTGACACTGGTCGAACCTGTCGCAGTGGAAGTCTCCGCCGATACGGCCTGGTCAGGCAGGTCCTTCCGCCACCCACTGCACCTCGTCCGGGCCAGACCCGAGCTGTCTCCTGCGGTCCCGGATCATGACGGGATCGGCGCGGGACAGGTCCAGGATGGAGTGGATGCCGAGGGCGTTGAGGCGTTTGGTCAGCCGGGTGGCGACGCCCCAGATCTCGATCACGGACAAGCGGCTCATCAGGGTTTGCCTGTCGGCGGCGGGCACGGAGTCCCAGCGGCAGACGCCGTCGAAGGCCGGGTTGTTCTTGGCCCATTTGTTGGCCAGTTTCGCCAGGGTCTTGGTCCCGGCGATGCCCACGCAGACCGGGACTCCGACGTTGCGGCGCACGGCGGCCTTCATGGTTCGGCCCAGGGCCAGCAGCTCGTCCGGGGTGCCTTTGATGCCGAGGAAGGCCTCGTCGATGCTGTAGACCTCCAGCCATGCGGAGTAGCGGCCGAGCAGTTCCATGACCCGGGCGCTGATGTCGCCGTAGAGCTCGTAGTTGCTGGAGAGGGCAACGAGTCCCCATTCCTTGGCCCGCGGGGCGAGTTTGAACCACGGCGCGCCCAAGGCGATGCCCAGGGCTTTGGCTTCCGGGGAGCGGGTGACGGCGCAGCCGTCGTTGTTGGACAGGACCACTACGGGCCAGCCTTCCAGGGACGGGTCGAAGGCCCGCTCGGCCGAAGCGTAGAAGCAGTTCACATCCACATGCGCGATCTGCGGCATCCGCCGCATTAGGGCAGGCTTAGACATTGCGCGCCTCAGACATGATGCAGGCACCGGGTCGCGACGCCCCAGATGACCAGATCCGCGACCGAAGGGACCCGGATGTCCGGGTACGCCGGGTTCTCCGCCTGCAGTACGACGCCGGCTCCCGTGATCCGCAGCCGCTTGATGGTCAGCTCCCCGTCCAGCACGGCGATGACCACGGACCCGTCCCGCGGCTCGAGGGCCCGGTTCACGATCAGTTCATCGCCGTCGCTGATGCCGGCGCCCTCCATCGAGTCACCGGCGGCTATTGAGCTGTGTATCCGCCGTCTATGGGCAACGAGGTGCCGGTGATGTAAGAGGCTTCATCCGAGGCCAGATATGCCACGGCTCCGGCCACGTCGCTTGGAAGTGCAAGCCGTTTAAGGGGGATTTGGTCAACAACCCTTGCTTCGGCCGCTGCTGGATCTGCATGCGTTTCCAGCCACTCGTCGTACAGCGGTGTCTTTGTCATGCCTGGGGCAACGGCGTTTACTCGGATGTTGTAGGGGGCCAGGTCCACGGCTGCAGCCTTCGTCAGCGCCAGCATTGCTCCCTTGCTGGCGCTGTAAATCCCCATGGTGGGCACTCCGATTGAGGCCAAACGTGAAGTGATGTTGATGATCGATCCGCCAGCTTCCTGCATGGTTCGGGCGGCCGCTTGCAGAAGGCGGATGGCAGCGAAAGTGTTGACTTCGAAGACTTCTCGGATCTCCTTGTCGGGAACTAACAGAAGGTCTCCCGTGTGATCGACCGCGGCGTTGTTGACCAGCACGTCGAGTCGACCAAAGCGTGAAACTGCTGCGGACGTGAGGGAATTGCCTGATTCTTCGTCTTTGATGTCCGTGGAATAGAAGTGCAGCTGGGAACCGAGTGCCGCTTCAAGTCGTTGCCCTCGCTCGATTGACCGCCCGGTTGCCAGCACCTGGGCACCTTCGGCTACCAGTCTGCGGGCGATTGTTTCCCCGATACCGGAAGTAGCGCCTGTGACCAACGCGACTTTGCCCGCTAGACGGGCGTTGGAAGTTGATTGCGATAGCACTTTGAATCCTCTCGTAGCCACATTTCGTGCGTGCCAGATGTCTTCGCCTCCGCTTTCCAAGCATTCCCTATCGTTTGGTGCTCTACCGGGGTACAGGTGTTGATTCCTTAGATGCGATGGCCGCAGGTGACTGCTAGTACGCCAGCACTGTCGACTGTGTTTGGAGTGGGCAGGCTGGTCCCTGCTCACCGTCAGGAAGAGGCCGTGTTTGTACCGCTGTGGGCAATTTCCAGTACCTGGTCGGCCAGTGTCAGGTGTTCGGGAGGAATGGCCGCCACCAGGGCGCCGAAGTTGTCTGCGTTGCGCCCGTCCTCGGGGACAAAGACGCGTACCACTTTGGTTTCGTCTACCTGCTGCCCAGGTTTCGCTGGAACCCGAGGCCGCGTCCGGTGAGAATGACCACTCCTTTGTTGGCGGCGCGGGCGAGGACGTTGTTGTTGAATACGCGCAGCACCTCCACGTCTTCCTCCTCTCGTCATTGACCGGGATTGAAACTGGGGAGCTTTTGTCCAGATACGGCGACTTCCTGCGCCCTTACACGGTGCCGATAAGGGCCCATATGTCGGGGAAAGGGGGGAGGACCGCCAGGAGTGTCAGGTTGCGTCCGAGCCTTTGTGGTTCGTTGTCAGGAGCAGGAATCGAACCCTGAAGTACAGGGGCAGGCAACGAGCAGAGTGGGAAACCGGGATTTGCAGCAGTCGGTTTGGCTCTGTGATGGGCAGCGGAAGGCCGGCAATTGGGTGCACAGCCACCGGGCGGCGGTCTGCTTCGGATTACCTGTGGAGGCGATTTTTATCCTTTGACCTTTATTTAGTGGGGATTCCTGAGGACCTGCGCTCCGAGGGGTCGCCTCAATCAGCTGGTGTATTCCAGGATGCTGACCATTTGCTTGAAGCCTTCAGCGTGTGCCCGGCTGAGTTCGAGTGCAACCGGCTGTGGGCAAGAGGAGAACTTCGCTATGACAGTGTCGCTGACGGGGTCAATCCAAATGAATTGGCCGTGGATGCCTGCGGCGTAGACCGTGCCTCGGCTATCTCCGGGGACCCACCACTGGTTTCGGTAGGAGCCATTGGGGTGGACTTTCTGGTAGCCGGTTCCTCTGGCCAGTTGCGGGTCTCCGCCGCGCATCGTGTCGTTGATCCACCATGATGGGACGACCGTTTGCCCGTTGGCTTTCCCGTCGTCCAGCATGAGCTGTCCGATCTTGGCCAAGTCTCGTGCGGTACAGGCGATTCCTCCGTTCGCAAATGCGAAACCACCGGAATCAGTGGTGATGAGTGCATCATCGAGTGTCCCGAGCTGGGACCACAGTTCGTCGGAGACGACTTTGGCGTATCGCTTGCCGGTGACGTTCTCGATGATCCATGCCAGCACGTCTGTACCGGCTGAGCAGTACTGAAATGATCGGCCGTGTTCTCCGGCAGCTTTGAGGAGCGTGAGGAATTCGTAAGTGTCCTCTGGGTCTGTTTCGAGCTTGGGGCGCCAGCCGGCGATCCTATCCTGCTGCTGGACTTCAGCGGCCGCATCCAGGTAGTTCTCGCTGTAGCGGACTGCGGCGGTCATGTCGAGTACTTGGCGGACCGTCGCGTTCCCGTAGGCGCTTCCCTTCAGCGGCGGGACGTAGTGGTGGACAGGCTGTTGCGTGTCTATGAGTCCCCGGCCCACCAAAATACCCATGGTAAGCGCGCAGACGGATTTAGAAACAGACATCAGGACGTGCCGGTCGTGCGGCTGGAAAGAGCCAAAATAGCGTTCCAGGACCAGTTTCCCGTGTTGAAGTACGACGATGGCATCTGTGTGCGTGGATTCCAGGAACTCCTCAACACTGTGCCACCTCTCCGCGTGTTCCGTGGTGACTGAATCGTTTCCAGTAGAGGGCAGGGATGTGCTGCCTCGACGGATCGTTGCTGTGGTAATGAGTTCGCTGATGTGAGCGAAGCCCCAGCGATTGAATGGGCTTTCTTGCCAGTTGTCCAGGGTGACGTGCTCGTTGAAGTCCTGGCCGGCATAGCGGTCAATCTTGCCGGGGCTGGTCAGGAGAGAACTGTTAGCTGTTGCCTTTAGCATGTTTAGTCGTTGCCTTGCGTGGTGAGGGTGGGGAGAGTGTGGGAGTCGGCCATTTCGGGTCGGCCGTGCCCTGGGGCTGCCTCGAGGAGTCTGCGGGTGTAGTCGTGCCGTGGGTCTGTGAAGATCCGTTCGGCTGTTCCGCTTTCTACGATCTTTCCGGTCTTCATAACCGCAACGTCATCGCTGAGATAGCGGACGACGTCCAGGTCGTGGGAGATGAGCAGATATGTGAGCCCTTTTTGTTGCTGCAGGTCCTGGAGCAGGTTCAGAATCTGGGCTTGGACGGAAACATCAAGGGCGCTGGTGGGTTCGTCCAGGATGAGGAGACGGGGCGATGTGGCCAGGGCGCGTGCGATGCCGACGCGTTGGCACTGTCCTCCGGATAGCTGATGCGGGAGCCGGTGGGTGTGTTCGGCTCCCAGTCCGACCTCATCAAGCAGATTGTTTATTCTTGCTTGGAGGGCCTGCCCTTTCAGGGCAGTGTGGGTCCGGAGGGGCTCTGCCACTGAAGCGCCGATAGTCATGCGTGGATTCAAAGACGCCACTGGATTCTGAAGTACCATTCCCATCCGGGAACGAATGGTGCGCAGTGCCTTGGGTTCGAGCTTGCCGAGGTCATGTCCTTCAAAGACAGCCCGCCCGGATGTTGGGCGCATCAGCTGCATGGCGCAGCGGGCGAGGGTACTTTTGCCGGAGCCGGACTCTCCGACAAGGCCGTAGACCGTACCTTCCTTGATGCTGAGGGAGACGTTGTCGACTGCGGTGAAGACTCTTCTTTGGTGCGGGAACGTTTTGACGATGTTTTCGAGGGTGAGAACGTTGGTCATAGTTCGCCTTCCTGGAGGCAGGCGACTGCCTGGTGTGGCCCGGTCTCGGTGAGCAGCGGGTCGGTGAGGGAGCAGTCGGTGACTGCATGTGAGCAACGGTTTCTGAAGGCGCACCCGGTGAGGGATAGGAGGTTCCCCGGGACTGTTCCAGGGATGGCGGTCAGTCGCTGGCCGTGGGTTCGGCCTGCTGGGAGGGCGCCGAGGAGGCCGCGGGTGTATGGGTGGCGGGGGTTGTTCATGACCGCGTCGACGGTTCCGGTTTCGATCACCCTGCCTGCGTAGAGGACTGCCACGCGGTCGCAGACATCGCGGATGATGCCAAGGTTATGGCTGATGAGCAGCACACCGAACCCGAACTTGTGTCGGAGTTCGTCTATGAGGACCAAAATTTGCCGGGCAACAGTGACGTCAAGAGCCGTTGTGGGCTCATCGAGGATCAAAAGCCGGGGCTTGCGTAGCAGAGCCATGGCAATCATGGCCCGCTGCAGCATTCCGCCGGACAATTGGTGCGGGTAGCTGCGGTAGACCCGTTCAGGGTCGGGAAGGCCGACCAGGCTTAGGTGACGAATGATTTCAGCTTTGCCTTCGGACCTCGAGATTTGCCGGTGCCGGCTCAGGACATCGCTGAGTTGGCGGCCGAGCGTGAAGACAGGGTTGAAGGCAGTTCCGGGGTTTTGGAATACGATGGCCACCGAGCCGCCTGCTTCTGACGAGGCCTGTGAGGGATCGTTGCCGATGGTCACTTGCCCCGTGCGCCGTGCGCCGCGTGGAAGGATCCCCAAGGCTGCGAGTCCTGTCAGGGACTTGCCGCACCCGGTTTCCCCCACCAGGCCGAGGATTTCACCGGCGGAAACATCGAGGTCGATCCCGCGGACGGGGCGGTTGGTGAGCGTTCCCCGGTCGGTGAATTCGACGTTGAGGTCGCGGATGCTAAGTACGTGGGTCATCGCTTTACCTGCCTGGGGTCAAGGAGGTCGCGCAGCGAATCTCCGAGGAGGTTGAATCCCAGGACGGCCAGAAAGATGGCCAGGCCCGGAAAGGTGGCTATCCACCAGGAACTGAATATGAGCCCGCGCCCTTCAGCGACCATGAGACCCCAGTCGGGCAGGGGCGGCTGCGTTCCAAGGCCGATGAATGCCAGGGACCCGGCGGCCAGGATCACAGTGCCGATGTCGACGGTGGCTTGGACGAGGATGGGTGTCATGCAGTTGCGAAGTACATGGCGGCTGATGATGAGCAGTTGCGGAATGCCCATGGCGCGGGCTGCTTCGACATAGGAGCGTTCCCGAAGGGATTTTGCTTCCGCTCGTACAAGGCGCGCATACCAGGGCCACCAGCTGATGGCCAAGGCGATGCCGGCGTTGGTCAGGCTGGGCCCCAGGATCGCAACGGTCACCATGGCCAGGAGCAGAGGCGGGAAGGCTTGGAAGATCTCGGTCACACGCATCAAGGCTTCGTCGAGCCAGCCGCCGCAGTATCCGGCGACAGCGCCGAGGGGAATGCCGATGAGGGCCGCGGCCGCGACAACGACGGCAGAGATGGTCAGCGCCGGGTTCGCGCCCATGATGATGCGGCTGAGAACGTCACGACCGAGTTGATCGGTGCCGAGCCAGTTCCAGGCGTTGGGAGCGAGGTTTCGGGCCGAGGCATTGGTCGCCCCCATGCCCTGATCAGGGAAAGGTGCCAGCCATTGCCCAAAAACAGCAAGGATTACGACAAGGACTATGATCATCGCGCCAACAGCGGCCAAACGGTCACGGCCCAGGGTCTGTTTAAGTAGTTTGATCGGTTTGAGGGTGGCCTGTTCTCCGGCCGGCCCGGAACGGGTCGGGGCGGGGATTTGGGTCGTGGGGCTCATGACATGCTCACTCTGGGGTCGATTCGGGATTGCAGGATGTCCACGAGGAGGTTGGCCAGCAGGTATGCTGTGGCGCCCATGAGCGTAATTGCTATGATGGCTGGGTAGTCCACTGCAAGCATCGAAGATGTAGCGAACTGCCCAATTCCTGGCCAGTTGAAGACAGCTTCGACGAAGAATGTTCCGGTCAGGGCGTAGGCGGCAGCCATTCCGGCGATAGACAGGACTGGTGGTAGAGCATTTTTCAGGGCCAGGCGCCAACGGATGGCGGTCTCCCTCAGACCGTAGGCCTTGGCGGTGAAGATGTAATCCTGGTTCATGACATCGAGCATGGCGGCCCTGGTCATTCGTGCAACGAGTCCGAGAGGGTATGCGGCCAAGGTGAGGGCCGGCAGTATCACGTGCTGCAACCCATCGGTGAAGGCCACGCCGTTGCCGGTGATCATGCTGTCTAACAGGGGAAGCCCGGTCACGTGAGAGATGGGGTTGGAGTATTTGATGGAGTTGCTGAATTGCCCAGTGGCCGGAAGTATGCCCAGCCCCCCAACGAACAACAGTTGAAGGAGTAGTCCGAGCCAGAAGGCGGGCACGGAAATCCCTCCGATGGAGAGGAAACGGATTGCTCCGTCGATGAATCCGCCGGGCCGGTGGGAGGCAACCACGCCCAAGATGACCCCTGCCGAAACAGCGAGAACCATGGCAAACCCGATGAGTTCCAATGTGGCTGGGAGGCGGGTGAACAGCTCGTCCAACACGGGGCGTTTTGTGGCAAGGGACTGGCCCCAGTCCCCGGTGATCAGCTTTGCGACGTAGTCGAAGTACTGCTCGAGGATCGGACGGTTAAAGCCGAGGTGCTCCCGGACCCTGTCCAGCTCGGCTGGGGGCGCCTTCGGGCCGGCGTAGATGACGGCCGGGTCGCTGGGAACGATGCGGGCAAGGATGAAGACGATCGCTGTGAGCACGGCGAGAACCAGCACCGAGGTGATGAGCCGCCGGGCGACGAAACGCAACATGGT